>JBPYEW010000170.1:0-88664 GCA_051984555.1 Terriglobales bacterium | reverse complement strand
ACGGCACAGGGGGCTTTTGGCGAATGAAGCTGGAAGGCACTGCCGAAGCCCGGGAAATTCACTACGAGGAGACTGCTTGGAAGGCTCGTCCTGAATTCGCACCCGACGGCAAGCGTCTGGTGTACAGCTCTTATTTAGGCCAATCCTGGAATCAGCTTTGGTTGATGCCGTCGCAAGGCGGCGACGCATTTCCGATCTCCTATGGCGCGTATGACAACACAAACCCACGCTGGTCGCCTGATGGGAAACAGATCGCATTCATCTCCAACCGCGATGGAAACACTTCGCTTTGGCTGCAACGGATACCCGGAGGCGCGCAGACAGAAGTGATCGCTGAGGAGCGTCATTACAAGCAATCCATGGGAACACTTGACGTATCGATTGTTGACGCGAACGGACGGGCAACTGCAGCCCGGGTATTTGTGACAGGATCCGATGACCGAGCATACGCACCCCAAAGCGTGTGGATGCACGCAGATGACAGCCTAGTCCGGGGTCAGCAGAAGTTTGAAGCACATTACTTCCATACGCCAGGGCAGTTCACGGTCATGGTCCCGGCGGGGAAAGTTCACGTCGAAGTAATGAAAGGCTTCGAGTACCAGGTGGAAAAAAGGGACATCGAAATAGCGGCGAATCAGCGCGCAACGCTGAAAGTTCAACTAAGCACGCTGGAGATCCCCAAGGAAAAGGGTTCCGAATGGGTAAGCGGCGACGTTCACGTGCATATGAATTATGGCGGGACGTATCGCAACTCCCCCGACCACCTGATTCAGCAGGCGGAGGCGGAAAACTTGTCGATTGTCCAGGATCTGATCGTCAATAAAGAGCAGCGGATCCCGGACATTTCTTACTTCAGGACCACGCCAGATCCGGCGTCGACGGCCAACAACCTTCTGCTGCACGGACAGGAATATCACACAAGCTACTGG
This sequence comes from Terriglobales bacterium, assembly GCA_051984555.1. GTDB lineage: Bacteria > Acidobacteriota > Terriglobia > Terriglobales > Acidobacteriaceae > Gp1-AA122. The sequence goes on along the minus strand of JBPYEW010000170.1, from coordinate 87,735 downwards.
GGACATCTCGGACTGCTGAATCTGACGCGCAACTTCATTCTGCCCGATTACGTCGGCTATCCGGGAACGGGCGCTGCCAGCCTGGTTCCCATGAATGCCGACGTCGCCGACATGGCGCATGCACAAGGAGCACTGGTGGGCTATGTTCATCCATTCGACGCGGTTCCGGATCCGGCCAAAGACGCGTCGCTTACAGACGAGTTACCGGTGGACGTGGCTCTGGGTAAAGTCGATTACATTGAAGCGCTCGGATTCAGCGAGCACAGAGCCACGATGGAGGTCTGGTATCGACTGCTGAACCTTGGATTTCATCTGCCCGCGGCTGCCGGTACGGATGCGATGGCAAACTTTTCGTCGCTGCGCGGACCGGTAGGATTGAACCGCGTTTATGCCCAGGTGCCCGCGCGAAACCTGAACGTAAAAACGTGGCTGCAGGCGATTAAACAGGGGCACACCTTTGCAACGAACGCGCCACTCTTGGGCTTCAGCGTCGAAGGGCACGGATTAGGGGAGACCATCAAACTGCCGACAGCCAATCAACAGGTCAAGTTCTCGGCTTGGATGAGATCCATTGTTCCAGTCGACCATCTAGAGATCGTTTGCAATGGCCAGGTAGTCCAAAATCTAAAGATCAGCTTAACAACGTCGGATCAGAGCGGCAGCTTCCCAATGCCGAAGAGCGGCTGGTGCTTGCTGCGGGCACTTAGCGACCAACCTGAAGATCCGATACTGGACATGTACCCATATGCGACTACAAGTCCGATTTACTTCGATGTTGCTCGCTCGAAAGCCGGGTCGCGGGAAGATGCTGAGTACTTCCTGGCCTGGATTGACCGTCTAATCAGTGCAGCGCAGCAGAATGCGGATTGGAATACGACCGCAGAACGAAATCACGTCATCGATACGCTGAATCGCGCCAAGGACATCTATGCAGGTCTCGCAAAATAGAGCCATGCGAGTTCCGCGCTTGCTGCTCATTGTCGGTGGGTTGTTAGCGTCTGGGTTGGCTGTATTCCTCGGCTCAGGTGTGCGCCCGGCATGGTGGTTTACCTGGATCGCTCCCCTTCCGGTGCTACTCCTTGCCCGTTACTTGACGCGACGACGTTTTTTTATAGTCGCAAGCAGCGCGTGGTTCCTGGGCGGGTTCAATCAGTGGAAATACTTGCACCGAGTGCTTGAGATTCCGGCGCTGGTGGTTCTTATTTCCCTGCTGATACCGGCTCTTATCTTCGGACTGGGCGCAGTTCTATTCCGGCACTTCCTCATCAGAAATGCAATCTGGCGCGCAGCCACGGTTTTTGCGGCGGTTTGGGTTTCCTACGAATATCTGCTGGCAGAAATTTCTCCGCACAGCACGTTCGGCAATCTCGCGTATACCCAGATGGATGCGTGGGGCATCATACAACTCGCCTCCGTTACGGGAGTGTGGGGAATCAGTTTTCTGCTGCTCTTCGTCCCGGCTGCAGTCGCGGCGGTGCTGGGGAGCACAGCGGAACCTCACAGCCGACGACGTCTTATTACCTGCGCGATCGCTGTTGTGGTTGCCATTGTCGGGTTTGGAGAATGGAGGTTGCATGCGGCACCACCTACGACAACGGTGAAGGTCGGACTGATGGCTTCCGACGTACGAGCAAGCCTTTTCCCGCAAAAAGATAACTTGGGATTGGCGGTTTATCGCGATTATTCCGCACGGTTGGACTTACTCGCGAAGCAAGGGGCCGAGGTCATCGTCTTGCCCGAAAAGATCGCCTCATTGTCCGATGCGGCGGTCCAGGAAATGGAGCAGTTATTCGCAACTGCGGCAGCCCTCAACAAGGTCTATGTAGTGGTCGGCGTGGATCACACCTTCTCGGATAAAAAGGCTCTCAATCAAGCGAAACTCTTCTCCCCTGACGGTACACTCGTTGCCGAGTACGACAAACATCATCTCGTTCCCGTTTTCGAGGACCGGGATCGTCCGGGCGTCAACCGTTCCGTGTGGGACCATTCATCTGGCAAATGGGGATTGCAGGTCTGCAAGGACATGGATTTTCCTAAACTCAGCCGCGAGTACAGCCGCGAAGGCACAGCACTGATGTTGGTACCTGCATGGGATTTCGTGGAAGATGACTGGCTTCATAGCCGAATGGCCATCATGAGAAGCGTGGAAGATGGGTTTGCGATGGTGCGCTCGGCGAAGCAGGGTCTACTCACGGTGAACGATGATCGAGGTAGAGTGTTGGCGCAGCAATCAAGTAGCGCTGCACCGTTTTCTATTCTGATTGCCTCGGTACCACTAGGACACTCGAAAACTGTCTATTCTCGATTCGGCGATTGGTTCGCTTGGCTGAATATCGCTCTACTCGTAGCAATAGTTTCCATCCCGGCGGATCGATCCAATAAAGCGCCTCGCACAGCGCTCGCGAGTGGTTCCGCGAACTAGTCTTCACTCTGGGCGCCGGCAACGGCAAAGTTTTCTGGCTTCGATTTCACCTCCGCGGAAGTCACCAGGATCACCGAAAGAATGACGACCGCGCTGCCAGCAAGGATGAAGCGATCTACTACCTCGTGCTCTATCGCCCATCCCAAAAACACCGCTACGACCGGATTCACGTAGGCGTAGGTAGATACTTTCGAAGTTGGAGCATGGCCGAGCAGGTAGATATACGCCGTGTATCCGATCCATGAACCGCAAATGACCAGGTAGAAGATGGCGCCAAGTCCGCTTGCGGTCCAACGCACGTGGTGAACGTCTTCCACAGCGAGCGCCACGAGCAAGTTTCCGATTCCGGCAAATACCATTTGCCAAGCTGTCGCACTTAGCCGATCAGCACCCGAATCCCAACGCTTAGAAAGGACGGAACCTAACGCCCAACTGAAAGAACCGCACGGCAACATCAAGGCAGCCCACAGTTCCCTTCGGCCGAGTCCTCCGGTCAGGCGCAAGTCAGGCCACAGGAGAACAATCATGCCGAGCATGCCCAGTATCAATCCTGCAATGCCCCGAGGAGTAATCTTGTGGTCGCCAAGTAAAAGCTTGTCGAGGACTAGAAACCATAGCGGCGTAATGGCAATCAGTAGAGCCGCCAGTCCTGAAGGCACTACCTGTTCCGCCCAGGAAAGCGTGTAGTTGCCGCCCAGCAACAGCAGATTGCCGACAACTGCCATGCGCCACAAGTCGTCTGCACGGTAGCGGATCTGTCTTCCGCGGAAGCCGCACCATGCGAGCATCAGCCATCCCGCTATGGAAAACCGAATACCGCACATGAGTGCCGGCGGGATGCTTTTGACAGCGATGCGAATACCGAGGTAAGTCGACCCCCAGAACAGGTACACCAGTCCGAACGCAAGGAAGAGCATCCAGCGCTGACGTTGCGAATGGGACATGAGGTCGGTTGATCCAAGATAACATCCGGTTGGAGTTCAGTTGGCGCCTCAGGTGCTGGGTTGTCACGGACTGTAATCGATTCGAACCTCGGATTTTATGCGCGAGGTGAGGTTAGATATTCCGCGGCGAGGGACCGGAATGGCGGATGGCCAGCGACTAACGGTTAGTCATTATGGGGTTCCAACCCGCGTGTTTGGCGGCTATAATAAGTATGGAAAGAATGATGCGTTTCGAGCACAAACCGAATCAGTCGGCGCCACGGTCACACAACTCAGTGTGCCCACGCCGATACCTGGCCGTGTTGCCCTCGCAAGCACGTCCAAGCCTTTTCGGCAGCGATTAGTTTCTCTCCTCCAAGCCTAAGCGGCCACAGCGCACCTAAATCCACTCGTAGCGGATGGCCGATGCATGAAGACCCACATTGAAAAATTGGAGGATCCTATGTCCACGAAGACCATGACTGCCGTCGGTCCACAGATCAAGACGGCTCTGCCGGGCCCGAATGCTCAGCGCGTTTTGCAGGCCGATACGAAGTACATTTCGCCGTCATACACCCGCTCTTATCCGCTGGTTGCCAAGCGAGGACGCGGCATACTCATCGAGGACGTTGACGGAAATCAATTTTTCGATTTCTCGGCAGGGATTGCCGTTACCTCGACGGGTCATTGCCATCCCGAAGTAGTCGCGGCCATCCAGAAACAGGCCGGCGAACTGATTCACATGTCGGGGACTGACTTTTACTACGAGAACATGACGATTCTCGCCGAGCGGCTCAGCAAGATTGCCCCGATGTCCGGAACACACAAGTTCTATTACGGTAACTCGGGAGCCGAGGCCGTTGAGTGCGCTCTGAAGCTGGCGCGGTATCACACGAAAAGGCAACAGATCATCGCTTTCTATGGAGCGTTCCACGGGCGCACGATGGGAGCTCTTTCTCTGACCGCCTCTAAGCCGCAACAAAAACGTCGTTTTGCTCCCCTGGTACCCGGTGTAACTCATATCCCGTATCCGAACCTGTATCGCCGGCCGGCTGGTACGGAGGCAAAGCAATACGCGATCGACTGCGCACGGTTTATCGAAGAGAAGCTGTTCAAGACCACGGTCGCTCCGGAAGAAGTTGCGGCGATTTTTGTTGAACCCTTTCAGGGCGAGGGCGGATACCTGCCCGGTCCACCCGAGTTCCTCCAGGAATTGCGTCGCATATGCGACCAGAATGGCATTTTGCTGGTAGCCGATGAAGTGCAGTGTGGTATGGGGCGCACAGGCAAGTGGTGGGCAATTCAGGAGTCGGGGGTTGAGCCTGACATACTTTGCGTTGCAAAGGGTATCGCGTCGGGAATGCCGCTCAGTGTCGTTATCTCTAAGTCCGACGTCATGGACTGGGTACCTGGTTCGCACGCCTCGACGTTTGGAGGTAACCCAGTTTGCATTGCGGCCGCATTGGCTACCCTTGACGTACTCGAACGGGAAGGGGTCAAGAACGCGGCTGAAGTCGGCGCTCACATGATGAAACGGCTGAGCGCATGGCCCGGGAAACTGCCTCTGGTAGGGGACGTAAGGGGGCGCGGGTTGATGATCGGTGTCGAAATCGTCAGGAACAAAGATAACAAGACAGCGGATCCGGCCACGCGGGACCGGATCGTTGAATTGGCGTTTGAGCGCGGTATCCTTTTCCTGGGGGCTGGTCCGAACTCAATCCGGATATCACCGCCTCTTATCGTGACCCGCGAGGAAGCCGATGTCGCGCTGGATGTTCTTGAAGAATGCATCCAGCTAGCAGCACGCAATTCGTAGCGTACGCTGTAAGCTATGAATCCAGCCGGAACTTCGCAGGGAGTTCCGGCTTTTTCTTTGGCGGGTCAAGTGACGAAACAGCAGGCCGGGAGCCTGCCGTCTATACAGTTAAAACAGGAAACTATTTATTTGCTGCCTAGAGCGCTGAGGCGGGCACTCAGACGGGATTTGTACCGGGAAGCAGTATTCTCGTGAATCGTGCCCTTCTGGATGGCTTTATCGAGTGCGGAGACCGTCTGTCGAAACTGCTGCTCAGCAGCCTGCTTGTCGCCCTTCGCAAGAGTCTCGCGGAAGCTGCGCAGAGCCGTTCGGAGCCGCGACGTGTTAGCCCGGTTGCGGGCGGTTTTTCTTTCGGTCTGACGTGTGCGCTTGAGCGCAGAAAAGTGGTTAGCCATCTACTTTGTTACCTTCGTTTCCTCTGGAAAGTATCTCGGTGGGAGCCGAATAGGCTATTTTACGAGAGTAAGTCCTGACTGGTCAAACGCATATGGCAGACATGTTAGCGCGATTGAAGGTCCTTTTGGATTCATCCACGCCCATCGTAGTCATGGAGACCGTGGAGGAGGTGCGAGCCACCCGACTAGTCCGAAGTGCATGTTCTGCCCTTAACCTTGCTGCATTCGAATGGACTATCGCTACCGGCCTAGCTCGCTGCGGAACCCCGGGCGATCCTGCTGTCGAGATCGGGCTTCTCCCAGCGGGTGGATACGGGGCTTCCCACGAGAACGCCGAGCAGAACGCCAAGGCGCTGTACAACAGTCGCGAACCTGCCCAAATGTTGGCTAATCTTGAAGGGATAACGATTGAGGCGGCTTTCATCCTCAAGGATCTGCATCGGCACTTGGATGATCCGGTCGTAGTTCGGCGTTTGCGCGACGTCGGACAGAGCTTTGCGACGAATCGGCGCACCGTAATCCTCACCGCACCGAAAATTAGTATTCCGCCGGAACTGGCGAGTTTGGTGGAGTACTTGGAACTGCCACTACCGGATCGTCAACGGCTGCGGCAGATAATCGACGAAATCCTAGTCCGCGTTTCCCGCACTCACACTCTTCAACGCAAGCTCGATCAGAAAGGTCTGGACGTGCTGGCGGAGAACCTGCGTGGTTTGACGGAGGAGGAGGCTGAGAGGGCATTGTCGCAAGCGCTGGTAGCCCGGTATGCAATTTCTGCCGACACTGTGAGCGACGTTCTGGAAGCGAAGAAATCATTACTGAAGCGCTCGGAGATGCTTGATTTCGTTGACACCGGCGACACCATGTCGAGTGTCGGTGGTTTGGAAAACCTCAAAGCTTGGCTTCAGCAGAGACGCGGAGCCTGGGATGACGGCGCCCGCTCTTATGGCCTCGAGCCGCCGAAGGGCATGATCGTGTTAGGAGTTCAGGGGTGCGGAAAAAGCCTGGCTGCCAGAGCCGTTGCCGGCGATTGGAACCTGCCTTTGGTGAAGTTCGACACGGCGGCTGTTTATGACAAATACATCGGCGAAACGGAAAAGCGTATCCAAAAAGTCTTCCAGGTAGCCGAAGGACTCGCGCCCTGTGTGTTGTGGATCGATGAACTCGAGAAGGTATTTGCTGGAAGTGGACCTGATTCAGCCTCGGCTGACGCCGGAGTTTCTTCGCGGCTGCTGGCGGCCTTTCTATCGTGGATGCAAGACCGGAAAGCACCCGTATTCGTGGCGGCCACTTGCAACAACGTGACCGTCCTTCCTCCTGAATTGATTCGTAAAGGAAGGTTTGACGAACTATTCTTCGTAGACTTGCCGAACCAGACAGAGCGGAAGCAGATCTTTGCCATTCAGCTTCAAAAGCGGAAGCGCAACCCTGCGAATTTCGATCTCCACCGGGTAGCCATGGCAGCGCAAGGCTTCTCAGGGGCGGAAATTGATGCGGCCGTTCAAACTGCCTTGTATGCCGCTTATTCACAAAAGATGGAGATTACAACCGAACATCTCCTCAACGCACTCAAGGCCACAGTGCCGCTATCTACGACGCGGGCTGAAGAGATCGAGACTCTACGCGCCTGGGCGCGGAACAGGGCTGTCCCGGCCTCTCCTTCCGATGCAGACGCTGCAGGAGCATAAGGTCCGGCTCCATACAAACACAGGCTCTTCGGAACGACTCCCACGGATGCTTTTCTAATAGGCCGCACTCGGTTGCCGCTCGTCCGTTTTCTGTCTAAGTCTTTCAACTAATTGGCTGGATGAGGGTTGGAGGCAGCATTGACTCCCACCGACACCGGCGGTACTCTTAGCGCAATGGTAGTTGCCCCAGGTGGCCAACATTCCGGCTGTTTCATCTCCAGACAAAATCCTGTGTATTTGAATCGGCCGGGCGCAAGTATGCCCGCCGGACGGTTGCATCATCTAAGGTCCGGGTACAAGGCTAGCGCGGAAGGCGCGTGGGAGGGAAGCGCCAGTAACTGAATGAAGAAGAACATCGATATCAGCCCCAACATAGAAACCCTTTTCGGCACGCGCGACGAAAACCTGCACTTGCTGGAAGACGGTCTGAATATCACCATCGATTTGCGGTCCGACTCGATTGAACTCGAAGGAGCAGCGCGCGACGTTGCCCGGGCCGAACAACTCTTCACGGATTACGAACACCTGCAACGAACTGGTCACACGTTCAATAACGGCGATCTGGGCAGCATGCTGCGCGTCATGATGGCGGACCCGAACTCCACCCTGCGTGGATTGGCGGAAGCCGGCAAGCAGCGCTCCTTTGGAGGTCGTCGCACGGTTCAGCCCAAGAGTTTGAATCAGCGCCGCTATCTCGAAGCCATTGAAAATCACGATATGGTCTTCGGCATTGGGCCTGCCGGTACCGGCAAGACGTACCTGGCGGTAGCGATGGCGATCTCCGCGTTGCTTGCCAAGCGGGTAAATCGCATCATTTTGGCGCGGCCGGCAGTCGAAGCTGGTGAGAGGCTTGGGTTCTTGCCGGGGACGCTTCAGGAGAAAATAGATCCCTATTTGCGGCCCCTTTACGATGCCCTTTACGACATGCTCGACCCCGAAAAGGTGGACCGCTATTTAGAGAAAAGCGTTATCGAGATCGCACCGATTGCGTTCATGCGTGGCCGCACGCTTAACGATTCGTTTGTGATTCTGGACGAGGCGCAGAACACGACATCGGAACAGATGAAAATGTTTGTGACCCGCCTCGGATTTAATTCCAAAGCCGTCATCACCGGTGATGTGACGCAGATCGATCTGCCGAGCGCAAGACGCAGTGGATTACTGGAAGCGATTGACATACTCAAGGGCGTAGACGGTCTCTCGTTCGTATATTTTGACCAGGGCGACGTGGTTCGGCATCACCTGGTCCAGCGGATTATCCAGGCATACGACGAACACAAGGCGCGTGTCGAAGAACAAATGTCGCTTCTCGAGAACAAAAATAGCAGTGGCAACGGAACGAATGGAAAGAACGCGACCAGCGAAGACGTTTTGCCACCGAGTCCTGGCGTGGCATCCGAAGCGCCCGTCGCGGAATAGACCAACATAAAATATTCAGGAGGGCCTGCATCGGCCCTCCTGTTTTGCTTATTGGCCGCCGGGCAATGAAGCATCATTGGAACCACTCGCGAGTCCATTATGGTGATACTGCGCAGGAAGATCGCGGGGCTAACAGAGGCTAGTCTGGAGCGATTCCTTCACAAGACGATCAAGGCGGCTGGGCTGCGGCCGACTGTGAATGTGTTGATCACAAACAGCCGTGAGTTGAAGAATCTCAACGCTCGCTACCGCGGTAAAGACGCCCCGACGGACGTTCTCTCTTTTCCGCCCTTGTCATGGTTGCCGGAGGATTTTGGGGGAGACATCGCGATCTCAGCTGACATTGCGGCTCGCAATGCTAAGCTCCTGGGCCATACTGCCGCGGAAGAAATCAAGATCCTGATCCTGCACGGTGTATTGCACTTGGCGGGTCACGATCATGAGCGCGACAATGGTGCAATGGCACGGGAAGAGCAGCGACTTCGCCGTTCTCTCCGGTTACCGATTGGACTGATTGAAAGAAGTGCGAACAGCCACGACAAACCCATGCGAGCGAGCACAGCCAGTTCTGGCGTGATCGGCAGAAGGCGCCAAAGATGAACTATGCCGTAGCGGCCACGATCTTTGTGTTGCTTGGGTTGCTGACACTCGTCTCCTATGTAGATCGTGTCTATACGGAGATCGGTAAGTTTCTCTCCCGCGAATTCCAAGACAACATTGATATCTTCGAACACCAGGTAGAACCGCATTTGGGAGTCAGCCGGCAACGCAGTTCCCTGTCCATGGCGGTCCTGACGCAACTCACGACCGCGGCGATCGCCATGCTGGTGGGTTTCACGGTTTTCCGGGACCGCGCCTGGAGCATTCACGAGATCATCCAGGCCACGATCAGCCTTATCTTGGTCGTGATCCTCTGTAACCGCCTGTTGCCGTTTGTGTTCTTCTCCAGGACCAGAGGCGCCTGGCTCACGAGATTTACCTTCCTCTTGCGGCTTCTGAACTACCTGATGTTGCCGGTCACGCTAGTCCTGGGATTCTGTCAGTCTGTTGCGGCGCTGACGAAGGAACACGCTGACGAACAACCCGAGAGTCCCGCCGAAGCCGTCGATGCTCTGATCGAAGCGGGACAGGAAGAAGGCATTCTGGATGAGGGTGACCGGGACCTGATTCAGTCAGTCGTAGAGTTCGGCGGTAAAAGCGTCCGCGAAGCCATGAAGCCCCGACCGGACATGATCGCTGTCCCGGCAAACACGACGGTAGAACAATTCGTAGAACTGTTGCGATCCAAGCCGTTTTCACGCGTCCCCGTGTACGAGGGCAATATTCACAACATTCGAGGGATCATCTCCGCACAAGATGTGCTTCAGATTCCGGACACCGAGGCACGAGCCCGAACCGTGGACACGCTGATGCGTAAAGACGTTTATTTCGTGCCCGAGAGCAAGCTGGGCAGCGAATTACTTCGCGAGATGCAGAAGAACAATCTCAAAATGGCGATCGTGGTGGACGAATACGGTGGTACCGCCGGCCTGGTCACGATCGAGGATTTGGTCGAAGAAATTGTCGGCGAGATTCGGGACGAGCACGACAAGGCGGATATCGTCCGTGAAGGCGAACAAACATTTGTGGTTGCGGGAGCCGTCGACATAGATCGTCTCGACGAACTATTTGGCTTTCGACCCGAACGACACGAAGCGGCGACTATCGCAGGGCTCGTAAGCGAGTTAGCCGGCCGTATACCGCAGAAAGGCGAAGTCATCGAAGAAGACGGTCTCCGCTTCGAAGTCGTGGAGTCCACAGACCGCAGAGTAGAACGAGTCCGTATAAGCGCGAAACAGCCGATGAACAGCCGGCTCTAGGGCAGGCGCTGCGGGCAGCGCCTTGACCTGCTATCGTATAAACACTTTCTTCCCATGTCCTTCCACTCCGGTTTTGTCTGCATCCTCGGAAGACCGAATGCGGGTAAATCAACGCTGCTGAACGCCCTTGTTGGTGAAAAGCTGGCGATCATCAGCCCGAAGCCGCAGACTACACGCAACCGGATTCAAGGGATCATCCACGTTACCCAGAAGAAGGGTGGAGACGGCGGACAAGTGATCCTGATCGACACTCCCGGCGTGCATAAACCCGACAGTTCGCTAGGACGGAAGATGATGGTCGAAGTCCGGGAAGCGATGGAGGGATGCGATCTCATATTGCTCATTGCCGATGTCACACAGAAGTTCGGCCCCGGTGATCAGTTCGTCGTGGGCATGGCCGAGCGTGCCGACACTCCGATATTCCTGCTTCTCAATAAAATCGACAGGATAGAAAAGGGCAGGTTGCTGCCGATCATTGAGCAGTGGCGGACGCTGCACGACTTCCGCGAGATCATCCCAATTTCTGCGTTGCGCCGAAACGGGCTGGAGCTGCTACTAGAGTGCGTGCTAAAGAACTTGCCGCACGGTCCAAAGTATTTTCCCGAGGACCAGATCACCGATCAACCGGCCAGGTTCATGGTCGCAGAGATCGTCCGCGAGCAGGTGCTTCTGGATACAAAGCAAGAAGTGCCATACGCCGCGACGGTTATCGTCGAGCAGTTTGAGGAGGGAGCAAAACTCACGCGTATCGCGGCCACGATCTACTGCGAACGCGACAGCCAGAAGGCCATTCTGGTGGGAAAGGGCGGGCAGATGCTTAAGAAGATCGGCACCGCCGCGCGCGTTCAGATCGAGAAGATGTTGGGAACAAAGGTATTCCTGGAGTTGTTCATCAAAGTACGCGCTGGGTGGCGTGATTCTCGAGAGTTTGTAGAAGGCTTGGACTGGCGTCGTCAACTGGAGGCGCTCGCTTCCTCTGGCGAAGGCGGGTTACCAAAGCCCGCAAAAGTAACAAAACGAACATAGCGCTCCTCCCGTATTCCCGGTAGAATCCAGCTACGTAGGACGGCATCCAATTCAAGGACACGAGAATAGGGGCATGACACCGGACACCGCACCGAGGTGTGATTTCGACTCCGACAAGCTCGTAATGAAGCTGAAAGTATCGTTGTCCGCGGAGCGCAGCGCAGTGGACCCGGTGGTGCGCAACATCATGGAAGTCGTGCGCGGGATGCAGTGCGCTGTGGGACAGGAAGATGCAATCGAACTGGCTCTCACCGAAGCACTGGCCAATGCTGTCGTCCACGGCGCCAAGGAAGATCCATCGAAAACCGTCGAATGCATTGTGGCCTGTGATGAACAGCGCGGAATGTTGATTATGGTGCGCGATCCGGGACCGGGTTTTGACCCTGCCGCCATTCCCGATCCCTGTGAGGGAAAGAACATTTTTTCAAGCCACGGACGTGGCATTTTCTTGATCAATCAACTGATGGATGAAGTCGCGTTCCACAACAATGGAACCGAGATACACATGATCAAGAGGACGGGCTCTTAGCTCGTATCCATTACGTCCGCCCCGCATCTATATGGTATGGAAGTAATCGTCTATTCAGCCTTCTGGTGCCCTGACTGTCGGGTAGCGAAGCGTTTCCTTCAACGACACAGTATTACCTTTCGTGAAGTAGACATCGAGACTACTCCGGGTGCAGCCGAAGAGCTCATTCGGAACACTGGCAAACGGGCCATTCCTCAGTTTGTGATCAACGGGGAATGGGTGCAGCCCTATCGTCCAGGTGAAGGATTTCTGTATGACGAGATGGAACGGAGGCTAGGCGTACGCACCGTCTAGCAGCCAGCTACTCGAAAGCTGGGCCGGACCCGCAGCAGTGCAGCACCCTTCGTACCGTAGGAACAATTGTCCGCTAGTTGCAACATAGAGTTCACCGCGCGCTCTCCCCAAGCGACCGCGGCAGGAACTCGCCATGGAATTGGGGACGCGACAACCAAAAGCTTCCGAGAGAAATGAGTTCGTACGACCAGCTCTCGCAGCCCTGCTCGGGGCCGTGTTACTGGGATCAGTCGGTTTCGTGATCCACCGCTACGAGCCGCAGACAAACGAAATCCGTTTGGAACAGCAAGTCCGGCAGCTTTCCCAGCAAATTCAGCAGCTTAAACAGGAACAGACGATGCCGGCCATGGTTTTGAACCGTTACCGGGACTCTATCTGTTATCTGTATGGCGTTTATCATGTCGGAAAGCCCGGCCAAAGGCCTGGTTTGCGCGCACGGGTTTCGGGCACCGGTTTCGTGGTTGGCGATGGTCTGATTGCCACGAATCGACATGTCGCCGAGCCCTGGTATGAGGATCCGGATTCTGACGCGTTAATAAGCCGGGGATCCAGCCCGGAACTGGAGAAGCTGGTTGCCTTCTTCCCGGGAGCACCAACGCCAGTAGTGGTGACCCCAATAGTGTTGTCCGCCAGTACAGACCTCGCCGTACTTCGATTCGCGTCTCATCCTGCCGACAAGGAACTGCAAGCTCTGCCCCTGGCCACGACTGCGCCGCCTGCGGGCGACCTCGTTACGGTAATTGGTTACCCCATGGGTATTGCCGGGATGGTAGCGAAATCCCCTTCTGCGGTTTACGAACGCTTGGCATACCGTCATGACGATATGGGAGCTGCCAATGAATTGGCGGCATTGTCGCTGATCCGGCCTTCGGCTACGGTGGGTCATCTGGGTGATGTTGTGGCCGACAAGCTGATCTACGATGCCCCTACGGCCCACGGAGGCAGCGGCGGACCCGTTTTCAATTCCCGAGGCGAAGTAATCGGGATAAATGCAGCGTATATCGACGGATTTTCAGGCGGGACACTGGGTGTGTCGGTGCAGGCACTGGTCCCGCTGATTAACGCCGCCCAGAAGAATCACTAGCCTCGCTATGCCGCTCTGTGCCGTTTCCAACGGCTGATCCAGCCAGGCTCTCGCACGTGTTCCTGATCGAAGCGGCGGCGGTGGGCCGCCATAATCGCTGGCCGGCCAATGTAGCCAACAATTCGCCGAGGACTGCTTCGATCTACCACTGGCAGTCTCCCCACTTCGGCACGCAACATCTTCACAGCAGCCTGGTAGAGCGACTCCTCCGGATATGTAACGACGACGTTGCGGGTTCCTGCATCGAGAACGCTCATATTCCCCGTAGGATCACTCGCAAATGCTTTGTGCAGGTCGCTACGAGTAATCAACCCCTCTAAGTTCCCTTCCCGGTCCACGATCAAGAGCCCATGGTGCCTGGTGAGACTCGGGTCGTGACGCGCGATTCGCTCCGCAAGTTCGCATACAGGCATGTCCGCCTGAATCGCTGGAGGAGTTGCATCCATGACCTCGGTCACTCCAATCTGCTGGAGTATGTCGGCTTCGTAGTCCTGGTGAATGAAGAGCCCGCGCCGCGCAAGCTTTTCGGTCATGATGGTCGACTGAGGCATCAGCAACATCACGATTCCATCCGCTATGACACTGACCAGCATCAAGGGCAGAACCGAGTTGTAATCGCGCGTAATCTCGAAGGCGAAGATAATGAATGTGAAACACGCTCGCGACGCTGCGCCAAATACCGCGCCCATGGCCACGAGGGCGAAAGCACCCGGTGAAAGATGCATGCCGGGAAAGAGCCAGTTCCCGAGCATCGCGAAGGCACCGCCAAGAGCGGCGCTGGACATGAACATTGGAGCCAACAATCCGCCTGAGGTCCCCGATCCCAGAGAGACTATGAGAGCGATAGACTTGGCGACCATCACTACCAGTAGAAGCTTCCATGGAAGATCGGAATTCAAAATGTCGCCGATGGTGTCATACCCGACGCCAAGCACGCGCGGCACAAAGTAGCCGATCACGCCAAGACCAACGGCACCGATCGCCGGCCACCACATCGGATCTAACGGCAGCTTTTCGAACTGATCATCCATCCAGTACAGGGCTTTCGTAAACCCGTATGCTGCAAACCCGCAAATCCCGCCCAATAGAAGATAGAAGGGTAAGGCTCGGGGAATACCGAAATCCACTGCAGTTACAGAGAACATCGGGCCAGCGCCAAGCAATGTCATGTGAACCGCTGTAGCAAGTGTGCTGGCGATGACCAGGGGTATAAAAGAACGTGCTTTGAATTCGAATAACAGCAGTTCTATCGCGAGAATCACACCCGCAATGGGAGTGTTGAAAGTCGCAGCCATCCCAGCCGCAGCACCGCAGCTTAGGAGCACCTTACGCTCAGCGATCGTAGTGTGAACGATCTGCCCGACCAGTGAACCGAGTGCGCCGCCGGTCTGAATGATTGGTCCTTCGGCGCCGAAGGGACCACCAGTGCCGATCGCGATTGCAGCAGACAGCGGCTTCAGGATTGCGACCCGCGGCTCGATTTTGCTGCGATTGACCAAAACGGCTTCCATAGCCTCGGGGATCCCGTGCCCCCTGATCTTGGGACTGCCGTATTTCGCCATCAACCCCACAATCAACCCGCCGATCACAGGAACAACGATCACCAGCCAGCCCAATGGCGTGTGCCGGGCACTGGCGAAGTCTCCCGAAATTCGGTGGTAGAAAAATAGATTGGTGAAAAACCCGATCAGCTTATACAGGCCGAATGCGACCACACCAGCAAGCAGTCCCACCCCGGCGGCAAGGAATGACACCAGAACCATCCGAAAGTTGACTTCTTCGGCGGCGCTTGCCGGCGGGAGCACCAGTTGTGGCCCGATCTTTCCATTGTCGTTGGCGTCAAGTTGTTCGGATTGGATTGAGCGAGGGTTTCGCCCAGAATGTGCGAGATGACTTCCCACATGCCCCCCTGGTGCGAAACCGTTCCGCAGGCGGAAGCTGGACGTGGGCAGGCCGCGGGCGGAACGTCGACCGGCGGCGTGCGCCGGCGTTCAGGCTGGGTGACACTGCGATGAGTGCCTAATCCCCAGCGGTCCTTCTTAGATGCAGCGAACCAGTTGCGGTTTTCTGACTCCGGAAGCCGCTGAAGATTACCTAGTCCTTCTTGGACAAGTATATCGCATCACGAGATAATTGCCGCATATCCGCCGAAATCAATCTTTGCCGCTGCGCTCACTGAAGCGCAACAACGACCTGCCCGCAAGGCGGCTCGGCTCCGGCATCTCCTGCATCATCTCCCAGTTCTTGGCTTTCAGTACGTCGAAGGCCGTAAGCATGCCAGCCAATTCTCCCGTCTTACGATCGAGAACAACGCAGCGGCCGAAGTTGCCATCCAGGAAACGCCGCGCGACGTCGTGAACGACTTCGTCGGTATAGGCAGTGGGGAATTCAGTGTGCACAAGGGAGATTGCCGTCGCGTCGTTTGACGCATTTAGAAGATCACGACGATAGAGGAGTCCGAGCACGTGTTCGTGCTCGTCGACGACGGGAACTGATTCATGGGCAGCGACGCTTGCCAGGAAATCCTTGACATGCTGATTGCCGCGAACGGTATCAATCTCCGGATTCATAATGTCGCGGACGCGGAACATCTTCATGGCGTCGACTTCGTAAGCTTCCGGAACGAGAGTACCTCGGCGCACCAGTTTCTCAGTATTGATCGTGTGCTGCATGAAGAAGTGAGCCGCAAGATCAGCGACCACCGCTACCAGAAATACGGGCAGGAATGCGTTGTATGCCCCGGTCACTTCCAGCATGAACAGAATGGCACTCGGCGTAGCGCGATAGAGGCTCCCGAACAGGGCAGCCGTAGCGACCATCCCGTAGAGGCCGATAGTCGAGGCATTGGGCAACAGCATGTGCACAATCGAGCCGTATGCTGCTCCCAGGCTACCCCCGATCATAAGCGCAGGAGCGAAGGTTCCACCTGATGCGCCTGAACCGAGGGCAGAGGCGAACGCGATGAGCTTGGCAAAGCCGATTGCCAGTAACTCATGCAGGGGGTGAGGGCGGGACAAGATATCAGCGATAACGGCATACCCGGTCCCCAGCACCTCAGGCCGCACCAGTGCTATAAGCCCGACGATAAGCCCACCGATTGCTGGAATAATCGGAAACCAGATTTTGAAATCCTCGAACATCTCTTCCGAGAAATAGAGAGTCCGTGTCATCACCCAGGCCAGGGCGGCGCAGATGACGCCCAGGAGCGCGAAGAATGGCAATTCAGCAGGGTGATATTGATACGCCGTGTTCACCGGGAACACCGGATCACCGCCGCGAAATGCCATGGCGACCATAGTTCCCGTCGCGGAAGCCAAAGCAATTGGAACAAAGGACCGCGCGCGGAATTCGAAGACCAGGAGCTCAACGGCCATCATCACGCCGGCAAAGGGTGTCTTGAACACACCCGCCAAGCCGGCAGCAGCTCCACAGGCCAGCAGCGTTCGGCGTTCGGCAGGCGAAGAGGGAATGAATTGGCTGAGCAAAGAGCCGAGAGCAGCTCCCGTCTGAATGATAGGGCCCTCTGCGCCGAACGGACCACCGCTTCCTACAGTGATCGCCGCGCTAATGGGCTTGAAAATACTTACCCTTGCTTTCACGATGCTGCGGTTGTTGAGGGCAACGGACATCGCCTCGGGGATGCCGTCTCCTTTTATTTCCGGAGAGCAGTAGTGAATCAGCAACCCAACGAGCAAGCCTCCCATGGCAGGCAAGATCGGCATCCACCAGTGATGCGGGGCAGCATTGGGCGGCAGGTAAGCCGAACTGAAGCGGCCATAGAAGCATACGTTCGAAATAAAGTTGATCGAACGAAGCAGCCCTTCAGCGACGAAGCCTCCGGCTATTCCGACGCAAATCCCCAGGAGGGATAAAACCAGCATACGGGATGCGAGCCGGTGCCCCCCCAAATTGATGTGAACTTCCCCTGCATCTTGAGTCGACGCATGGGGATGCGACTGCCTACGCGACATTATTTGGTTCCCTTTCTAGTTGTCATTTTTGTCGTCGCGCACGGCCGGTTCCCTGCCGTCGTGTGACGCGGCGCAGCGCTGCCACCAGTAAAGGACCAGCGGTGCGTAGTTCAGCGTGATGATGAAGCGAAAGGTCCTGCAGTACACGTTCGCCTTTGGGGGTAAGGGAAAGTAGTACTTCGCGCCGGTCATCGCCGCCGCGCGTCCTTTTCACATAACCCCCTGCGGCGAGGCGATTTACCAGCTCCACCGTGCTGTGATGCTGAATCTGAAGACGATCGGCCAGCTCCCCAATACGAGGGCGCGTGCCTGGCGGTAACCCCTTCAGGGCAAGCATCAGCTGATGCTGACGAGGCTCCAGCCCCGAGTTCCGGGCGGCTCTCTCGCTGAAATGCAGGAACGCGCGGATCTGATGACGTAGTTCGGCAAGCGCCTGAAAATCTGCTGCCGTGGGCGTTTTGTCCATTTCAAAATTGTATCGTATCAAGATTATATCGTTTCTATATCGTATCACGACATAACTTAAGTGACTGCCCCGGCACATCATCCGGTAACCAGGAAGACGCTGTACGGTTCATTCCAGCAAATCCGTTGTGACCCGCGGTTGTGCTGGTAGCCGGGAACGTGGTCATGCATTAGAATCCCTAGTCCCGCATGCAACTCATAAGGAGCCAGTCGTGATTCCCCGATACACCCGCCCGGACATGGGCCGCATCTGGAGTGAAGAGAATCGGTTTCGAACCTGGTTGGCCGTGGAAGTGGCGGCGACCGAGACGCTCGCCGAAGCTGGACTGGTACCAAAAGATGCGGCAAAAGCCATTCGCGAGCGGGCGGATTTCAACCTGGAGCGCATCCAGGAGATCGAGGCGGAAGTCCGCCACGACGTCATCGCCTTCACTACCGCAGTTGCCGAGATCGTGGGACCCGAGGCGCGCTGGTTTCACTACGGGCTTACGTCAAATGACGTTGTTGACACCGCTCAAGGGCTGCTTGTCGTGCAAGCGTCCGAAATCATTGGACACGATTTGGAGAAACTGTCCGAGGCGCTGAAGCGCCGAGCGTGGGAGTTCAAGGACACTCCGATGGTTGGGCGAACCCACGGTGTCCACGCCGAGCCAATCACCTTTGGATTCAAGTTGGCCAACTGGTACTCCGAGGTAGAGCGGGATATTGCCCGGTTCTCTCGTGCTGCGGCCGACATGAGAGTAGGCAAGTTCTCGGGGGCGGTCGGAACTTTTGCCCATCTTAGCCCAGAGTTGGAGGAGAAGATCTGTGCTCGCCTGGGACTGCGCGCAGCCGCCATATCGTCGCAGGTTATTCAGCGCGACAGGCACGCCGCTTACTTGGCCACTTTGGCAGTCATTGCCTGTACGCTCGACAAGATCGCGACCGAGATCCGGCACCTGCAAAGGACGGAGGTCCGGGAAGCCGAGGAATATTTCAGCGAAAAGCAGAAGGGTTCGTCGGCAATGCCGCACAAGCGCAACCCGGTCACGTGCGAGCAGATCAGCGGTCTGGCACGCGTAGTAAGGTCCAATGCACAGGCGGCGTTCGAAAACGTCGCCCTCTGGCACGAGCGGGATATCTCCCATTCATCGGTCGAGCGCATCATCGTTCCTGATTCCACCACGCTGCTCGATTACATGCTGAACAAGACGACCAACCTGATCGAAACAATGTTCATCTACCCTGATCGCATGCGGGCAAACCTGGAAAGTACGGGGGGGCTCGTATTCAGCGGCCAACTGCTGCTCGATTTGGTGGAACACGGCGTTTCGCGTGAGGATGCTTACCGAATGGTCCAGCGCCATGCCATGCATGCGTGGAAGGAGGGGCTGAACTTCCATGATCTGGTCATGGCCGATCGAGAGATCACGACGAGAGTACCTCGAAAGCAGATTGAGTCGGCATTTGATTTGAAGCGGCAGCTGCGCAACATTGACAAAATTTTCGCCCGGGTATTCAGGGAGGAAACCTCTCGACCTGGTCGAGCCAAGCCGAGTTCTGCCAAAAAGCGCCGTCGGTAAGCAGGTTGCTCTGGGCACCTCGAAGGAGAAGCATGGACTCCCAAGCATTGCCCAGGATGGCGCTGGTGATCGTTGTGTTCGTTACTTTGTGTCCATCATTTGCCCAGAACAATCCGCAGGCGGATACAAAACAGAACCAGACTACGGAAGAGCAGCAACCGTCTACCCAGCAACCTGAACAGAAGCAACCCGGGATAGAGCAACCCTCGAAGAAGGAGAAACCCGAGGAACCTGAAGCACTTCCTCCCAAATCGCAGCCTCTGCCGCAAGATCCCGGACGTCAGGCGTGGGATCTTCTGGAGAAAGCCGCCCATAGCGATAAAGCGTCTGAACGGATCACGTCCATTCGGGCGCTTGGACTCCTGCCCAATAACAGCCGTGCCTTGAAGCTTGCGGAAGCTGCGCTACTCGACGAGAAACCAGAGGTACGTTCTACCGCCGCGTCGACTTTGGGGGAGTTACGGTTTAAGTCAAGCATCCCGAAACTGCGCTCCATGCTCGAGGACAAGGAACCCAGCGTCGTGCTCGCCGCTGCGCATGCTTTGCAGAATCTAAACGACGAGGCAGCGTACGAGGTTTTCTACGAGATACTGACCGGGGAGCGCAAGGCCAGCAAAGGCCTCATCGCGGACCAGACCTCAATCTTGCATGATCCGAAGAAACTCGCGAAGTTGGGCATAGAAGAGGGCATCAGCAACGTGGTTCCTTTCGGGGGTTTCGGCGTTTACGCGTATCGCATGATGAGCAAGAACCAGGGCGCGCGCGTACGCGCGGCAGCAGCAAAGGAGTTGGCTGAAGACCCCGATCCCGCAAGTACCAAGGCATTGATGAACGCCGCAGGCGACAACGACTGGACAGTGCGTGCATCGGCGATTGAAGGTCTAGCCAAACGCAACGACCCCTCTGCGCTGTCGGTGGTTGAACTCTACATGTATGACGACAAAAGCGAAGTCAAATACAATGCCGCCGCGACGACCTTGAGGCTCATGTCGCCCCAACCGGCGAAACGTCCTCGTAAGCAGTCTTCCAAAAACGTGAAGAATTGACACGCGGCGGATGGATTCGAGACTGCGCTATCATGGCGTCTGCCTGGGACCCATCTACGGAGAGCGCGCTCATAATGGATTTCGAATCGGTTCGTCTACAGTTTCCTTCCGATACCAACATCATTGTCGGACAGTCGCACTTTATCAAGACGGTCGAAGATCTGTACGAGGCAATGGTCGGAACGGTACCTTCGGCTGCGTTTGGCGTCGCCTTCAACGAAGCTTCTGGGCCATGCCTGGTCCGAAGCGACGGTAATGACCAGGAGTTGAAAGATGTCGCGGTGCAAAATGCCCATGCCATTGGCGCCGGCCACGTGTTCACGATTGTGCTGCGCAACGCCTATCCCATCAACGTCCTGAGAGCTGTGCGGAATGTTGACGAGGTTTGCTCCATATTTTGTGCAACCGCGAATCCTGTGGAGGTGATCATTGCCCGCAGCGACCAAGGTCGCGGTGTCCTGGGAGTTATCGACGGCAATTCCCCCAAAGGAGTGGAAGGGCCGCAGGACGTAGCAACTCGAAAGGAGTTGCTGCGTAAATTCGGATACAAGCGGTAGCCTGCAGAACCTCCGACGTCTCTTGTGAAGAGATTTGCGAGGAGGTAGACCTCCAGAGCCTGCCATTGCGCTAGGAGCGCCGCCCAAAAAGCGCATTCTCAATCGCCAACGCTCCGGGACCGGTAATCAGTAAAGCCACGTTCAAGGCGAATAGCGTCAGGGCGTATTCGTAGCCCGCTGGCAGGAAGAACCCGCCCTTGAAATGGACTTTGACCATAGCAACGAGCATGTCAACGGCGAGCAGGATCGCGGCCGCCCGAGAGAACAGTCCCAGTAGCAAAGCTGCTCCTCCCAAAAACTCAACCATCGTCACCATATAAGCAGACAAGACCGGGAACGGGATGCCGAGGTGTGCCATCATGCCGGCGACATTATCAACGCCGAAGGCAAACAATTTTTGACCACCATGGATCAGGAAAACGATTCCTACGATCGCACGGATCAACGCGATTCCCCATGAGCGGGCACTTGTCGACTCGGCTGCGGCCATTGAGGTGTGGTTTTGGAATTCCAGGGCTACGGTGCTCATAATTTCTCCTTATCTGTTGTTACAGATGTCGTTATAACGACTATTGATTCTTAAAAAAACCAACCCTGCCGGGCCTGCTCTAACAAACCCAGAAGCAGGCGCAGTTTTTTGTCTCCGAAGTGCCCTAACAGGCTGTGGTTCAGGGAGTTAACAGGCTCATCGAGATCTCCCACAGCCTTAAGGCCTTTGCTGGTGATATGGACCACGATGACGCGCCGATCCTCCGGCGTTCGTTCGCGGGTGCATAGTCCGGCACGCTCCATGCGATCCAACAGACGAGTCACGTCAGGATCGCGGGTAACCATGCGCTCGGCGATCTCGCTGCAGGCGAGACCAATCTTCCCTGCACCGCGCAAAATTCGCAGAACGTTGTATTGGGTACCGGTTAGCCCATGTTCTTTCAACAACATCTCCATCCTGCGGCTCAGCAGGTCCGAGGTCCTGGCCAGTGCGACTGCCGTTTCCTCTTCCAGACTGTGGAAGGGTTTGCCCTGCTTGATCTCGGCCCGAATCCCCTTGCTCATAGATTTGTCATATTAGTCGTTATCACGACATTGTCAAATGTCGTAGGAGTGAACGTACGGCAGACCTCAAATTGGGCAGTGGTAATCGGGTCGGCTAGACCGGCAACTCTTCCTGACGCCAACCGGCCTCTTCCGGCTTAGGCTCTGTGGTCAGATCCAGGATTAGCTTCTCGAGGACCATGCGCTTGCTCGGGGGATTTGACCGTAGAGCGAGGTCGGTCTTAGCGATCAGCCTGATGGCGCGGGTGAGTTCCCGCTTCGACTTGTAGCGGCGTGCCTGTTTGATGATGTCTTCGGCGGCGAACGGCGGGACGCGAAAGCCTTGCCATAAAGCGGCCCAAAGCATACGCGTATCCCGGACATTGCGCTCGGTGATGACCAGCATCTGACGGAAGGTCTTGGCCAGCATGTAGAGATGACCTATGGCTGCCTCTTCTCCATCGCCGGTGCTCAGAATGGCATCGAGCATCTGCAGGGCGCGGACTTTGTCCTTTGCCGAAATCGCGTCGGTCAACTCGTACAAACTGCGCTGCTTTGCAGCGAGAACCATGGTTTCCACGTCACCCAGGCTGATGCGGCGCTTCTCCCCAACGTAGAGCATGAGCTTTTCCAACTCGTTAGAGATCATCATCATGTCCCCGCCCAGGGCATCGACCAACTCTCGGCCGGCATCAGCATCCATGTTCATATCGCGGGTCGCGCAATATTCGGAGAGCCATCGGACGGCGTCGCTCTCCTCCACGCGTGCCAGTTCAACGATCCCGCAGAACTCCCCCAGGGTTTCGCAAATCCGCTGATAGCGATCTTTGTCAGTCATGTCCATGCGACGCGCATCGGCAGGTATGCTGATGTGGTCTGCGACAAAAATCAGCAGAGCGTCGGGATTCGGGTTTTTGCAATACTCTTCGATAGCCGCGAGCTTTTCATCGTTGGAACCGCGCCCATACAAGGTCTTCACGCCTTTGACAAAAAATACCTGGAAGGGCGCCATAAGAGACGGCGTACGGGCTCGATCGAGGACCTCAGTAAGGTCAGTCTCGGAAAGGTCGAATTCGAACAAGCTAAAATCGCGCAGTTCCGGCGGAACCAGATGCTGCAAGATCGCTTCTCGGCAGCGCTTGCGGAAGAAAGTCTCGTCGCCTACGAACACGTAAGCGGCCCGAAATTTCCGGGACTGGACCTCCGACAGGAATCGGTCGGTCTGAGCGAACGACCTCATCAGAAGCCCTCCAAGATGTTGCTCACCAAGGTCCGGGCGAATGTACGCGAAAGGCGCTGCAGAGCGGGAGAGTCTTCCTCAAAGAAGCTGGAGAGTTCGCGGGAAACCTGGTACTCGTCGCGAAACTGGTACGAGGGATTCTGGTAGAGAATCTTCCCATGGCTGTCCGTCATGACCACTTTCATGGCTACTGTCACCATCACGCTAGAAGCTCGCCCGGTCTGCGAGTCATAGGTAGTGGGCGAAGCCATGGTGCTCAGAATTGTACCTTGCAGGATCGCATCCGCCGAGTGGCGAGGATCGTTCTCAATGCGGTAGTGAGTGCGACTCGTAAACTCGCGAACAACAGCTTCGGTTAACACCTGGTCGAGACGATAGCTGTGCGAATCGTTCACGAAATCAGGAACTGCGATAGTGCGAACACTTTCCGGCAAGGTCGTGACGCGCCCGGCAGTGTGATAGCCGCAACCAGAGAAGAGAACCACCAGAAACAGAGGAGTCAGAGGCGCGATCCGCCTCATTGAATATGTCCTCGGGGGCGAGTGGTAGTAAGAGATTCAGCGCATTCGACCGCAGTCACCGCTGCAATACGCAGATTGTCGGCGGCGGCCCACAACCAGTAGCCGTTTTCATGGTTGGCGTCGCGACCGATCGACAGAAGAATGTCACCCTGTCCCGCCGCATTCACATTGCTAGGAGATTCGTCAGCAAGCCGCGTAATGGTCACGTGCTCCCCAGCGAAGGCTTGGGCGAGGTCTCCCAAGGCAACGGTCTTCTCCATCTCCAGGTATACCGAGAAAGCATGACCGTGGAAGATGGGGGCCTGCACGAGCAGCAGTGACGGCTTGATCGCCTCTTCTCCCAGGATGCGCGAGTAATGCTGCAGGATACGCCGCTCGACAGACTCCAACGACGGAGTGGAATTATCCCCGTACCGGGTGATCATGTTGAACGCGACCTGGGAATCGAACACAGCTTTGGGTAGCTGCTGAAAGGACAGTAAATTCACGGTTTGCTGGTGCAATTCGTCCATGCCGCGCTGCCCGTGCTCCGATGCCGGTTCGAAGATGGTCGATACGGCTCGCTGCACGGCCCCGGCTTTCTGTGCGCGAGACAACAGGAGTGCCAACACAACCGCGGCGGGATGAGCGGTAACCACAGGCCCGGGCTGCAACTCCATTGCTTGCGGCCGGCCTAGCTCGCGCTCTAGCCATGGCGAACGAACTGATGCAGAAGGGTCATCCTCCAAGGCGTACGACATATCGATGATCGCGCTCCCGACACGGCGCACTTTCATCCAGTTATTGCGGGTGCAGTCTTGATCCGAGGCGAAAAACGTGAAATCAACATGCTCGAATTGCTCAGAACGAACGCTTTGGATGAAAGTAACTTCATCTCCCATGGCCTCCAACTGTCCCAATGACTCGTCATCATCCAGGAGCTTCACGTCGACGGCGGGGAAGTTACGGTCGCCAAGAAGTTCGGCCACCTCCTTGCCCTTCAGAGTGGCGGCGCCCACGATGGCGACTCGGTAAAGGTTACTAGCGCTGCGGAGTGTATCCGGGTGCGCACCGGTATGCTTAGGGGGAGTGCTCATGGTGTTTGAGATGCTTCGGTATAGGCGGGAGGCGCAGGAGGATTTTGACGCCTCCTCACCAGCCACTGCAAACGCCAGAATACGCCGGAAGCCATGTAGAGGAGAGCAAGAGAAAAGAGCACTTCCTGAGAGAAATACCAAATCAGGGCGAACAGCCCGGCCAGTAAGACGATCAGCCGGAAGGGTTGCCGGGTAAGGAAGTTGATGTCCTTGAAGCTGTAAAACCTCCAGGTGCTCACCATCAGATAGCCCACCGCGAGCACCATCAGAATCCAGGTGATCGAAGTCCAAGCGGAGGCGATCGGTTCACCACCGGAGAAATGCACCATTGCCGCGATGATGCTCGCTCCCGCCGGGATCGGCATACCCACAAAGTATTTCTTCCCTGGGCGTCCCGGGTTGGAGGGCTGCGGATTTACCTGGATGTTGAATCTAGCGAGCCGGCTTGCGCCAGCGATCACAAACAGGAAGCAAGCAATCGCACCGAACTGAATAATGCGCGTGTGCATTGCCG
Organism: Terriglobales bacterium; assembly: GCA_051984555.1. Taxonomy (GTDB): domain Bacteria; phylum Acidobacteriota; class Terriglobia; order Terriglobales; family Acidobacteriaceae; genus Gp1-AA122. Next base: position 62,296 of record JBPYEW010000170.1, on the reverse strand, counting down.
GATGGCCCGTTTGCGGCAGTAGGTGGAATCCCCACATCCAGGCCAAAAGTGCCGGAGCTACCCCAAACGTGATCACATCGGCGAGCGAGTCCAGTTCACGGCCGAAATCACTGTTGGTTTTCGTCATGCGTGCGATGCGGCCATCGAGCATGTCAAAAACCATTGCGAGTCCAATGGCTTTAGCCGCGAAGTCTAAGTGGTAAAACTCCGTCGGGGAAGCGTGCATGATCTGCAGGATCGCCCAAAATCCCGCTGCGATATTTGCCGTCGTGAAGAGCGAAGGCAGGATGTACATGCCCTTGCGCATGCGCCGTTGGGGAATGTCGTCTTTTCGGCGGAGAGGATGCGCTACAACCTCGTCCATTTCCATTTAACGGCCTCCTTCGCGGGCCGATCCGGCAGTGGTCAACTGATGCTCGGAATTTTGCTGCAGGTATGCCAACACAGTCGCGCCACCTTTGACGCGATCGCCCTTCTTGACCTGCACCTGAGCCGACGAATCCAAGAAAACATCCGTCCGTGATCCAAACTTGATCAGGCCGACGCGTTCGCCACGATCGACTTTGTCGCCGATCTTCTTCGTAAAGACGATCCGCCGCGCCAACAAGCCGGCAATCTGCTTGAAAATGATCGTTTGTCCTTCGCCTTCGACCGTGACGACATTCTGCTCATTCTGATCGGCGCAAGTCTCATCCATGGCGTTCAAGAATTTCCCGCGCTGGTAGCGAATATCCGCTATGCGGCCTGCGATGGGGCTCCGGTTTACATGCACATCAAAAACGTTGAGAAAGATGCTGATACGCGTCCGATTCTGACCATTCACGAGAGCAGGAGAAACATCGGTTACCTTGCCATCCGCGGCCGAGACAATGGCCCCCGGAGCGGTTGTAACAACCCGTTCCGGATCTCGGAAAAACCATAGAAAGAAAGCAGCCAGAATGACGCAAGGGGTAGCCCACCACAGGTTCGTCAGCCAACTGAGGACAATTGCTGCGAACAACAAGAATCCAGCGTAGTAGTAGCCATCGCGAACCATGGGATCCCCTCAGAATTATAGTGCAGGGGCCGAGAATTCTGGACCAAAGGTCCGTAACTACAAATAAAAAAAGGCGCTACCGCGCGCCTTGACGGAAACAGGAACTTCCCGAAGCGGCTTTGGCCGCAAAGATTGGAGAGACGAGCTTAGGCTACCTGATGTTGTGCGGTGACCCGATACTCGCGCTCAATCAGCTCCATCTGATCTTTGAGCCGCAGCTTAAGCTTCTTAAGTCGGACTTCTTCCAGTTTTTCGTCTTCGGTGAGGTAACGCTTCTGGGTGAGAGAATCGAGCCGTTGCGCGTACTGCGTATGCTCCTGGGCCAGGCGCCGGAACTCTTCATGGCTGGCCAGGAGCTGGTCTCTCGGAGTGAGCATCCTGCAGACCTCCTGCCACGCGAATATGAATATCGCGTTACAGGGCTAAACGTAACATAGCCCTTCGGCGCGTTCAATCCTATTTCGAGAGCTGCTCGCAACATTCTGCCCCTATGCAAGTAACTGAAACTGCACAGGAATTGGAGCATGTCAGCCCAGGCGGAGGGTATAGAGAATGGCATTTTCCTGAGGCGCGGAATAGTACGACTTGCGACAGCCGGTCTCCAGAAATCCGAATCTGGAGTAGAGCTGCCGAGCGGCTTGGTTGGACTCGCGAACCTCCAGAAAGACCGCTTCACCACCGAGGGCCTTGATTCGGTGGATCAACTCAGCTATCAGGGCCGACGCCAAGCCTTCGCGCCTATCATTCTCGGAGACAACGATGTTCTCCAAGTCCCAATCGGGCCCGCTCGCATGGGCGACAAGGAAACCCTGGGTCACTCCAACCTTCTCAATCTCAATCACCAGGCAGACTCCCGTCCGTTCGCCTGAAAACAGATTTGCATATTGCTCTGCGGTCCAATGCGGCGCCGAAGGGGTGCTTTGCGCGATGGCCATCATGGCTGGGATATCGGCCGCAGTGGCGGAGCGAATGTTCCTGTTGGGAAATTGGCTGCTCAGTCTATTCCTCTGGACTACTTAGACCGAGTCGGACTTGAAAAGATTTCGGCATCCGATCGGCGTATGTAGTTGGCCTCCAGTTCTTCGGGGGAAATCCTTCTACCGGACACGATTTTCCGCCACCCAAGCCGAGCGATTACGTCACCTCTGGGGCGGACAACTTCGATCACAGAGATCCCGGCCGAGTTCGCATACTCAACAATGTTCTTGTCAGGCGACACCACCCTACCAGCGCGAACCGCGCTTCCAAACTCCTCCATCGGTAATAGCCGTTCGATGCCGACCAGATCCGTCAATTCGTATTCGCCCAGGTAGATCTCGTTTCGTCCCGCGTCCATCGCCGCCAGCACGGGTCCAGCGGAATCGACCAAGCTGGCGATCGCTTCCAGCAGTGAAACTGTCGCAATCGGCTTTCCGAGGACGTCGGCTAAGCCCTTAACAGCTGCCAATCCAACTCGCAGGCCGGTAAATGATCCGGGTCCCGAAGCCACCGCAAAGCCTTCGATATCGACCTTGGAGAACCCGTGCTTGTTGAGAAGAGCAACGATCTGCGGAACGAGTTGCGCTGAGAAGGTTCCGCCGGCAAGAGGCACGATCTCGAGCGCTGTGCATGTTCCGTCCGGCTGGCCCTGTGCTAGAGCGATGCTTCCGTTTTTTCCAGAAGTGTCAACGGCGAGGATCAGCATGAATCAGTGGCCTTCCACCAATTCCATCAGCACGCCGCCGGTGCTCGAGGGATGAACAAAAACGTACCGGTGTCCGCCGGCCCCGACCTTAATCTCCTCCGACACCAGCCGGACGTTGTCTTGCTTCAGGCGCTCGACAGCAGTTTTCAAATCCGGCACTCGCAGGCAAATATGGTGCAGGCCCTCGCCCCGCTTGGCCAGAAACTTTGCAACGGTGGATGTTTCCGAAGTAGGCTCGAGTAGCTCGATCCGGCTCTCGCCGACGGGAATCATGGCTACGTGAACCTGCTCGCCCTCGACAGTCTCTTCGGAGGAAGCGTTCAAACCGAGCTTCTCGTAAATACTTTTTGCAGCCTTAACGGATTTAACGGCAATTCCGAGATGATCAATGCTGGTCATGATTGTCTTCCGATCTTCCCCACAATCTCCTCGACGAGCGAGTATGGATCGCGCCTGTGTTCCGCAACTTCGGCCGCCAAACGGTTGGCCTCGCCATCATTCATGGTTAAACGCGCTCGCTCAAGCATGGCGTCTCTGAGCATCTCGACGAGCCGCTCGCGCCAGTTCTCAATGTTGCGTTTTAATTCAAGATTCTCTTTTTTAAGGTAGGCCTCGTATTGGACGATGGCGGCAGCCAAGTCACCGATCCCTTTACCCTCGCTCGCGACTGTCTTGATAATCGGGGGAACCCAGTGATCGCTGCGCATGGCAAGGGATTGCATGGCTCGAATCTCGCGTTCGACTCGCTCCGCGCCCTCTCGATCGCTCTTGTTGATAACGAATACGTCGGCGATCTCCATGATCCCGGCCTTGATGGTCTGTACATCGTCGCCCATCCCGGGCACGAGGATGACGACTGTGATGTCGGCGAGTCTCACAATGTCGATTTCATCCTGGCCGACACCGACGGTTTCGATCATGATGAGATCACGTCCGGAGGCGTCGAGCACGGTCGTGACGTCGGCCGTGGTGCGCGCCAAACCGCCCAGCGATCCCCGGGTCGCCATGCTACGGATGTAAATGCCGGGATCGGCGAAGTGATCCTGCATCCGGATGCGGTCCCCCAGAATCGCACCCCCGCTGTAGGGGCTCGTTGGATCGACGGCGATAATGCCGACGGTGCGATTCTGCTGGCGATAGTGGCGCGCGAGTTGGTCAACGAGGGTGCTCTTCCCTGCGCCAGGCGAGCCGGTTAAGCCGAGAATGCGAGCGTGCCCGCTATGGGGAAATAGTGCTTTAAGCAGGTCAGACGAACCTGGGTCGCGGTTCTCGACCGTGCTGATGGCACGAGCCAGAGCACGGGGGTCCCCGCTCCGCAGGCGCTCAATCCAAGGCTGAAGGTTCGAGTTCAAATCACCAGTGTAAAGCAGCGCTGGGTTCCGCGGAACACAGCCCATACAATGGCGTTCGCTATGTCCGGGTCCGCGCAAGCAACGTCCGCGATGTTTCTCGAGTTGGGGCTGGCAATTCTCGGGCTGGCGTTGCTCGCCCGCATCGCACATCGGTTCCGGTTCTCGCCCATTCCCTTGTACCTCTTAGCTGGCTTGGCATTCGGCAAAGGGGGACTCGCGCCGCTGGAATTCAGCGAAAGTTTCATTCACGTCGGCGCGGAAATTGGGGTTCTTCTGTTGCTGTTCATGCTCGGCCTCGAGTACTCCGGCGAAGAACTCAAGCGGAACCTGCAAATCGGTATTCCGGCGGGCGCCGTTGATTTCTTACTAAATTTCCTTCCCGGGCTGATTGCTGGACTCCTGCTGGGTTGGCGCTTGCTGCCGTCGGTTCTGTTAGGCGGGATCACCTGGGTTTCTTCATCGGGCATAGTCGCCAGAATTTTGTCAGAGTCACACCGCATGGGAAATCCCGAGACTCCTTCTATTCTCTCGCTACTTGTGCTGGAAGACTTGGCCATGGCGGTCTACCTGCCCATTTTGGCGGTGCTGGTAGCCCAGGGCAGTACCGAGAAAATGCTCATTTCCGTTGCGGTGGCCATCGGCACCGTCGCCATCGTGTTGGTAGCGGCCGTGCGATACGGCTCGGCCATTAGCCGCATGGCCGGCAGCGAATCTGACGAGATCGTTCTGCTCACAATTTTTGGCGCTGTTCTGCTCGTCGCCGGAGTCGCGCAGCGATTCCAGGTCGATGCTGCCATAGGAGCGTTTCTCGTGGGTATCGCGGTCTCGGGCCAAATTGCCCAGCAGTCGCACCGCTTGCTAGCCCCGTTACGCGACCTGTTCGCGGCCACCTTTTTCTTTTTCTTCGGACTACAGATCGCACCGGCCAGCCTGCCGGGAGTTTTGCCGTATGCGCTCGTGCTGGGCGCAGTTACCGCGATCACAAAACTTGTGACGGGTTATTGGGCAGCCCGTCGCACACGAGTCGAAAAGCGAGCCGCGTGGCGTGCTGGAATTGCGCTGATCGCTCGAGGTGAGTTCTCCATCGTTATCGCGGGACTGGGAATCTCCATCGAACCAAAACTTGAACCCATTGCAGCCGCCTACGTTCTATTTATGGCAATCGTCGGACCTATGCTGGCTCGAATTGACCTGTAACCTGACAGCTCCCATTCTGTCAGGTCTCGGCGCCGAGCTAGTCCTTCAGCAACTGTCTCGCGATCACTAACCGCTGGATTTCGCTCGTGCCTTCGCCGATCGTGCACAACTTCACGTCACGGTAGAACTTCTCTGCGGGATAGTCCTTGATAAAGCCATAGCCGCCGTGGATCTGGACACCTTCGTTGGCGCACTTGACCGCGACTTCGCTGGCATAGAGCTTTGCCATCGAGGATTCCAGCGTTGTCTTCAGACCGGCGTCTTTCATCGAGGCTGACCGCATCGTGAGCAATCGCGCAGCTTCGATTTCGGTTGCCATGTCGGCAAGTTTCCACTGGATTGCCTGGAAGTCGCTGATGGCTTTGCCGAATTGCTTTCGCGTCTTGGAGTACCGCAGGGCGGCTTCGTAGGCACCTTGCGCCATTCCGAGAGAAAGCGCGGCAATCGAAATACGACCGCCATCGAGCACCTGCATGGCATCGATGAAACCCTGACCTTCGCGGCCGAGCAGGTTTTCGGCGGGAATGACGCAGTCTTCAAAAATCAGCTCGGCGGTATCGCTGGCGCGAAGACCGAGCTTGTTTTCTTTCTTGCCGGGCCGAAAACCCTTGGTCCCCTTTTCGACGACGAACGCTGACAATCCATGCGTGTGCGCAGCGCGATCGGTCACCGCGATCACAACCAACACATCTGCATAGTGGCCGTTGGTGCAGAAGGTCTTTGTGCCGTTCAGAACCCAGCTATTTCCTCTACGGACAGCCGTCATGCGGGCGCTACCGGCGTCGGATCCAGACGAGGGCTCAGTCAGCCCCCAGGCACCGATGTACTCGCCCGTCGCCAGCTTGGACACATACTTCTTTTTCTGTTCCTCACTCCCCGCGAGAAAGATGTGGTTCGAGCAAAGAGAAGTGTGGGCGGCAACGATAATCCCGACCGAACCGTCTACCCGCGATAGCTCATCGATTGCGGTCACGTACTCGACGTACCCCATGCCCGCGCCGCCGTACTCAGGCGGGAAAATCACGCCCATCAACCCCATCTTGCCCAGTTCCTTGATGGTGGCCATGGGGAACTCTCCGGCTTCGTCCCATTTCATAACATTGGGCGCGATCTCGGTTTCGGCGAATTCGCGAACACTTTTTTGGAGCTGCAATTGCTCGTCGTTCAATAAGAAATCCAAGGGCCCTCCGAAGATTCCAACACCGAGACGCAGAGATACGCGAAAGCAAGTACGCGCGGATGCGTTCAGCGGTTGGAGCAGAACCTTTTATTAGAGCACAGCGGTGTAAGTAGAACGAAACGAACGAACCGACCGGTTGGTTGAGGCAACTAATCGACGTTTAGGTTGCCACTGGCCGCATCAGCGCATGTGCACCGGACTGTTACTTCGAACAGATTCAGCTGATTTCTGCTGATGCCGACCGAACATTTTTCTTGCCAACCAGACGGGTGCCACGAAGACGTGCACCGGATTGGTCAGGAATGCCGGTTTATTGCCTTCGATGAGATGCCCCAACCAGGCGAGGGCAAACGCCGTCGGAATGAGCAATAAGCCGATGATCCAGTGGAACCAGACCACAATCAGTGAGGAAAAACCGACGGGTATGGCGATCATGTGCAGAGCGCGATTGACGGGATGGTTGTGCGCGCCGTCGTAATGCGAATAGAGCCCCATGAATCACCCCGCGTATCCGGAAGTCGAGCGCCGAGATTATACCTCGATTGGATTCAGGAAACGCGCAAACACTTCGTTGGACAGAAGGCGGCCGCGGGCTGAGAGACGGAGGATGCTGCCTTCGCGATCCAGTAGACCTTCGGCGACGAGCATATCAACCTCAGCGGTAACCCTCTGCACGGCGTCCCGACCGAACTCGGCCGCCACGCGCTGGAGATCGATTCCACGGTTTAGTCGCAATCCAAGGAAGAACGTTTCTTCCAGCGCTTGTCTGCGGCCTACGACGGTGCGCTTCAGCGGTGCCCCGGCAACATATTGTTCCAGGGAATCGGCCGTGGCAAATCGCACTGCCTCGGTGTCGACCGCCATCGCATCGCAAGGCGATGAACCACCTCGCCCGGAACCGCCGTGTGAGGCTCCGAGCAGAATATAGGGATCGGCAGAGGTATATAGCATCGAATGGGCGTCGACGCCGAACCCCATGTAGGGTTGACGCATCCAGTACTTAAGATTGTGCCTTGACTCTTGCCCACGACGAGCAAAATTTGAAATCTCGTATTGCGGCACTCCCGCGGCGGCGAGTCGCTCGCACCCTGTTATGTACAAGTCGGCGGTTAGATCGTCATCGGGAACGAAATGCGCATGGTATCGGGTGCCGCCCGCTATGAGTTCCCTGCCTAGGCGGGAGTCTTCATCGACCTCAAGCATATAGACGCTGACGTGCGGAACCTGCGAGGCGATCGCCTCTGACAATGAATACTCCCAACTGTACGCTGTCTGGTGGGGCAAACCAGCAATCAGGTCGACATTGAGAGCGCTAATTCCCGCCGCTCGCAGGCGGCCAATATCCTCCAGGGTCGTAGCTCGTTTGTGTAAACGGCCCACGGCGGCAGCTTCCTGGTCGGTAAATGACTGAACCCCCAGACTCACCCGGTTTACGCCGCAGCGCAGCAGCACCTCCAGAGTGCCCGGACTCAGGGTTCCCGGCGCACATTCGACGGTGATCTCGGCATCCGGAGTCAGACAAAAATTTTGCTTAATTGTTACAAACAGGTTTTCCAATTGCTGCGAATCTAGTACGGTAGGCGTTCCTCCGCCGAGGTAAACGGAGTCAACATCTGTTTCGAACTGTGCACCCATTTCTTCGGCGGCCACACGTGCGTTGCGGATGTCGGTGCAGACACGGTCAACATAGCGCTGAAACACGGCGCGCGAAAATACGTCGGACGCAAAATTACAGTAGCTGCACTTGGTCCGGCAGAAAGGAACTGAAACGTAGAGGCCGAGAGGCATTCGTTTTATTTTAGCCCCTCGCTCCGGTCGTCAGTCCTCATGTGGCATATCTGGCAGGAAGCCGCCAAGTCGAGCAGAGGCCGTGTTCCTTGCAGGCTCGGAACTTATATCCGAAAACCGTGACTGACGGCCGACGACTGCCCGTTTTTGTGCATCTGACGCCATCATGACAACTCGCGTAGTCATCACCGGCATGGGCGTAGTCAGCCCGAATGGAATTGGTAAAGAAGCATTCTGCCGCGCGATTCTTGCAGGTAAGAGCGGCGTGAAGCTGATCAGCCGATATGACGTTTCGAGTCTGCCCGTCCAGATTGCCGGCGAAATCCCAGAGTTCGATGAGTTGGCCTGGATTGACGCCCGTGAACGCAAGCATGTTTCACGCGTCGTACCACTATGTATTGCTGCATCGACGGAGGCCCTGAAGGATGCGGGCATTGATCCGTCGAAGCTATCGCTGGAAGAGAAACGCCAAATCGGTATCATCCTGGGGACTGGCGGAGGTGCGCAGGAGTTCTCCGAAGAATGCTATCGGTTGTGGCATTCCGGGCACGTTAAACAGGTCAGCCTGTTCTGCATCCCGAGCGGCACAATGGGAACCATCTCCAGCGAAGTCCAGATGCGTTTCGGATTCCGTGGTTATAGCCACGTTGTAACGGCAGGTTGCACGTCATCTACCGACGCCGTCGGGTACGCATTGCAGCATATCCAGGCGGGTGTCCAGCCTATGTTCCTGGTTGGCGGGGTCGATTCCACGATCACGCCGGGGATTATCAAGGGCTATACCCTGCTGCGGGCGCTGACGACCAAATGGAACAATGCTCCCGAAAAAGCTTCTAGACCTTTCTCCGCGGATCGCGACGGATTTGTGATCGCCGAGGGATCGTGGATGTTCGTGCTAGAGGAGTACGAACACGCCCGCGCCCGAGGCGCTCGCATTTATGCCGAGGTAGCTGGCTACGCATCTACATGCGAGGCCTTTCACCGGGTACGGTTGAGCGACAGCCCGGATGAACCCGCACGGGCGATCACCGAAGCCCTGGGTGAGGCTCGAATCAAACCTAAGGACGTCCACTATGTTCAATTGCACGGCACCTCAACGGAATTGAACGACCGAGTCGAAACGCGCGCGGTGAAGATGGCGCTTGGTGAGCACGCAAAATCCATACCCATGTCGGCGATCAAGTCCCAGGTCGGCCATGCGCAAGGTGCGTCCGGAGCAGTAGGAATCGCCGCCACCCTCGTGGCAATGGAACATGGCCAGATTCCGCCAACCATCAACCTCGAAATGCCTGATCCAGAATGCGACCTGGACTACGTACCTCATCCCGGCCGAAAAGCGCAGATCGAGCACGCGGTCTGCAATTGCGTTGGCTTCGGGTCCAAGAACTCCGCGCTCATACTACGCAAAGCGAGCTAAGCCAGGAGGCCGACGGAAGGTTTTCCATCCTACCCTCCGTCATGCCCATCTACTTAAGGTACTCTTAAACAGACGATGGCAGCCGAAGAAGAGGTATTAGGTAAAGCGTACGACAGCCGTCTGATGAAGCGGCTTCTCAGATACCTGGGGCCATACACATGGCAGGTTACAGTGGCCCTGATTGCCATTGTTCTGAAGGCAGTAGCCGACGTTCTAGGCCCCTATCTCACAAAGATTGCTATCGATAAGTATCTGGCCCCTGTGCCGGCCCATTCAGTGCTGGATCGTATTCTCAGCACGGATCCGATGAAGGGCATCGCTCAGATTGCCGCCATATACGTTGCCTTGATTACATTCAGTTTCTTCCTGGAGTTCCTCCAGACCTACTTCATGCAGTGGACCGGGCAAATGGTGATGTTCGACCTGCGCAGCCAGATCTTCCGCCATTTGCAACGGATGCAGGTGTCATTCTTTGACAAGAACCCCGTGGGACGACTGGTTACGCGCGTCACCACCGACGTGGATGCGCTGAATGAAATGTTCACGGCCGGAGTCGTATCGATCTTCGAGGACGTATTCGTGCTGGCTGGGATTCTGGCCATCATGCTCGGGATGAATTGGAAGTTGGCTTTGATCACATTTGCGGTGCTTCCGCTGATTTTCTGGGCGACGATGGTCTTCCGGACCAAGGTGCGCGACTCCTACCGACGCATTCGGGTGGCGATCGCCCGCATCAACTCGTATCTGCAGGAACACGTATCCGGCATGATGGTCCTGCAGCTGTTCAATCGTGAGAAGCGGGCGTATCGACAGTTCTCGGATGTGAACAAAAGCCATATGGAAGCGTTCAAAGACGCCATTATGGCTTACGCGGTGTACTACCCCGTGGTTGAGATCTTGTCGTCTATTGCCATCGCGTGCGTAATCTGGTTCGGCGGACTAGACGTGTTCCGTAAAACGGGAGGCACCAGCCTTTCAGTTCAGTTCTCGCGCTCCCACCTCGTATCTGTGAATTTAGTTCACACCGTGGCGACCCTCGGCATTCTGGTGGCATTTATCCAGTATGCGCAGCGGTTCTTTCGGCCCATTCAGGATCTGAGTGACAAGTACAACATCTTGCAGTCGGCCATGGCGGCGAGTGAGCGCGTTTTTAAATTGCTGGACACCCCTATCGAAATTCTTTCACCCGCGAAGCCTAAGACTCCAACTGGTCCTGGACGCATCGAGTTCGATCATGTTTGGTTCGCGTATCGCACGGTGCCTGCAAACGGTGACGCGGATGCCGTGCCCTCGCCAACAGGCGCGAGTGCGGCAATTGAACCGGACTGGGTTCTTCGCGATGTGAGCTTCATCCTGGAACCGGGCGAAACCGTCGCGGTGGTAGGCCACACCGGCGCCGGTAAAACGACTTTGATCTCGCTTCTCATGCGGTTTTACGATGTGCAGAAAGGCGCGATACGAATCGACGGCATCGACATAAAGGACATGGACATCAGCGAACTACGTCGCCGGTTTGGCGTGGTTTTGCAGGATCCATTCCTGTTTACCGGAACGGTGGAAAGCAATATTCGCCTGGGCACATCGCGAATTGAAGACGAGGATGTAGAGCAAGCCGCAGAAGAAGTGAATATTGCCGACTTTGTTCGAACTCTGCCGAACGGATTCCGAGAAGAAGTACGCGAGCGCGGCAGCAGCCTGTCCACCGGGCAGAAACAGTTGATATCTTTCGCCCGAGCTCTCGCACATGATCCTAAAGTTTTGATCCTTGACGAGGCGACCTCAAGCGTCGACACGGAAACCGAGTTTCGCGTACGCGACGCCTTGACCCGCATGGTTGAAGGACGCACATCGTTGATCATTGCGCACCGTCTGTCAACGATTCAACGTGCGGACAAAATCATTGTGATGCACAAAGGCAAGGTGCGTGAGATTGGGACGCATCAGCAACTGCTCGCAAATCGTGGAATCTACTACAAGCTTTATCAGTTGCAGTACAAAGACCAGGAAATACCAGAAGCGGCGTCGAGTTCCAAACCGCCGGTTACGGCGAACGCGGACGATTAGCCTGGGCCTCGAACCCATCTGACCTCATCCGGCCCCTCTCCTTCCGTTAGAATGCCTCGGTGCGAATCCTGATCTCCGCGGGAGAAGCTTCGGGCGAAATGTATGGCGCACAGTTGATAGAAGCCCTGCGCCGCCGGACGCGCTCCAATGCCGAAGAACTGGAGTTCTTTGGAGTGGGCGGAGAGCGCATGCGCGCCGCGGGATGCGACACAGTTGTTGATGCCAGCGACCTTGCCGTCGTAGGCATCACCGAAATTCTCAGCCACTTGCCCAAGATCTACCGTCTTTTTGATCACCTCATCGACGAAGCCGACAAACGTAAGCCTGAACTCGCAGTCGTGATCGACTCCCCGGCTTTCAACTGGCGTGTTGCCCGGCAGATGTACAAGCGCGGCATCCCGGTTGTGTATTACGTGTGTCCCCAGTTTTGGGCTTGGCGTCAAGGGCGAGTGAAGCTGCTACGGAAATATGTGAAGAAGGCGCTGGTGATTTTCCCCTTCGAGGAAAAGTTTTATCGAGATCGAGGTGTGGACGCTGAGTTTGTTGGGCATCCTTTGGCAGAACTGCCTCGCCCTTCTATCGAACGTGCCGATTATGCGCGGCAGTATGGGCTCGATCCCGAGAAACAGTGGATGACCCTCATGCCGGGAAGCCGGGTCAAAGAAGTTCGGATGAATCTGCCTACCATGCTGGAAGCAGCGTCGCAGTTGGGCAATGCGTTCGAGTTTCTACTTCCGGTCGCGCCTACCCTGGACCGCCACTTTATGGATACGCTAGTCGGCCGCCAGAACGTGCGACTTGTCTCGGAGGCGCTGGCTGCCCTTTTCCACTCACGCGCCGCAATCGTCGCCAGCGGAACGGCTACGGTCGAAGCCGCAATGATGGGCACGCCGTTCGTTATGGTTTACCGGGTTTCGCCCGTTACCTACGCGCTCGGACGGTGGCGGATTAAGGTCCCATTCTTTGCCATGGTCAACCTAATAGCGGGCGAAATGGTCGTGCCGGAATTGGTCCAAAGTGACTTTACTGCAGCCAACGTAGTGGCAAGAATAAGTGAGATTTTGCCAGACGGTAGTGCGCGCGACCGAATGATGGAGGGGTTGATGCGAGTAAAAAGCCGCCTGCGCAAGGACGGTCAGGATCACCGGCATCCGGCAGAACGGGCTGCCGATTCCATTTTGGAGCTGACCGTGAAACCATAAAGTACGCGTAACCCTTGTGTAGCCAGCATCTTTTGCGTCAAAATTTTCATCTTACAGTAAAGTAACAACCGCAGGAGTCACTCTTACATGCGTATTCAACCCTGGCGCCAAGTCCGGGCCTTAGCCTTGTCGTTTGCTCTGCTGCTGCTTTGTTTGGCCAGTCTTCCTTCGCGAGCGGCCGAAAAGCCCCGCGTCCAGGTTGACGACTATGTGATCAATGCGGAACTACAACCCACCGCCCATAAGCTAATTGCGCGCGCCCGGGTCAAGCTCACGGCACTGGAAGACGTCACTGCCGTCTCATTCGAATTGAACAACGATCTGCGTCCTACCAAAGTGCTCGACGAGAATGGCAAGACCCTTTCGGCAGAACGAATCAGCCAGGAATCAGCGGTTCGCGTTCCGCTCCCTGCGGGTCTCACGAAAGGCGCTTCCACCACCTTGACATTTGAGTACGAAGGCGTGCTTGAGAATGCTGAAGATAGTCCCGTGCAGGGTCTGAAGCTCGCATATGTCGGAGATGACACCAGCTACCTGTTGTATGCCGGCCGTTGGTTTCCCGTCGTGAACTACGGGATTAACCGTTTTACCTCGACGATTACGGTAACTGTTCCTGCCCACTTCACCGTGATCGGCAGCGGAAAGGAAACGGCAGGAAACGGTGCGCCCACTTCAACGGCAACGACCAAAACGGAAGAAGTAACGACCCTTACGAAGCGTGGGGCTAAGAAGACCACAAAGAAATCCGTCACGACCGAAGACGCGTTGCCGAAGCCGACAGGACCAGTCAAGACCTTCACATTTGTTTCGGATAAACCGAGTTTCCCCGGAACCATCATCGCAGGCCAGTTTACGGATACGCAGTACAACGAAGCCGGCGTTGACATGCACGTGTACTTCAAGCCGTCTCATCAAAATCTTGCCGCCGAGTACGCGACAACCGCGGCAAAGGAATACACGTTCTTCACAACTCTCTACAATCCCTTTCCCGCTCCAGCTTTGCGGGTGGTGGAACTTCCGGATGACACAGTGCCGTCCGCATGGGCCCCGCAAATTGCCGCCATCGCCAGCCGCGCCGTAAGCGAGAAGATCAATTACCGGCTCCTCGCTAACACAATCGCCCATCAGTGGTGGGGTGGTTCCGTGAGCCCCGATTCGCTTAGCGATTGGTGGCTTGAGGACGGGTTTGCACGTTATTCGGAATCGCGATATGTAGGCAGCGCAGCCGGTTCGGCGGGAATGGACGAAGTTGTCAAGGACATGTCGGTCGGAGCACTAGCCTACGACACGGTTCCGCTTTCAACCGTGGGGAAGATGGACATGTTCTCTCCCGAATTCCAGTCGCTCACGACCGATAAAGGGGCGATGATCTTGCACATGCTGCACTGGGTCATGGGGGAAGCGAAATTCGATCAGACAATGCGGGCCTTCGCTACCCAGTATCAGTGGAAGACCGCGTCACTCGCCGACTTTCAAGCTATCTGCGAAAAGAACTACGGAGATAAGCTCACCTGGTTCTTCACCCAATGGCTAGACTCGACCGGAGCGCCTGAGTTCAACGCGAAATATACGGTCTATCGTTTAGGAGAAAACGCAAAGGGCTTTCGCGTGGTGGGCAACATCACGCAAGATCTGGATCTGTTTCGGATGCCAGTTGAACTCAAGATCGACACCGACGGTAAGACTGAAACGAAACGAATCGAGGTTGTCGGCACTAACTCGCCCTTCACTGTCGAAACGTTCGGAAAGCCACGACGAATTCAAATCGATCCGAACGATCAGGTTCTGAAGAACTCGAAGGACATCAAGTTGCGCGCCTCCATTCTTCGTGGTCAGGCGCTGGTACAGCAGAGCGACCTTGCCGGCGCGCTAAGCGAATTCAAGAAAGCTCTCGACAGCAATCCCAACAGCTCACTGGCCCACTATCGAATTGCGGAAGTTTTCTTCCTACAGCACAACTACCAGGCAGCCGCGAATGCTTACCGGGAGTCGTTGAACGGCGACGGGGAACCACGCTGGACCGAGGTCTGGAGCCACATCCAGTTGGGCAAAATCTTCGACGTGACCGGACAAAGGGAGCGCGCCACGAACGAGTACCGTCAAGCGCTGCAGACCAATGACAACACCCAAGGTGCGCTCGATGAGGCCCGGCGCTATTTGCAGAAAGCCTACGAACAGCAAAAGAATGGCATGTAGCGACTGTCGTTTGAAAGCTTACAAGTTTCGAGCGGCTCCAAATTGAGAAGATGTATCAGCCCACCTTGGGCCGCTCGATTATTGCGAGCATCCGCACCTACGGGTTGATATCCTGCTTGGCTTCCAGCTTCTTGACCAATCCCTCTACTCCAGTCTTGGCCACATCCGGGGCTCCGGCCAACGCTAGCTTCATCTCTTTCGCAGCGTTGTCGAAGTCACCCTGCGACGAGTAAATGCGCGCCATACCCGAGTGGACGAACCACTGGTTGGGGAATTTCTTGTAATTCGAGCGGAAGATATCGAACGCTTCTTGCTGCTTCTTCTCACCCTGCAACTGTCTGGCATAGATATGCAATTGCAGAGGACTGGCTTTGGCAAGCGCCTTGGTCTTTGTGCCGGCAGCTTCGTCCTTTTTACCCATAGCGTCCAAGATCTTGGATTCAGTCAATAGATTGTCGAAGCGTTCCTCGACCTGAATCGACTGATTCTCGTACTTCAACGCATCATCAAGGTCCACCTTTTCCGCAAGCAAGTAGTTAGCTGCATCATCCCAACCCTCCCACGTATATTGCTGAATGCCACGGAGCTGCTTGGCAAGACTTGCCTCTACGAGATCGTGAACGTTCACGCCGATCTTGACGGGAACTGCAACTTTTTCCCATTTCAAAGCCAACACAGTTGAGTCTGGCTTTACGTCATCAAAGTCGTAGGTGAGAGCCTCGTGCATGTCTGCCGGCTGCGGCTTTACATTGACGCGAAGCGCGTCCTCTTTCTGGTCGTAGGTAAAGCTCCCCCACGCGGTGGTCGTTTTGTTGAAGATCACCGTCCATTCGTCGGCGTTGGGAATCATGTGCAACCCGTAGGTTCCCCGGTCCAGAGTCTGCCCCTCGATCGTAACGGGGTCGGTAAAAGTGATTAGCGTATTTTCGTTCGCCCCGGCGCGCCACACTTGTCCGTATGGCACGATTTTCCCGAAGATCTGGCGATTGTTAACGAGAGGGCGATGATATTTGATACTGATATCGGTTATGCCGACCCGTTGCGAAACCGTTGCTGCCTGACTCTGTCGGGGGATGTTCAGCAGGGCTGACTGCGCAAAGGACCAGACGGCACTGAACAAGACAATGAACACACAGGAACACAGACGACGCACGGCCATAAAAAGCTCCTCCTGGTGGAAATCTATTGCAATCGGCTGAGTAGCAATACGGCAGGCTTAGACGTCGTGAGCAGATGAAGGTTAGCTGCCGCCCATTTTGCGCCGCCAAACCCCATGCAAGCGTTCAGCCCCTGAGCCATACCGCGAACTCCGTAGAAGCTGATCCGATTCCCATGACTTCTGACCGCGCACCCAAACGCTAACGCGAATTTTTGTTGCGTCTGATCGCGCGCCGGACAACCACAGTCGAAACATGCAATCTAAGTGTTTGCGGGACGAGGTCACACCATGAAGAAAAGAACATCAGGACTAGTGGCTCTAGTTGTCGTCGGTCTTCTCATGCTTGCACCTGGCGCTTCGTCCCAGACAAGTCATAAAAAAGGCTTCCTGGAAATTGAGCATGGCCCCACCAGGATCACGAACGGGCCTATTGTCGAGAGCCTGAAAAGTGATTCGGCTACGATCGCCTGGTCGACGAATGTTAAGAGTGGCAGCGAAATCAAGTATGGTAAGAAGAGCGATCGACTGAGCAAGTCTGAGAGTGCGCCCCCCGATGGCAAGGGGCTGATGCATAGGGTTCAATTGAAGGGGCTGGAGCCGAGCACGACCTACTTCTTCGTAGTCCGAAGCCAGGGTGAGAGCAGTGCGACCCGCGACAGCAGCAAAGTCCTGAGCTTCACCACTCCTGCATTAGGCGCTGAGGCCCGGCACAACGAGATTCCGCGATAAGACGGCGAACTCGCTTCCGCAATTCCATGCCGATACCCATGATCCGGCGCTTTACATCTGCGTTCGGCTAAGTTGTTGTGTAATCGAGGCTAACGGCAGCTAACTTCCTGAACTTCCGAGTGTCTAATTCCTTAACTGTAGATTCCGGGGAACCCTAAGCACGCCCTCTACGTACCAAGAGATGGGAAGAGGGAGTGGCGAAGGGTGAGTTCCATCCCTGGGTTGCTACGCCTTTGTTTTGCACGTCATGAGAGCTTTCCTAGAAATTGTCAAACAGTCGCTGGCCACCCTGTGGGCGCACAAGTTGCGGTCCTTCCTGACGATGTTTGGGATCGTATGGGGAGTGGGCTCACTCCTTTTGCTGGTCGGACTCGGAGAGGGTTTTCGTAGCGGGCAACAAAAGAACATGGCCCAGATGGGCGAGGCGATCATGTTCGTCTTCCCGGGTAGGATCCCGGCCGTAGAAGGAAGCTACCAATCGGGCCAGACGTACCACTTCACCTACGACGACTATCTCGCCATTAAAAGCGGATCGAAGTTCCTGCGGGCAGTGTCTCCGGTTCTTAACCGCCAAGACATTCGGGCAGTCAGCGATTTCGGCACAACGAATGGAGAGGTATTTGGAGTCGCTCCCGATTACAGGAGCATACGGTCGGTGCCAATCTTTCCCGGGCGCTGGTTTAACGACGAAGACAACAACGAACATCGACGGGTGTGCGTGATCGGCTGGGAAATGGTCAAGAACATGTTCTCCGGTCGTCCCGCGGTGGGTAGCACCATTCTGCTGAACGGGATCGATTTCCACATCATCGGCGTCGTCCAGAAGATCGGTAAAGAGGGCCAGAACGGCACAAATGGGCGGATATTCGTTCCGATCGAGACCATGAGGATGCTGTTTCCGCTGACGACCAAAAACTCAGAGAACGCCGTCTCGTTCATCAATTACACGCCATTAACCAAGGAACTGCACCTTGAAGCGAAGAATGAAGTACATGGGATCATCGCGCGTCGCCATGGCTTCGACCCTAAAGGCCAGGATGTCTTCGAAGACTGGGACACTATTGAAGGCGCCATGCGCGTTGGAAAGATCTTCGACGCAATGGACTATTTTCTTGGAGTGGTCGGGTTGGTAACACTTGCTCTTGGCGCAATAGGGATCATCAACATCATGCTTGTCTCAGTAGCCGAGAGGACAAAAGAGATCGGACTGCGCAAAGCACTGGGAGCCACTCATCGCAACATCCTTACCCAGTTTTTCATCGAGGGAGCGTTCCTGACCGCCTTCAGCGGCTTCATCGGTCTCGCTATTTCGATCGGATTCGTGACGATGCTGGCGCAACTTCCCTCTCCCGAAGGCTTCGATACTCCGCGAATCGTACCGGCTTCCGCCATAGCCGCGATTCTGTCGCTATCACTTGCAGGCGTGGCCGCGGGTCTTTATCCCGCGCGCAAAGCGGCCTTGCTACCTCCGGTAGAGGCGCTGAGGCAGGATTGACATGCTATCCGACCTAGGGCGACAGGCGTACAGCGCGCTTCGGTACAACAAGCGCCGATCTGTGCTGACCATGCTGGGGATGGCGTGGGGTATCGCTACCGTGGTGTTGCTGCTGGCCTATGGGGACGGGTTCCGAAATGGTTTGATGGTCGCGTTCCGGACGTTTGGAGGTAACCTGGTCGCGATCTTCCCCGGCCGAACATCGATGCAGGCTGGAGGAAGCAAGGCGGGCAACCAAATCAAGATCACACGGGACGACGTGGACTACCTGCGAGCTGAGGTACCGCTCATCAAACACATATCTCCGGAGTCGGACAAACAGAGCCTGGTCTCGTACGGAACGCGCAGCAGCACGTATTCGATCCGCGGAACGTTCTCCAGCTACTCCGAGATCCGCCACGTCGAAGCAGGAGAGGGCAGCTTCTTCGGAGAACAAGAGGACTTCACACATACGCGGGTTGCCGTCATAGGGTCCGATGTTAAGAAGAAATTGTTTTCTGGGCGAAACGCGCTCGGCGAGACGATTCGGATTGATGGAATCTCGTACCAGGTGATCGGAATCATCAAGCACATGATCTCCAATGGCGACGACAACATGAATGCCATGGTGTACATCCCGTACAGCGCCATGAATGATCTGAAAGACACATACCATCTCGACGCGATTGCGCTGGATTACGAAGGTCCCCACGAAAAAATCGTGAAGGCGATCCGGAACTCACTTGCCTTCCACCACAACTTCAATCCCAAAGATGAAAAAGCTGTGTTCATTTTCGATGCGGTCAAGGATTTGGCAGACCTCGACGTCATTACCGTAGGAATAAAGGTTCTCCTTGGCTTTATCGGTATGTTGACCCTTGGGATTGGCGGCGTAGGACTGATGAATATCATGCTGGTCTCAGTAACGCAGCGAACGCGGGAGATCGGGGTCGAAAAGGCTTTGGGTGCCCGCCGGTGGCACATTCTGGTTCAGTTTCTGGCAGAGGCTTTGGTTATTACGTTCTTGGGCGGACTGGCAGGGGTGGTCATCGCGTATCTGATCTCGTGGTCGGTGGGCTCCTTAACGCTGTGGAGCGCGTTCATCGAAGACGCCAGCGAAGGGGATATCCATCTAGTGATTAACTCGAGCACGCTAATCGCATCCACACTGATCTTGGGCTTTGTCGGGATTATCAGCGGCATGTTCCCGGCGATCAAAGCGGCGCGTATGGACCCGATCGAGGCGCTCCGGTATGAATGAGAATCTTTGACTTGTGGGCCATTCCTGGCCAGAGTCCCGAAACTCACCAGCTTTCATTACAATTCTTTCGTGCCGGACGCCGACTCCCGCCTGGAGCGGGTTCTCCAACAACTCCGCCTTTATCAACATCCACTGCTGTCCTTCGGAGCGCACGCGAAGGGCGACGGCGTGGAAGTAACAATCGCCTTCAAGAATCCCACAGTGCCAGTTCACACCTATATGTTCGAAATGCATCCGCGGGACCTTGACCACCCGCAATTCGAATGGACGTTTCAACGGCAACTCTATGATTGCCTTCACGACTACCTGATTGAGATGTTCACGCGGACGCCACAGAGCCGAGCAGAAAGGCAGCGGGAAGGATTGTGAGCTTGCGTGAACAGATCGAACGCCAAATCCAGCTGTCCGGGCCGATTCCCTTCTCCCGCTACATGGAGTTGTGTCTCTATCATCCAGAACTCGGTTATTACTCTCGCAACAAGAACCAGTTTGGCAAGACCGGCGATTTTTATACTTCGAGCGATGTGCACGCAGTATTCGGGCGACTACTATCCAGGCAATTTGAGGAGATGTGGCGGGCTCTCGGCTCCCCTTCGGAGATCGATATGGTCGAATTTGGCCCGGGACGAGGTCTATTTGCGCGAGACGTTCTGGATTGGTCAGAGAAAAAGTTTCCCGAGTTTTTTAGGGCGTTGCGGTACAACCTCGTCGAAGGCTCCCATTCCGTGCGGTTACGATTGCGGGAAAACCTCAATCTTCATGTCGATCGAGGGAAAGCGCGCTTGCTGGACTTCGGACTGCAAGCAACCTTCGGAGAAGATGAACTTAAACCACACCGCGAGCAGAGTTTCAACCACGCAATCTTCTTTGCCAATGAATTTTTCGACGCTCTTCCCGTGGAAGTCCTGACGGACGGAGGAGAACTTCGCATTAACATCAGCGGCGGCCGCTTTATTGAAACCTGGCACGCGCCGTCCGCCGTAGAGCTGGAGTACCTGGACCGGTTCAGTATTCATCCTAAAGATGGCGACCGAGTGGAGGCCGGCCTGATCTCGCAGACGTACATCCAGCAAATGGCGCGTAAGCTTAACCGTGGATTTCTTGTTGTAATCGATTACGGCTACACGCGGGATGAGTTGCTTGCGGGCCGGCACCGTGGGACGATCATGACTTATCGTCAACACTCCGCTAGCCCAAACCCATACGAAGCACCGGGAGAGCAGGACATCACCGCCCACGTGAATTTCACGGCACTGGCAGCGGTAGCCCAGCAAAACGAAATCACGACACAGAAGCTGCTGACGCAGTCACAATTCCTTCTTGGAGTCGGTGAGAAGACGCAGTTTAGCGATGCATTCGAGGATTGCCGCGTGCCACAGGAGCGAGCAAAAGTAGCGCTACAACTCAAACACCTGGTCACGCCAGTCGGAATGGGCGAAACATTTCATGTATTGGTGGGCAGCAAAGGCGTCGATTTAGACGTTCTCTCGCAGCTCAGTGGCATGAGCTTCGGACATTAATTCGCGCGTCCCAGGCGGCAACCGTGAGGACACCGTGCACCGGAATACTCGGCGTTCACTTGCCTTTAAACTGGGCCTGCCGTTTCTCAAGGAAAGCCGTTGTTCCTTCCTTCTTATCTTCAGTGGCGCAAGCGACACCGAACAGCACGGCCTCCAAGTAGAGCCCCTCTTGCAGAGTCATCTCCATGCCCTTATTGACTGCTTCCATGGCGTACTGAACGGCTAATGGAGCGTTTGCAACAATCTTTTGGGCGATAGCTTCCGCCCGAGGAATCAGGTCAGCCGGGGCGGTAACCTCGTTCACCAGCCCAATCCGGTAAGCCTCCTGAGCAGAAATCATCTCCCCAGCTAGAACCAACTGCATGGCAAGCCCTTTACCTACAAGTCGCGGGAGGCGCTGGGTGCCGCCATACCCAGGGATTATGCCCAGCTTAACCTCGGGCTGGCCGAGTTTTGCATTCTCGCTTGCTAACCGCATCGTGCAGGCCATAGCGATTTCGCAGCCGCCACCCAAGGCGAACCCATTGATGCATGCAATGACCGGCTTGCCAAGATTCTCAATCAAGTTCAGTACCGACTGGCCGCGGTGGGTGTACTCCTTACCGGTCACCGCGTCGTGCTTCGATAACTCGCCAATGTCAGCCCCCGCGATAAATGCTTTCTCCCCGGAACCGGTCATGATGACAACACGCAAGTGATCGTCATTCTTGATGTCGTGAAAGGCCGATCTCAGCTCTTCCATGGTCGCCATGTTCAGCGCGTTGAGCACCTTTGGACGATTCACGGTCACATACGCGATGGCATTTTTCTTCTCTACCAGGATGTTTTCGTAGGCCATATGAGTTCCTCAGCGCCAGCGGCAAACTTCAGAAGTTCCCCGGAACTGGATTATTCGGATCGGTGTAATCGTAAAAGCCTTTACCCGTCTTGCGTCCATACCAGCCAGCCATGACGAGCCTTTTGAGCAGCGGGGGCGATGCGAAGCGGCGCTCCTTGAATTCATCGAACATTACATGAGTGATGTAGTAGGTCGTGTCAAGTCCGACAAAATCCAACAACGTGAAAGGTCCCATCGGATATCCGCACCCGAGCTTCATGGCGTTATCGATATCCGGAATCGAACCAACTCCTTCTTCGTAAGCGCGAATGGCATCGAGCAGGTAGGGCACCAGCAAACGATTCACGATGAACCCGGTTTTATCGCTGGTGCGCACCGGCACCTTTCCCAGCTTCTTGCTGAATTCATAAGCAGCGTCGTACACGTCCGGAGCGGTGGCGATGGTCTTCACAACTTCAACCAGCTTCATGAGCGGGACAGGATTGAAGAAGTGCAGACCGATAACGCGCTCCGGTCGCTTGACGGCGGATAGAAGTTCCGTGACCGAAATCGAAGAGGTGTTGGTGGCGAAAATCGCTTCTTTCTTCACGACTGCGTCAATGGACGCGAACATCTTCTGCTTCTCAGAAACATTCTCAATGATGGCTTCGATGACGATGTCGCACTCGGCAAGGTCCTGCCTGTTCGTGGTTCCTCTCAGTCGCTTTCTAATGGCGTCTGGCGATTCCTTGATTGTTCCCTTCTCGGCAAACTTTGCGAGCGACTTCTCGATGCCGGCAAAGCCTTTATCGAGGAAGCGCTGTTCGACTTCCAGCACGGTGACTTCAAAGCCTGCCGTCGCGCTGACCTGCGCAATGCCGGATCCCATCAGACCACATCCCAGAACTCCTACCCGTCGAATGTCCATGTCAATTCCTCATTGGGTAATTACAGCCAGCACAGGTTAGGAGCTACACCGCTTCTTTCATGTGCTCGACAATGACTGCGATGCCTTGTCCACCGCCGATACATGCAGTGGCAACACCGTACTTCTTATTTCGCCGCTTGAGTTCGTATAGAAGAGTGATGATGAGACGTGTCCCCGTGGCGCCCAGCGGGTGACCCAGCGCGATAGCGCCACCATTGACGTTCACCTTTTCGCGGTCAAGACCGAGTTCTTTTTCTACCGCAAGGTACTGCGCCGCGAAAGCCTCGTTGACTTCGATGAGATCGATGTAATCCAGTGTCAGTCCAGCCTTTTGCAGTGCGAGACGAGTTGCGGGAACGGGGCCGCGTCCCATGATCTTCGGATCGACACCGGCAATCCCCCAGCTCACGATGCGCCCGAGCGGCTTTAGGCCCCTCTTCAGCGCGTTCTCGATGGACATCAAAACCACGGCTGCTCCGCCATCGACAATGCCGCTGGCATTGCCAGCGGTGACTGTTCCATTTTTGCCGAAAGCAGGCTTGAGCTTTGCCAATCCGTCCAGGGTTGTTTGCGGGCGGCGGTGATCGTCTTCGGAGAACATCTCTCCCGTCGGGCTGCCTCGCCGGTCTTTCAATGGGACAGAAACAATTTCCTCCTGAAGCCGGCCTGCCTTATAGGCATCGTCCGCACACTTCTGGGAGCGCAGAGCAAATTCATCTTGCGCCTCGCGCGTAATTCCCTGCTGTTCGCCATACAGCTCTGCAGTATTTGCCATATACAACCCGCAGTAAGTGTCGAGCAGGGCAACCATCAGTGAGTCTTCCAGCTTGCCTTCGCCAAGGCCGAAGCCCCAACGGGCTCCTCTGATGACGTGGGGGGCTTGCGACATGGATTCCATGCCACCGGCGAGTACCAGGTTGGCCTCGCCCAGTTGGATCATTTGGGCGCCACTCACGATGGCTTGCATCCCCGACCCACACAAGCGATTGACGGTTAGCGCGGGACTCTCAATCGGCAGACCTGCCTTCAGGGCGACATGACGTGCGCCGTAAAGAGCGTCCCCCGAGGTTTGCTGGGCATTCCCAAAAACCGCGTGATCAAACTCCTTCGGATCTAACCCTGCGCGCTCGATTGCCCCCTTAGCAGCCACGGCGCCCAAGTCCATCGCAGTAAAGTCACGCAGCTTCCCACAATAGCGGCCCATCGGCGTGCGCGCGCCGCTAACGATGGCGATATCCCCTGGTTTTAGCATTGATCCTCTACAGACGGAGTTCCCGAGTCACAAGAAAACTTCTCAGTTTAGCAGAGGAAAGCACTTCATCGCATAAGCCGGACAGGAGATCGAGCTCTGGGAGCTGTACGGCGTGAAAAACTATTGTGGTGTCGGGTAAGGAAGAGAGTTGTTATCGGCTATGCGACAGCTGCAGATGCGGCATTGGCGGCTAATGCAACAACTTTGGTTGGGCCCGAGATCGCGTTATCCAACGCCTGTTCGGCGCGATTGATGATTTCGGTGACTATGTCAACGGGATCATACTGCTGCCGCGTAACCGCTTGCCCCAACCCTGCCGCAAAAGGAATGGATTGGTCTTTCCCTGGTGACTTTATCTCGCCGACGAGTTTCTTGAGTTTCTCCAGCGCCATCAGGGCTTCTTTTTCGCTAGTCTCGCCCAACACTAGTGCAATGGTCGCTTTGTCATAGCGGAACGCGAGGTCATTCTGCCGGATATTGGCAGAAATCATTCTGCCGATCTGCTGCATCGTACTTTCGACAGCATTATCACCGCCCTCTTTCATTGCGGTGCGGCTGAACTTCATTAGGAGCACGGACACCGGGGTAGCTTGTTGTAACGCACGCCTGATTTCTGCCTGCAAAAGATCGAGATAAGAAGCACGATTCAGCAAGCCTGAGCCTTCGTCGGTGACTGAGAGGTTTTTAACAAGCCGCCGCAGGCCGACGTTGTTTAAGGCAACCGTGATCTGCTCGCCGATTGTCTTCAGTACCACCACGTCGCTTGCGTTCCACCCGCGGGCTGTTGTCTGCATCAGCAGTAGTATGCCCACCTGCTCTTGTCCATCCCCGAGAGGAAGGGCGAGCAACGAGGTGAGGGCCAGTTCGGTGATGATTTCGCGCACGGGCTGCAGTTCAGGGGCAGTCAGCGTGTCAGGGATCGCGAGAGGACCACGCGTAACGGTCAATTCGTGCAGAACCGACACTAGCCGTACCATCAAGCTAGGCTCTGCCGGGCGCACGCCGTCAGCGGTGAATTCTTGAACAGCTGTAGGCGGAAGTCCCGGCTTGCGCATGGCCGCAACACAGCGCGTCAGGCGCCAATGCGATCCGATTTCGTTCACGGCGGTGGCGAGCACGTTGTTTGCGGTGCTCTGCTTATAGAGCTTGCGCGTGATATCGGCGACCTTCGTCAGACTACTCACATCTGAGGTTTCACTGGGATAAGAAGCTGGCGCCGGCTGGGCCGGCAGAACTGGAGCAGGCGCGGAAGTCGTCGGCGCAGTGACAACGGGTGCTGCTCCCGAATACTTTGGCGTGACCCCAGCCGCCATATACAGGCGCTGCAGATCCTCGTTCCTCTCTTCCTCGTGTGGGAATAGTTCCTGAATTCGTAATAAGCGCTCGACCGCTTTGGCCTTCATACCGTATTGGACGAGGATTTCAGCCTGAAGCATGAGATCTTGCAATGCTGCGGTGCCGAGGGTTACTTCTTCGGCGCGGGAGCGGGTTTCTTCTCCCTTGGTAGCGCTATTGAAGCGGGAAGCGATTACCTGGTAACGATTGTCGTCAATCTTGCCTTTGAGGGACTCGAGCCGCTTTTGATGGCCGGATTCATAAGGATCCACTTCAGCCGCGCGATCCAGGCATTCTCCGGCTTTTTCGAAATTGCTCAGGCTGAAGTACAGATCGAAGAGCTTGACCAGGGTCTGTGCGTACTCGCTCTCTTTATTGGAAGAATTAAAGAGCTCGCTGAGGAACTCAAGCACTTGTGTCGACGCACGGTGCTTGGCAGAGATCTCCTGCATCTGGCTAACGAAAGTCTTTCGCTCACCTCGACGCCGTTGGAACTGTTCCAGCTTGCGAGAAAGAGCGACCGCGTCGCCGTCTAGTTGGGAGTCAATCAGGGCCCCGATAAGGTCTAGTATCTGCTGAATGCGCGTCGGATGCTGCTCGAACAGTTCCCAGATGATCGGCTCGGCATCAAGCAGGCGATTTGCCCCGAGTAGAGCTTGCGCGTAAACGTCGCGCATTTCCTGAGTTGCCGCCCCTGCCAGTACGTGCTGCTCCAACACAAAGATGACCGCGCCAATTTGTCCTTGCGAGAGAAGCCCCTTGCTGTAGGCCAGAACGATCTTCGGATCCGTCGAGTCCTCGGTATACGCGCGCTCATACCACTCGCTTGGGTCAGCACCTTCACTCTCGCGAATCTCCGCGATTCGGCAGAACGCCGCGGCCGCGCCCTTGTTGTCATTTACTTGCGAGCAGAGTTCGCCGAGCCTTAAAAAGTTTTTGTCTGTGGGGTCGAGTTCCACAATACGTTTCAGGATTGAAACCGACTCCGGCTTGCGCGCTAACTTGGATGTCTCCGCCAGGGCAATCTCGTAAGTTTCCAGCGCAAGCTTCTTATTTGATTGCTGAATCAGCTGGGCAAAGCGGAACTTCTGCTCCCACGTGGGATTGACCAGACGCGCCAGTCGTTTGTAGGTCAGAGTTGCACGGCTGCTGTCCCCCGTCGCTAGTTGCCGTTCAAATAGCTCCCCTAGTAACCGAACCGCATCCGAAGTGCGACTCAGGGAAACACAGAGATCAGCGGCCATTTGACGTACGCTGTCGTTTTCCGGGTCCTCGGCCAGCACGGCGAGGAATTCGTCGAGAGCGTCAGCAGTTTTGCCTTTCTGGAGGAACTTCTCCGCGCGCTCGACGCGCTTACTGATTTCGGCTCGGTCTGGGCGCTTGGTCGTGTCAGGCATGGCAGGAATACGGATTGACCCACTTGGAATTCTAGGGCGGTGCTATACGAGGGGCAACGCAGTAACGGCGGCAATGGGTTACGAAGGTCATCCGAGCATAAACTCTTTGGGGATCAAGAGGTTTCTGGTATAAGCCGTTCGTGTCTAAAGGGTCTACTGATCAATCCGAAGACGGCCTGCGCCACCAACTCAGTGCCGGCCAGATGACCATGGTGGCAGTTGGCGGCTCGATTGGTACAGGTCTCCTCCTCGGGTCGGCGGCGGCCATTGAGATCGCGGGGCCGGCGGTCATTCTGAGCTTCGTCTTAGCGGCTTTCATTGGCTGGACAGTCGCTCTTGCTCTGGGGGAACTCGCGAGCACGCATCCAGCTGCCGGATCCTTTGGCGTATATGGCGACTTGTATCTGAACGCATGGGCCGGCTTCATTTCCAGGGCGGGGTACTGGGCGGCGATCGCGGTATCAATCGGCGCGGAAATGGTAGCGTCTGCGACCTACATGGCTTACTGGTTTCCGGAGGTGTCTCCAGTGGTCTGGGTCATCACTTTCTCAATTGCCCTATTGGGGCTCAACTTCTGGGATGTCGGCCACTACGGACGATTCGAATTCTGGTTCGCCATGATTAAGGTCGTGACCATCGCGGCTTTCATCGTGCTTGGCGCTGCTCTGCTGTTTGACGGGCGCGTAACGCCGCAGTACACACACCAGGGCGGATTCTTCCCGAAGGGCCTATGGTCACCTCTGCTGGCAATCACTTTCGCGATTTACACGTTCGGCGGCGTGGAGTTTGTGGCGGTCACTTCGGGTGAGTCGCGATCTCCGATGGAAGTTGCAAAAGCTGTCTGGATGACATTCGGCACCCTAACCGTAGTTTATCTGGGCGCCATCATCGTTCTCGTTGGAATCATGCCTTGGAACAGCACGGGTGTGAGCGAAAGTCCGTTTGTCACCGTTTTCCGCCTAACGAAGATCCCTGCCGCCAGCCATGTGATGAACTTCGTGGTATTGACGGCCGCCCTCTCTGGCGCGAATGCGGCGCTCTACATCTCGTCGAGGATGCTATTTTCGTTGGGACGAACAGGGTGGGCGCCGACAGCATTCGGCCATCTGAATAAAGCCGGCTCGCCGACTTGGGCAGTTGTAGTTTCGTCCTATGGCATAGTCGTGGCTTTGGCGCTAGAGAAGTGGGTCCCAGGGAACGCATTCGAATACATCCTGCGAGGCGCGTTCACAGGCATGATGCTGTCGTGGATTGTCTCCCTGGCAGCCCATGTTTCGTTCCGTCGCCGCCTCAAGCCCGACGAGGCAATCAAGCTACCGATGCGATCCCCACTCGGACAGTGGGGATCCTTGTTGGGCCTTACCGTAGTATTGTCCGCAACCTTAAAGACGTGGTGGGACTCACGGGTCAACCTTATTACCGGAGCGGCACTACTCACCGCATTGACGGTAGCGTACTTCGTGATTTCGATGGCTACTTCCCGCCGAAGGAATACCCTATCGACGCCCCATAACGGCCGATAAGAGAACCATTAAATTCCTGGTTGTTGTGTACGACATAAAGGTGAGCTTCAGGGCGGACAAAGAAACCACCCTTAACGTACAGCTTAAGTCCTCCCCCGAAATGCCCGGCGAAGTGATTGCTGCTCTGATAATTGGTGCAACTGAAGCCGTTGCAGATCGTCTGCCCGGTGTATACACGCAGGCTCTCGGCGCCGATGCCCGCCATCAGTTCGGGACTGATCCGGTTGAACTTCGGGGAATAGACGGCATTGAAGTCATAAAACAATGGCCGGTAAGGAAGCGAGCCGAATATGCCGAAATCGTAGGTTGACCGTGTGGCGCGCCAGGTGACTTCAGCATTTGCTCCGAGATCGTGCCAGAACAGGACATTTCCGCCGAAGGTGAGGTAAGTCCCGCGGGCAAAGCTTGGCGTTACGGCAGACGTGACAGCGTCAAACGAAGCTTTAGGACCGGTTGTGGTACTAGCTCCCAAACTCAGGTCGATTCGTTGTCCGTAAGCCGCACTCCCGATGCTCAACATGACACAAACTGCCAGCGCAGAAGCGAGTTTCTTCAAGTGGATGTCCTCCCTGAATACATTGCTCCGACCCATGGTCAGATGAATGGCCAGTGCCGGGTAAAACTCTGCTGAACAAGTTTAGATGAGTTCCAGCCCTTGAGGAGATGTAAAGTCCATCGTAAACCGCTGTAAACGTCCTGTCGTAGATCTGCTTGTCGCTGCGACGTTAAGCCCTCTCACGCATCACACGCTACTCGGGGGTACGTAGAGGCTCCGTAACGCGATAATCGTGTGGATCACGGGAAGGGCGTTCCCGCCGCGTTCGTCCGGGTCCGGCTTGAGAGACTCCTGGCGGAGGCTGAATACTCCCCATCGAAATGTTGGGATCCAATGATTCCAGTTCGAAAAGCTGCAACGCCGTTGTACCAGTTGTTGCAGTGACTTCAATTTCGACCGGGCCGGTAAGCGATCCGGGCGACGGCACTATACTCGCCAAGCCGTTCATGTCGGTGGGCACTGCAATATGCCATGTTCCCAAAATAACGGGCATAGCAGTTGTGCCGCTGCCGCTTTCGCTGACGGGCTCACGATAGACGTCTGAGTCCGGCCGCAAAACTATCCCGCTAAAGTCAACAGTCGCCGATAGCAGGGGGTTGGGAGGACTTGAAGAATCTGTCGCGCGCACGACAATCGGCTGAAAGCTTTGTCCCGCTGGAATGAGTTGAGCGCTTCCAGCAACAGCTCGGAGTTGGATATCAGTCGACGCAACCGCGTACACGCGCTCTGTCGCACACGGGCTGTTCCCGGGTGAAACGCAGGCGCTGACCTGAACTTGCATCGCGAGGTTCTGTACCTGCAGCGTTGTTCTGGCGCTCCCGGTCGAATCGGTTACTGCGGTTGCGTTGGAAAGCGTACCTACTCCGGAGCTCACCGTGAAAACGATTGTCCCTCCTGATAGCGGCGAACCGTTGCTGACAAGCTGGGCAGTGATAGGGATGTCGGCCGATGCACCTACAGGCAACCAGAGCCGCGGGTTCACGGAGGCGATATCCAAGGAGGATGCCACGGCGCTCAAGGTCGTTTGAACCGATTGCGCCGGTGCATACGAGGCCGGCGCAAGTGACGCCGTCATCGTGTAGGCCCCAGCCAGAGGTGGTGTCATTCGAGTAGCAGCCTGACCGGTCTCATCGCTAAGAACCGTGCATGTACTCGCTCCAGCGCAGGCCGACAGGTGAGCCGCCGGAGAACTGGAGAACACGACAGTGGCTCCCGCGACTGGGGTGATACCGTCCGATGCTACGACCGCAACCACGAATGGATTAGCCGCCATCGTTCCCGCCGGAGTGGGGCCATTTGCCCCCTGCACTTGTAGCAGGGTGTCACCAGGCCCGGCGCCCACCGTGAGGACGTCGGTCATGATCGAGCTGCCGCCAGTCAACGGGTCAGACAAGGTAAGGGTGTATTGGCCATCTGGTAAGGAAGGTGGGATTCCGATGATCTGGGTTGATGTCGATGCGAGAACGGGTGCATTCGCGCTTCCAACCGACACGTTCATTCCAGGGCGGAATCCTAAGCCGTCGATAGTCATTGGGTTAGTGCCCCCCACCGGAATGCGAGCGGGGAGGACTGAGTTTGCGTAGAGAATTCTTGCGCTGTATCGATAATCCGGCCGACCATCCCCTCGTTCATCAGCGATACCGACACGGAAGTCACCCGATTGAAACAACTGGACATCCAGCCGGTTGAGTCCGATCAGCGAGCTGTTAAACGCGGTAGCGGTGTACGCCGCGGGCGCAGAGCCGAGGGGCGCGGATAAAGACCACATTCCGATTACTGGACGGGCTTTGCCCACGGTCGGGGACCCGGCGTCGTCGAGGGCCGTAACTTCGACCGAGAGAGTCCGATTTGCGCGCGCACCTAACCAGAAATAGTCCGAATCGCCGTAGCCGCTCAGCGACCCTGTCCAGTCACCTCCCGGCGGAACGGGAAGTGGAGAATTGAAACTGTCAGGCTCACGCGTGTCGATTACGTCTGTAGCACCTCCCACAAGAAAAATGTCCTGCTTGACCGCGCCACCCCGGCTAACCGTCACCCGGATCGGCGATGCTCCGCCGGATGGCTGAACCTGCCATGGCGCATACGGCCCCACGTCCTGAGACCAGAGTGGATCCAGACCCTCTACGGTGATCTCATAGGTGCCTGATGTGGCACCGCTCGGGATGTCCAGCCCAGAAATATCGAAGTACCCCTCCAGAGATGTATCGTCGGATCCAAATCGATCAAGAGCGTTGCCTATGGCGTCGACGAAGCCCGTCACAGGATTCCCGGCATTGCCACGAAATAAGAATCCCGACACGGAGGAAACGGCGTACTGCCGCGAAGGCTGATTGGTCACAGGGTCGACGAACCGTGCGATCACGTTAACCCCCTGCATGGGCTGCGACGCGATTCCAGTGTCGTCGGCAAAGTAGACGGAACCGTAAACCCGAGCGGTATTGTCGGTAAAAATTGTCTTGCTCGGAAACGAGCCGAGATTCTGGGAAGTTACCGGATACAGTCGCGAAAGACTCGCGCGGTCGTCTTCTCTCGGCTGATCCGGACTTGGATAGCAGCGTGAAATGGGCACACAGTAGAGCGGATCCAGCGGGTGCATAAGCGGAAACCCTGCACGGTCCGCCGCGGACGGCGGCTGAGGTTTGCCGGTCAAGACGTTGGAGTTCAGTTGAGACCACCCAAGTCCTAAAACCTGGCCGAGCACGCGAACCAATCGATACTGCAGTTCGGGTATGTCCGAGGAGGACTGGGCGCAGTTGCCGTTTACTACAACCAGAGCATGCGCGAAATGTGCGCCGGCGCCGAAGTTATCTGCGCCGCCAAAAGCAGCGTTCGTGAAACAGTTGGAGGAAAGCCCCGCCCCTGCCCCCAGCAAAGCATCGGTGACGGTGCCGTCGAAATCATAGACGACCGCGACCGGTCTGGCAGTGGCTGTGAGTTGAATGTCAGCGGGGACACTTACATTTCCAAGAGAATCGACCGTTACATTGCTTCCGTTTACGTCTTCCGCCAACTGCCCCGCTTGTATGGCTGCGAGTGCGACTGTCGGAATACCAGTCCAACGCGAGAACGAATCAGCTACCAGGGCGTCAGCCGCAGAGTGTGGAAGCAGCAAGCTCAGATCACCTTGATCAGTGAAGTAGGACACTTGGCCGCTATCCCAGGTAAGGGGCTGCCCTTTTACGACGGGGTTGAAGTAACTCGCGCCAGCCACATAGCGTGGATTACCGGCAATCGCTACTCGGACACAGCCGCTGATAAGCAGCAGAAGAAGAAGCACAAGTGGGCTTTGCATGTCAGTGCTCCAGTTTGTCGGCTCTGTGAACAGCCTGCTTGAACTCGCGTATTGAAACCCGATCTTGCGACGAGGCGCGAACTTCACCTCGGGGGGAGAGTTCAGTTCTTCCTGGCACGATTACCCGGCCTTTAATGTCGACCCGAAACCTGCCTGCAGGGCCGCCGACGGCGCTGGTCAATCCGATCCGGCTCGGTGGATATAGGAACAGCACCAGCCGTTCCCCAACACGGTATCGTTCTCCCGCGTTCCAAAGTCCGGCCCACTCGCGCATCGTAAAGGTGCTGGTCCGCACGCCACGGATCCCTTGCTCGACCTTGAAGGTCACCGATACGATGCCCAACTCTGCATCGCTCTTGGGCTCCGCATACTGCACCGCCATTACCCGCCCAACGAAAACGTGCGCGGCTGGGGGGAGAATCTGTTGCAGGTTAGGTATCGCGCCCACCTCGTGTTGCCCAAACGCGCAGCCATACAGGAGAATCCACACCAGAAGACACTTTGCGGAAGACATAGAAACACCAAGAGGAAGGAGAGAAAGGAACGGCGGGAGCGGTGTTAACGATAGCGGCTTGGCTTGGCCTGTGCTGTGCGCGCCGTCACGAAGGCGAGTGACACTTGCGACAGAGAATGGACCCGATCACAAACCCGCATTCACCACTTGGGACTCGCGGTGATATCGGTTCGCAGAAAGGTGCGCACCTGTCAGCAAGAGTAATCCAGTCAAGAACGCCCAGAACATCAAGCTGACCGACAAAGCGAACGGTCCATACACTTGCTGGAAGTCGAGCCAAGGCAACGCGAAGATGTACAGGTATTTAAGACATTCGGAAAGCAGGCCCATGATGACCGCAGTCGGCAGCAGTCGTGCGGCGGGCACCTTGCCATTTGGGAGCAGCCAGTAGATCAGGAAGAACGTCGCAATACTGGTGGCAATCGCAATGATCTTCATCACCAGGAAGCCAATGAGTCGGACAAGAAAATTCAGATGGCCTCCGAACAGTCCCTGCAAGAAATCGATGTTACGTGCCGTAAGAGCCACCGAGAGAAGCGCCAGAACGCCGCACGCAAAGGCGAGAATTAGGGATATGAATTGATTTCCGATGTAGGAACGATTTTTGGGGAAATCCCAGATTCGATTAAGCGCCACCTCAAGCGGTAGGAATACTCCTGTTGAAGTCACCAAGAGAATCAGCAAAGAGGCAATCTGTACGCCGTGACGAGCGCTCACCAAAGCATTCAGATTGCGAATAACAAAATCCTGTCCCGCCGGCAGGTAGTCGCGCAGCAAGTCCAGCACGACCGTGTACATAGTCTTCGAATGGAAGACCTTGCGGATGAGAGTCATAAGCAGAACGACAAAGGGAAAAAAGGACAGAATGGCGTTAGCCGCAACCGAGAATGCGAAAGTATGAACTTCGGTCTTCGCGAGGTACCTGATCGTAGAGGAAATGGTACCCGCATAGGGCTGCAATGGAGGCCGTTGAACGACAGGCTCCGGAGACCGAATAGGTGACAGGATGGGGGGCACTCTGTTTGCGCATGGTATCAAAGCACCGGCGAATTCTGGAGATCCAAGGTACGAAGTAGTAATCGCTGGTAACGCCAGGTAACAAGGGGATTAACAATTATTGACCCCTAGTCATGTAAAAATTTCTTCGCTTGCCAAAAAGGTAAGTTCCTGAATATGATCGTGTGCCGCTGACGATTGTTCGGCAGCGGTTTCGAAAAACAGCAATCGGGTTGATGTTTTCGTGTGTAGCAGTTGGAACTCGCGCAATCATTCCTGGGCTCCGGAGCCTCGCGCCAATTTCCCCGTGAAACTGGGGCGCGAAACTCGGGAGCCCTTCGTCGTTGCACGAATTGCACTGCAAGGCCGGAGACTATGCCCATCCTGCTCCACAGCCAGCCTCGGGGAATGAAGACATAACAGTCACCGTTTGTGGGCGGGCGGGAGTACACCATCAACGCAGAGGCGAAAGGAGTTTTTTGTGAGAGAGAAGGGTACAGTGAAGTGGTTTAACGGGGCTAAGGGATACGGCTTTATTCAGCGGTCTACCGGCGAAGACGTCTTCGTGCATTTCTCCGCCATCCAGGAGAATGGTTATCGCACACTGAACGAAGGCGAAACCGTGGAGTTCGATCTGCTGAAGGGCCCCAAGGGCTTCCAGGCAGCTAACGTCGTGCGCGTGTAGTGCTGCGGGAACCCCAGCCATTCGCTAGCCCTCTCAGGTTTACTGGGAGGGTTTTTCCGTTATGGACTGGATTTGATGGCTAGCTACGACGACATTCGCACTATTCGCTGACTTCCGCTTTTTCCGCCTTGTCTGCTCGCAGTCTCTCCAGAATCATTGGCCCAATTTGGGAAACATTGCCCGCACCCAAGGTCAGAATCATGTCGCCCGGTCCGGCTTCGGCGACCGCCCGATCGGCCGCTGCTGAGAACGAGGAGGCGTGGTGAACATCCTTGGCGCCGGCATTCGCAAGGCGATCGACAAGAGCTTGGGAATTCACTCCTTCGATCTCGGGTTCGCTCGCTGCGTAAATATCAAGGACCTGTAGAGTGTCGGCATCCTGAAACGCCGTCGAGAACTCCTGCATGAGTGCCTGCGTCCGAGTGAAACGGTGAGGCTGGAAGATCACATGGATCTTCTTATACCCGCACTCCCGGGCTGCGTGTAAGGTGGCTTTTATCTCGGTAGGATGATGACCATAATCATCGATAATGGTGATTCCGCCCGCCTCCCCTCGCAACTGAAATCTCCGATCGACACCGCGAAAGTTTTCCAGAGCTTCGCGAATACTGCCTACGGCCACGTCAAGTCCCACTCCGACGGCAATCGCCGCGGTTGCGTTCAGCACATTGTGCGACCCCGGCACATGTAACGTGAACGTACCCAAATCTTTCCCCCGATAGGTCACATTGAACCGGCTGACAGGCCTGTGGTTCGAAGAGGCAACGCTGCTCTTCATCATGGAAACGTGGAAATCGGAACCGCGTCGAGTTCCGTAGGTCACAGTTCGTCGCTGCAACTGAGGCAGGACGCGGCGCAAGATCGCATCGTCATTACAGGCGACCACCATCCCATAGAACGGGACCCTATCCATGAAGGCAAGAAAAGTCTTCTTGATATCCCGGAGATTTCGGTAACAATCCATGTGCTCGCGATCGATATTGGTGACGACCGAGAGGATGGGAGAGAGGTTCAAGAAAGAGCGATCGCTCTCATCAGCCTCGGCGACCAGGTACTGCGACTTACCGAGGCGGGCGTTGGATCCCATAGCATCGACCCGCCCACCCACAACCACGGTCGGATCCAGATCACCAGCAGCAAGGACAGCGGCGACCATTGAGGTTGTAGTGGTTTTTCCATGCATGCCGGCGATCGCGATGCCGTACTTTAAACGCATCAACTCAGCGAGCATCTCAGCACGCCGTATCACTGGAATGTGATCCTGGTGTGCTTGTATCACTTCGGGATTATCGGGAGAGATCGCAGAACTCGTCACAACCACTTCGGCTCCGGCGACGTTTTCGGCACGATGGCCTTCGAAGAAGGTGGCCCCCAACGTGGCAAGACGCTGGGTTACTGACGAACTCTTCACATCGGATCCGGAAACCTTGTACCCAAGATTGAGCAGGACTTCGGCTATGCCGCTCATGCCGATGCCGCCGATGCCGACAAAATGAATGCGTTGAATCTTGGCAAACATGGGATAAGAACAGGAATCTCAGGTGTTGCTTCTAAGGACTGACTCCCGCCAATCTCGCCACCAATTGTGCTATTTCGCTCGCGGCGTCGGGATGAGCAAGAGCACGCGCCGCCGTTGCCATTTTTTGCCGGCGCGGAGCATCGCTTAATAAAGCGCGCACATCCTCGACGAGGCGTTCGGGTGTTAATTGATTCTGCTCGATCATTAAGGCCGCTCGGGCCCGGACCAGCGCCTCAGCGTTACGTTTTTGGTGATCATCGGCTGCGCCGGGAAACGGGACGAAGATGGCGGGTTTGCCTGCAGCAGTGATTTCCGCGACGGTGCTCGCTCCCGAGCGGCACAACAATAGGTCGGCTTGCGCGAATGTCGCCGGCATGTTGTCGATGAAAGAATACACTTCCGCGGATCCAGCCGCGTCGAGGTAAGCAGCCTGTGCGGTATTGTAATCGCGCTCTCCTGTCTGATGGATAATGTGAATCCCCGGAATCGCGGAGCGTAGTGCATTTAGAGAATCGATAACCGCCTGATTAATCGCATGAGCACCCTGGCTGCCACCGAACACTAGCAGCGTAGGACGAGCATCACCGGTCCGGGATCCGGCAGTCTCGAAGAACGCGCGGCGCACCGGCACTCCAGTGACCTGGAAGCGTCGGAAGTAACGCCCCGTCTCGACGAAATGAACGGCCGCCGCGGTGACCATGGGCGCTACCAGACGATTAGCAAATCCCGGAACGACGTTTGGTTCGAAAGCAACTGTGGGAATGCTCCGCAGAGATGCTGAGAGCATGGCCGGTCCCGAGGCGTATCCGCCCACTCCGATCATGACATCGGGACGAAACCGAGAAATGATCTGCCCGGAGGTCCATATGGCTCGCGGCAGATCGAAACTGGTTCTCAACCGTGTAGCAAGACTGACATTCTTTAGAGCTCCTACTTGCACTAATTCCAAGGGAAAGCCGGCGGCAGGAACGAGCCGGTTTTCGATCCCGCGAGCCGTGCCAATGAACAGCACGTCGGCGGAATACATTTCGTGAAGACACTGAGCAATTGCGAGGGCAGGGATGACGTGACCGCCAGTTCCTCCTCCCGCCAAGATGGCTCGCATGGAAGAAATATAACAGTCGCGCCAGTCGTCAGTCCTCCGCCTTCAGCAATTTCCAGAAGGAGCCGGTTCAGCGGACCGGGACTTCTGACGGCTTGGGTATTGCACCGTGTCGTTGAGCACCATGGACTGAGACGATGACTCAGTCGCAAGTGATACGATGTCCCGTCCATGCCGCGAGAGAACAATGCGGGTGCCCGTCCCGAGATCCTGCGAACCGCTGCCCGCTTGTTTCGAGAGCGCGGGTATGACGCGACGTCGATGAACGATATTTCGGCGGCGCTCAAATTAAGCAAAGGCGGGCTTTATCACCACTTCCGCAGCAAGGACGAGATCCTCTATCACATCATGAATCACGCAATGGACATCACGGAGGACCGCGTCCTGACACCGATCCGGGACATTACAGATCCCGAACAAAGATTGCGGGCCCTGATCCGTTTGCACATCGAACTAGTTCTGCGAGCACGTGATCGCGAAATCACGGTAATCTTGCACGAGAACCACCCTCTGCCGCCAGGATTGCGGAAGAAAGTGAACATCCGAAAGAAAGGCTACATCCACTACCTGGAACAGCTGATCATGGAAGTGCAACGCGCCCGCAGCAGCAAAAATGTTACCCATCGCGCCGCAGCCTTCGCGTTGCTTGGCATGATCAACTGGATCTACCAGTGGTATAGACCGGAAGGCGGACTGAAAGAAGATGACCTGGTACGGCAGTACACTGAGATTTTCTTTGCGGGAGCTTTCGGGTGAAGCGCTTCTTCGATGTTGCGGAAATAAATAGCAAACGACAAACAGCCGTTAAGTTGTACCAGGAGTTTCTCCGTGTTCCGACGATGAGCGCCGGCTTGTATGTTCTGCCGGCAGGGGCTCCTGATCCGCAGTCGCCGCATCGTGAAGACGAAATGTACTACGTGGTTCGCGGAAGAGCGCGCATGAGAGTCGGATCGGAAGACCAGGAGATCAAACCCGGCAGCGTGATCTTTGTGGAAGCAGGGGTAGAGCACGAATTCTTCGACATAACCGAAGAATTGCAGGTGCTGGTGTTTTTCGCGCCAGCCGAAAGTAGCTAGCATCAGGTTCCTGATAACTTGTTCTAGCTACCAGGTGACCTGGTAATGATCACGCTCCCGCCGCTTCCTTCGCAGGTATCCAGTAGATCTCTTCTTTCATCGCCTCTTTGGAGAAACCTCTTCGTTTCAGGATGCCTTTTCCGTGCTCGATCATCTCCGGATGGCCGCATAGATAGGCAATCGTGTTCTCCCCGGTCAGACCCCACGTATCGATGTATTTGCGCAGCAGATCGTCGACACGACCGACTTCCCCCTTCCACTTGTCGTCTTCCCATGGGCGGCTAATCGTAAATACCTGGGTCAACCACGGGGATTCGGCTGCGATTTTCTGCACTTCATCGTAGTAAGCGAATTCCCATGATCGGCTCGCTCCATTGATCAAGTACAGCTTGTGTCCAGCGGGGAAACTTCCTTGTTTGTGATCCCGGCAGAGCGTGCGGAAATAGCTCATGAAGGGCGCCAACCCTGTCACAGTTGAGACAAGCAGATGATTGGTTCGCGGGGTCTTGCAATCCAGACAAAACCGTCCTTTGGGAGACTTGCGCATCAGCATCTCGTCGCCGAGCTGCAGCTTGTACAGTTGCGGAGTCAATTCACCTTCCGGAACCAGTTCGAAAAAGAACTCAATTTCATCTTCGTAGGGTGAGGAAACAATCGAATAAGGCCGCTCGGAACGTTTGTCAGGTCCCTGTACCCCGAGAGTGGCGTACTGGCCGGGCTGAAATTTGAACTCGCCACCCGGGTTAATACGGATGCACCACAAGTCAGGGGCGATATCGAAGCGCTTCGTAATCTTGGCATGATAGAACTTGTCGTCGGCAGTAGGCATTGCAGCTACCTCACTTTCATCGGGATGAACCGCCGGCAACAGAATGGAATCCCGCGAAACGAGCGGTCCCGGCCAGTGGTCTTCCTGCGAAGGAAAGCGGCGCTTGGAGTCGCGTCGCGGACCGGTTCAGGTATTTCTGAACCTAAAGCCGAGTGCTAGTGTAGTCGAACTCCGGCGGACCTGGAACAATCTCTGCGATCACCTTTCATTATCGACGTCAGAATGGGAATCGATCATGCTGCGACTCTGCACTGGGCCTGGCCGAGGTCCCTGCAAACGCAATGCATTCAACTCCTGAACCGTTCGGTCCCAATTCTTTTTGTCCTTCTTGGTTGCAATAGGAGCGTTCAGATTTGCGTAAAAATCCAGGATGTTGGCGCGTAGTTCCGGAGAGGTTGACTGGAAGTGCTGCTCTGCCAACCCATGGAGCAGTTTGGCGTAAGCCCGGTCGGTCAAGACGTACTCGCCAGCCTTGGTGTCGCGCCCGGTATCGAAGTCCTTGTTCGGCAGGTCGAATTGCCTGCCCTGCGCCTCACGCAAGACACGTCGATATTCTTCCACTGTATCGTTAACGCTCTTGATGTAGAGGTCTTCGGCAGCAGGTGATGGGTCCTTGAACGCAACCGCCTTGAAGGGGCCGACCTTAGGCACGAACTTTAAAAAGAAAGCCAGAATGCGTGTCCCCATACCCGGTTTCTCGTACTTTTTTCCCCACTCCTTCTCGTAGTTCGCGCGTGAAAGATTGTAGAGAAATACCTTCTTGTTGAAGTTGGGCTTCTCCCGCACAAGATCTTTGCCATGGGCCAGAAGAGCTGCCTTCGTCATCTTTGGAATAATTTTGCTGATCGCCCGGCGAAAAGAACCAATCGACAGATCCAAGTCTTTGAGGACGCGATCGAGAGGGATACCGTAGGTTTTTTGAAAAGCACGCTGCAGTACGGGCTTCGAGACTTCGAAGCCGATGAAATCGTGATAGGTGTCGGATGTGAAACGGTCCTTAGACACCTGTTCCATGTCGAGACCAAACTCGGCCTGGATGTGGGCCTTGGGATCCTGCGCGTAGGTAATTCTGTCTCCGTACCGCGCTCGCAGGCGAGGAAACTCCATCGCAACAACCCGGTTAACTGCAGGGTGCCCTGTTGTGTCCGCGGCGTAATGGGCAAGTGCCCCGAGCGCAAAGGCGTATTCCTCGAGGTTGGAAGACTCTTCTACCAGGTTCTCGACAAAGTCTCCGCTACGGACGTAGTGCACCAGATCGCTGAAATAAGTGTTCCCGAACGGGTAGTACCCCATGTCCTGAAGCATGCAGCCACCGTAGGCAAATGCGTGCGCCTTCCGAAGGTCCTCGGTCGTGGCTCCAGGAAAGCGCTGCAATAAGAGCGGGCGTATCTGGTCTAACCAGAGCAGGTCTACGATCTCCTCGTGCGTCAGCACCGAGTATCCGGAGCTGAAAGGAGCCAAACCCAGGAGAAGGAGAGTAACTATGACTAGCCGAAACAGATTGCGGGTACCAAGCGCTTCGGTGCATGCCTCGGCGCCAAGAATTTTCATTGTTTTCCTAAGACCAGGACTACGAACGAATCTGGCAGAATGGTTGGCCGGGGATGCGCGTTTTGTGCACTCGGCGGGGGGGCAGGACCGAATCTCGCCGTGACGGTAAAAACATTGTGTGTTTTGGGATCGAGCGCCAATGTACGAGCGCCTTCTTGGGTGGTCGCGTTTTCCACGACGCTGAACTGATCGGCAGAGTCTTCCTTGACCACTGTCAGTTTGCCATCGTGACATGATGCGAACGCCAGATTCGTCTCTTCGTCGAAGGCGGTTCCGTCTACGCCGTCGCAAATCGGAAGATGGCTGACTAGCTTCCCAGAGTTGGCATCCACAATCGCCATCATCTTGTCGCAACCAGAGAATAATCGCTGATTCTTGCGGTCCATCGATAAGCCGGTGGGACCTTCACAGCCGGCCATGGGCCAGCGCGCTTTCACCTGTAGAGCACGGGGATCGATCGAATCGATCTGGTTCTTGTCCTCGATGTTGACAAAAACTCCGCCCTTTCCGT
Organism: Terriglobales bacterium; assembly: GCA_051984555.1. Lineage (GTDB taxonomy): Bacteria > Acidobacteriota > Terriglobia > Terriglobales > Acidobacteriaceae > Gp1-AA122. The sequence continues at coordinate 21,154 of JBPYEW010000170.1, read as the reverse complement.
CGCTGACAGCAAATTCTGGTTTGCCCTCCAGCGGAATAGTCCCGATAACCGTCGCCTTCTCGGGATCGATTGCGGTGGAGTCGTGACTGCGCCCATTGAACGTGAAGATACGATTCGTCGCGGGGTCGTACAGGATGGCGTCCGGGTTGTCGCCGACCTTGATCTTGCTCAGCGTCTTGAAAGTCTTGGTATCGACCACACTCACGGTGTTCTCGCGTCCGTTGCTCGTAAAACCGCGGCCTAGTTCCGGCACCAGCGCAATCCCATGTACGCCGGGCGTATCAGCGATCTCCCCCACCTGCTTGCCCGAGTCTGTATCCAACACAACCATGTGGGTAGCACGTGAGATGTAAAGGTAATGAGTAGAGTTGTCGAAGGTCAGGTAGTCCCAGCCACCCTCGCCACCGATCTTGTAGGTCTTGATGACCTTGTACGAGGGATTGGACGCCGCTAACGCATACGAAACTACACAAAACAGGACCAACCCGAATGCTGCAAGGCGGTGCATCTTCATCTTAAGCCTCTCTCGCGTCTGGATATATCGGAACCTCGGTACTCTACATCAACTAGCTCGATCGAGGGTAAACGGAAGCACCCGGGCGGAACCGGCAGGACCTTGGCGGCGAATCGTTTTCTATTCACCGCCAAGTAAGGAGGAAGGAAGCACAACACCTGTGTTATTGGGCCATTTTGGTAATGTGAACATCGAAGCCTGTTTTTGGCAGTAGGGATGTCAGTTCGAACACTCTGAAGTCATCGCCCGTGACTTCGGTGTGGCGATAGAGGCCGGGTTCGCTCTCAACCGACTCGTGACGTCCTTCCAGATGGTCGAGAAAGTCCTGCGCTGACGATTGCGTAACATCTGTTTTAGCCGCACGGCCGACGATTGCGTCGGCTGCATACGAGCGCACCAACTTGGGCCAATATTTCTGAAGCAGATCAGTGCTGGCGAAAACGTCGGCCCAGACGATTTCTCCGTTGATGGCAACGACGACGCCCACGGCGTTCTGGTCTCGCAATTGCGCCATTAGGCTGCGATACCCCTTCTCGATCGGGGCGGCGATGGAATCCAGTTCTTTCTGGACGGACTTGTTATCCATTACGCGGGCATAGGAACTGGTTCCCCGCACTTCCACCGTCTCGGAATTAGTCATGGGCACGGCAGCGACAACTTGAGATTGCGCTTGCCTCACCTGCGACCAGACTTTAGCCTGATCTTTATCGGCCATGGCTTTACTTCGAACCGCGGGAGCGGCCATCCCGGCACCGGACGAATAACCAAATTTTGAGCTGGTCTGGACCCAGCGCCCCGGTTCCACGCAGAAGACGCCCAAGTCGATGGGGTCACTCTCAGCCGGGACGATCCGGTCCTTTCCGATCACACGGTCTTGTTTACCGCCGGTAACGATTTCGCCGGCAAGCAGTAACAACGGCCGGCTCGAGTTGTTGACCAGCATAAGGGTGTTTACCTGTGCCCCGCTGGAATACGGCGTATGCACCGGCGTACGGCGGCGGATCATGGCCTGACTTCCAGCCTCGGTGACGACCACCTCTCCCGAACGGAGGCCTTCGTCCAGCGTGATGAACTGATCTGTGTTGTGGGACTTGGAAGCGACTATTGGGAAAACAGTGAGGTTTCCTTGGCGGATTGGCGCCAGCACCGAATATCCAGAAACTAAGGACCGGGTACCGGTTCGCGCCTGACCGCGCCAAGCAATACCGAACAGCAAGAAGAAAACAGCTGCGAACAACACCAAACGTTTCATGTTGTTCCTCCTGGGCAAGTGACACCCCGAGTGACGGCGCCAACTCCTTCACTCGGGGCGCCCTGTTCCCATCCTGACTTGTCGAGAGAACGTTGGCAGTCCCCTTTCTTGCACCCGGCATCCAAAAAAATTGTTACTATCCAGCCAAGTGTGTGCTGTTTCCCATCCCGGCTCTCAACTACGGGCGAAGTTCGGTTCTTTGCTGGCGACGCTCTACGAGCGAGGCTGTTGCCAGAAGTATGGTGTCAGCGAAGATCAGTTGTCCGAGATCCTCGCCGCAATCGGTCAGAAATACTTGTCAGCTACCGCTCCTGACGAGGAAGCTCAAACCTTCTACATGAGCTTGCGGATCGAGGAAGTCGTGCTGGCTCGCGCGTGTGCGACCGGAAACGAGTCGGCTTGGCAGGATTTCATGGCCCGTTATCGCGAGAAGTTACACGACGCAGCTCTGGCGATTACGCGAGAGGATTCGCGAGCCCGCGAACTGGCAGGATCCATCTACGCCGACCTATACGGCACCGGCACTCGCGATGGCGAGCGAGCCTCCAAGCTGGCTTACTACAACGGACGCGGATCTCTTGAAGGCTGGCTGCGCACGGTGATGGCACAGCGCCAGGTAAATGAATACCGAGTCACGCGAAAGACAATCAGTTTGGATGAGGAAACTGAAGAGGGACGCCAGTTTGTCGACGTACGATCCGAGCCAACAGCAGCCCCTGATCCGCGGCTCAATTCAGCAGTGGACGCTGCCTTAGGGTCAGTCTCGGCTGAAGACCGTTGCATTCTGGCGTACTACTTCCTTGATGATCTGACTTTGGCCAAGATTGCCTGCATTTTAGGTGTCCACGAATCAACCATTAGTCGTAGGCTTGAAAAGCTGGTTCGCGGTCTGAGGAAGAACATTCTCACCAGGTTGATGGCTGCAGGTCTAAGCCGCCGCCAGGCAGAGGAGGCGCTGGACGTGGATGTTCGTGATCTTACAGTAGATATACGTCGCAGCTTGACGCAAGAAACATCCCCTGGCGCGTTCTCTAAAGAGAAGACGATCCGCGCCGGAGAAGGTCAGGACTAACCGAGTCGTTTCCATGGAACAACTACCCAAAATCGTGCTCGATCGGATGCGGACCGAACCCGCGGGTGAGCACCCTGACGCTGACCTGTTGACGGGCTTTACCGAGCGCACGATTTCCGAAAGAGAGCGGAAAGAGGTTCTCTCTCATCTTGGTTCCTGTAAACAATGTCGGGATGTCCTGGCACTCGCTCTTCCGGATGAGGAAACCGCGGAGGCTATGCGAGTCACGAGCAGTCCCGTATCGCCCTGGAGGCGTTGGGTCGTGCTGCGATGGGGAGCAGCCCTCGCCTGCGTCGTCGTGGTGGGGGGCGCCGTCGTAATCGGGTTCCGGCCTAGCCGTCACGCTGACGGGGACTTCAGCACGACAACAGTCTCTGATAAGGGTGCTCCGCCGACCGCTGCGAGAGAGGAGCAACCGGTCGAAAAGCGCAAGGAACTCGCCTCGCAGTCTCCCCGTGTGGCTCAACTATCCGAACGCGTCGACGCTGTCTCTCGCGCGAAATCATTACCCGACACTGGGCATAAGTACGCCGCACATATCGTTTCGAAGGACAATGATTCCAAGGTCGCCCCGAGCGCTGCTCCCGCCCGGAATGTAACTGCCCAGAACACACTGGCGGAAAATCCCGGAAGTCCCGTCGAATCCAGCGGCAAGAACATCGTGGCTGGCCGCGACGAAATCGCTCAGCTGAAAACACCCGCACCCGCTCCCGCCGGCAACATTCCTACCACTGATTCGCAACACGCGGCAGAAATGAAACGCCAGCCGGCTTCTTCGGCAATCACGGTAATGAGTGAGTCCGTTACCGTAAGTGGGGCCGCTCCCTCAGTTCAAGCGGACACGGCCACTCTCGCTAAGACTAAAAAGCAAGAGAATGCACGTGGCGCCTCAGCCGGAAGCGTGACAGCTGCGGCAAATGCGCCCAGAGGCATCATGGACACCGCGGCATCTGCCCCAGCCGGCTACATGCCGGATCTGAAAACACCTACGTGGCGCTTATCGGAGGATGGTTTACCGCAACGATCATTTGATTCCGGGGCCCGGTGGGAGAAGATCCAGGTGGATCATAAGAGCGGATTTCGAGCGCTCTCGAACTATGGGATGGATGTGTGGGTTGGTGGGAACGGTGGACTTCTCTATCACTCGACGGATATCGGTCTGCACTGGGGACGCATTGTCCCCACGGTGGAAGGCCACGCCCTGACAGCCGACATCACGAAGATCGATTTTAGCGATCCACTGCACGGAACCGTTACTACCAGCAATGGAGAAACCTGGTTAACGGCCGATTCCGGCAAGACCTGGGAACGAAAATAAGGCTACTCCGCGACTAGAAGGTTCTCCGCAAACGGCCACTCATCGTCGACAAATTGCGCCTCGCAGCGGAACCCCGCCTTGCCGGCAATCTCACACACTTCGAGCGGAGAGTATTTGTGGCTGCTTTCGGTCCAGATAGTCTCGCCTTCGCGGAACTTCACAGATACTCCTGCACGCCGGATCTTCACTTCCTGGCTCTTCGTCGACCGAAGATGCATTTCGACGCTGCGCGCCTTCGGATTGAAGCGTGCTTCGTGAGCAAAATCAGTTAAAACGAAATTCCCTTCCAGTTCGCGATTGATCCGCGCCAGAAGGTTAAGATTGAACGCTGCGGTGACTCCCAGTGCGTCGTCGTATGCGGGCAACAACTGCCACGTCGGCTTTTCGAAGTCGGTGCCGAGCAGCAGGCAGTCGCCTCTACTGAGGATCCGTCGTACCTGGCGAAGAAAATCCACGCCGGCGGGGCGATCGAAATTGCCAATCGTACTGCCCAGAAACAGTACCAGGATGTGCTCTTGTTCTTTTCGGCGCGCCGCGACTTCGACCAGGCCATCCAGATATTCGCGCTCGAAACCGACGATGCTCATGGGCTCAATATCACCCAACTCGCGGGCACACATGTCGAGGGCGCTGCGCGAGATTTCGATTGGGTAGTAAGACGTGCGCTGGCGGCGGCAGACGGCTTCCAGAATCCAGCGTGTCTTCTTTCCACTCCCGCTACCGAGTTCGGCAACAACGACCGGCCGCGGCAAACGGTCCACGATGTCATAAGCGTACCGGCGTAAGAGTCGTTCATCGGCGCGGGTCAGTCCGTACTCTGGAAGCACGCTGATGACTTCGAATAAGGCCGAACCTACCGCATCGTAAAGGTACTTGGAAGGCAGTTCTTTCTGCCCAAATCGAGTCAATCCGGCGCGGACTTCGGCGGCGAAGTCATATACCGGATCAGGTGTTATCGAATGTGCCAGCATGCGGGTCTCCGAAATTAATTACTGACGCAGCGAAATCCTGAATACACGTATTGGTAATGTGCTTGAAACCAATTGCGGAATGAGGGCCGCATCATGCACCTGGCGGTACGAGCCGATCCGCCCTTCATAACAAAATGCTGGCCATCAAAGAAGTTGGCCGAGTATCCCGGGTAGAACGAATATGGCTCAAAACCGTTGAATGGACCGAAAACGGTGGAGGTCCACTCCCAGCCGTTGCCCCACATGCCGGAAACGCCGAACGGACTGTCGCTTTGTCGTGGTGATCCAACGGGAACGGGATTCCAGGTTTGAAAGTCGAAGTTCCCCGAGATGGACTGTTTAGCCTGCGGCTCAATCTTTCCGTCCGTGCCACCGAAAGCCGCTCGTTGCCACTGTGCCTCGGTGGGCAGGCTCTTACCCGACCAACGGGCATATGCACAGGCCTCGGCATGACTTACGTAGACCGGCCAATCGAGAGGTAACGGAAGCTCTCCAAACATGGTTCGATATACCCAACCCTGGTTCGATTTACTCCAGAAAACCGGATGCGAGATGTCGTTCTGTCTTCTCCACTGCCAATCGGCCGCTTTCCACAAAAGAGGTTCGTTGTATCCGCCAGCCTCCATGAAGGCCAGGTACTGCCGATTCGTCACCTTGTACTTTTCGATCGAGAATGCTGGTACGTCCACCTCGTGAGCTTCGTACTCGTTGTCCCAGCCGAATACCTGCGTGTCGGACCTCCGCAAGCCCAAGACAACTGTTCCCCGGGGTATTTGGATAGAAGCTTCGGGAACTGGAGCACTCACCGGTTCAGGCCGCCGCGGGGGTGAGATTTTCCGGTCAGGAGACAACTGATGAAGCATGTAGGCCAAGGTCTCCGCATGCATCAGGCGGTGCTCTACGGCCACATTCAGGAGTTGTCGCGAGGTAGGGTCCGTCGATTTATCCAATACCCTGGATAACGCAGAGTCCAAGTCGTGCCGGATCCGCTCGACGTACTGCCGCACCCCCTGAAGTGCCGGCCAGTCGGAGGCAGTATCAGCAGGCAATCCACCGTCCACCGGATCAATGCCAAACGCGAACAACCGATCCAGATCGGGATCGAAGGAATCCAGGTCGATGACCCGGTCCCGAAGCAGGTTCCAATCAAAGGCTTCTAAATGTCCTATATAGAATACGATCCGGTGGCGCTCTGGAATTGGCCTGTCATAGAGTGCATCCTCCCGCACAATGGCGAACAATTCATCGGTTTGGCAGCGTGCCTGATTGAGTCTTGCGGACAGTTCCTCTCCAGCAGGTCTGATAGCTGCGAGCATTTCGCCTCCAGCAGGGAAACCACATGGCACCGCAAGTACCAAGCGGGTCGGCCAGTTTCGCCACTCCGCCCTTAGATGCTCCAGCCCGAAAAAGGAGCCAGAAGTTGGCGCCTGGTTTCGAAAGCCCTCAGACGGTCTCTAGTCCTTTACTCGCAAGCACTTGGGCTTTGCCGGTGTAAGAGCATGTGCCCGTGAAGCGGAACCCGCCAACATGCACATGACTTTTTATGGGTTGTTCCGTCTAACGAAATAATTGGGAGATGGCACTCGATGGGCTTGGGACGAAGGCGGAACTAGATACGCATTAGTTGCGTATCAATATTTGTGGGGGAGCCTCGTGTCTAGCTCTGTTCGGGAAACGAAAGCGGGGGAGGGTGACATGCATGTAGCTCTAGGAACCTTAAGCGACGGGAGCCAGTTCGGCGACGCCAACCAGGTCCATATCCAGCAAGTCGTGAGATCCGCTCAGGAAGAACTTCAGGCGCTGCTTCGGCAGCGAGCGGAGATCATGAAGCGAATCGGCACTGTTAAACAGACGATTGCCGGTCTGGCAAACATGTTTGGAGATGAGATTCTTAATGATGACTTGCTGGAGCTCATCGATCGCAAGCGAAGTGGCCGTCAGCCTGGTTTCACAAAAGCGTGTCGTATGGTACTGATGGAAGCCGGACGCCCGCTTTCCGCACGTGAAGTATCGGAAACAATACGACAGAAGGTTTCTCATCTGCTGGAGCGCCATAAGGACCCGCTTGCTTCAGTCACGACGGTCCTGAACCGACTGGTGGAGTATGGCGAGGCCCGCAGCCTCGTGAACCAGAACGGACGGCGAGCGTGGGAGTGGGTATCGGACAGCAATGGACCGAAGCCAATAGAGATTCGGTCATAGATTGGTGCGAAGTTGCAACCAATCCGTACTTCGGCAATCTCACGTGCCGTGGCTCGCATTTTTATTAAATGCTGATTGTTGATTGCTAAATGCTGCTATCAACCGCTTAGTGCGCCCGCGCTGCTCAGTGCCCCGCCGCTTTGTTATGCTCAATGCATAATGGGCACGCGTTATCAGCAGTGGATGTACGACTGGGAGCACAAGCTCACCTCGGTCGACAATAACCGCGTGGTTCGTCCTCTTGAATGGGGCGTGGAATTCGCCACAGACTGGCCCTGCCGGAACGGTTGTCCGCCTGGACAAACACCTGGCGACCCAGAAAAGTTCTTTGCTGAATACAACCGGCGCATTGTCGCCAATAGCGATGAATTTTATTCCTACCGGACTCCAACCGATTTCCGCCTGGAGCGACGAGAGGTCCAGGTTTTCAGCACTCGCGAGGTACCCGATCCGAAGCTGGAACAGAAGGTTCGCGGCCGATATGCGAACTTCCTTCGCTTCAGTTCCCCGGCAAGCTCTCCTCATCCGGAAAACAATTTGGCCAACGCCCGCTGGTTCCCCGCCCGCGGCCGGCGCGCGGTGGTTTTACTCCCGCATTGGAATTCCGACGCGGTCGCTTACACCGGCCTTTGCTATGCGCTAAACCTGATGGGAATTGCGGTACTGCGACTCAGTATGCCGTACCACGATATTCGCATGCCGGCGGAGATCCGCCGGGCCGACTACGCCGTGTCATCCAACATCGGACGCACACTTAATGCCGCCCGACAGGGCGTCATCGATGTCAGGTGTTGTCTCGATTGGCTGGAGCAGCAAGGCTACAGTCGCCTCGGAATCGTCGGTACGAGCCTTGGCTCCTGCTATGCATTTCTTGCAGCCGCGCACGACTCTCGAATCCGCGTTGCCGCCTTCAATCATGCGTCGACCTACTTCGCCGATGTCGTATGGCACGGACAATCGACTCGCCATATTCGCGCTGGAATCGAATCGAAGATCGACGTTGAACGCTTGCGCGATCTCTGGGCTGCGATCAGCCCGATGTCGTATTTCGACCAGTTCTCCCGTTATGCTCGTAAGTCCCTGATTGTTTATGCCAAGTACGATCTAACTTTTCTGCCTGAATTCTCTCGCGAGATCGTAGCCGAGTTTGAGCGGCATCAGCTTGATCACAAGGTTGTCGTGCTTCCCTGCGGCCACTACACGACCGGAGAGACTCCCTACAAGTACATGGATGGATGGCAGATCGTCTCGTTCCTGCGAACTGCGTTCGAAAGCTAGACCGCTCTAAACCGGAGCATTAATGGTGACGGGCTTGTTCCAGTCGTAGTACTTGATAATGATCCCGCCAGTTCCCATGACGACCTGATTCGGAAGATTTGTTTCCGTATCGATACAGATGGTATATCGCATATTGCCCATGCCTGGCGCGTTATTCGGTGTCTTGCTGCCGGGATGACCGAACGTGACTTCCCACTCCTGGCACGGAGTTCCGTTCGCCACAATCAGGTTCCCCACGGTCACTTGCGCTCTCGCTTTCGAAACCAGCTGGGCCAGCGCGCTGCTCATGTCACGGCCTTCGTTAAGTATGGCCCATGGAGCGGGCGCTCCCGGTTGCTGGCCGCAAGGAAACACTTCTGGAGGGATAGGGCTCTGCACCCACTTTTCTTGTTCCTTGACGTAGCTGGTTTGGGCGACGCGGACGGCCTCATACATCGGACGGTCACCGAGGCTGGCGCTCATGCGCTGTCGATCGGGACAACCGACTTCCTCGACGGTGACGAAGGGATCGCCGGGATGGAGCCGCATCTCGACTCTCATCTTGTAACTCTTGGCCGCTGCCTTCGCTTCGCTGGCCTGCCGGAGTGCTGATTCGCCCCCTGTGAACCGCGCATGAAGGGCAGATTTGAGCCTTAACCAAGTCCCGATTTCCGTTGTCGTTTTAGGAGAACTGGAAGAACAACCCACGAGGCCAAGGAATATCGTTGCAAGAAGAATTACGCCATACTTTTTCATGACCATCCTCGCGAAACTCTCATTCCGAGTATAGAAATGTGGCACACAGACTCCTGTCGTGACCGTCACACACGAATGTGACGAAGATCACAGGAGTTTGGTCCGCCAGGTTACGGGTACTTGTAGCCGGTGTGATTCTCGCCATGGCAGCTCAGGGTACAACTGCCCTGTCCAGGTGCGGTGCGCGTCCACAGAGGATTTGCGCTGGTCACGCTCGTGTCGAAGTTCACCAGCATCTGGGCGCCGGAAGAATGCGGGGCATGGCAAGTATCACAGGAAGCGCCATCCTGCATGTGTTCGGCATGCAGTGGGAATGTACTCGCACTGCTTAGCACGATGCTGAGGTCGTGGCACTTGTTGCAAAGCATGAAGTTGTTAACGCTGTATCCGCCCAATCCTCCGGAGTTGCCGCCTGGGGTTGCCGGCGGAGGCTCCATCATTAACGAGCGCTCCAGCAGATGCGGGAAGTTGGAAGCATGCGGACCGCTCGGTCCTACTCCGCCGTCGATTGTCTGTCTTCCTGAGTCATTGTTGTGGCAATCGCTGCAGTAGATCTGCGTGGTGGCAGTGAGCGGACGCGTATTGATCGGATTGCCGTTCAGAGAAACCATGAACGACCGAAGACTCGGTACTTCCGATTGAGGAACCGTTCCCGCGATCGCCACCGGATGGGACGAAATGGCCGTCGTGAATTCGATGCGAGTGTTATACGCATTGGGGTTTCCCACGTCGAATTGACGTTGAGGATCTCGTCCATAACCCACACCAGCAGTTCCGGTGTCTGTACTCTGCGGTTTGTTACGGCTATCAGCGTGACACTTGAAGCAGATTTCGTACTCGTTAGTGCTTTGCGGCAGGTACGTATTCGCCACTGATTGCCCCCGCACCCCCAAAATAGGCGGTGTTACACGGGGTGGCTGTGGCGAGTACCCTTGGGGAGTCGCCTGCGATTGATGCCCATTGTGACAATCGAAGCACTCAGCATGGCGCTGCGTTCCCGGAGAGGTTTCGGGCAACGGGAACTGCGCGGAGTTCGGGTTTTCTGATTCATCATGGACCGACGGCGTGACCATGACCGGATGCTTGTATTGCTTACCTAACTCGACCTTCAGGTTGAGATTAGTGACCGACCCGTCATGACACTGGAAGCAAGTGTTCTCTTCGGGAAGTTTGATAAGCCGCTCTCCGACCTGGGGTGCATGCGGCTTATGGCAACTCTCACATCCGTTATTGGCAACACCGATGTAGCCCGTATGCGCTCCTTGCAGGGAGGTGTATTTCGCGTCCTGTACGGGATCGGGCGGCTTCTGATGGGCGGAGCCAACCCAGCCGGTCTTCTGATGACAACTCACGCATAGAGCCGATCCTTGATTTGCTTTCACCAGAAACTTGCCCTGGGTCGCATCGGCGAATTCGCTATGAGGTTCATGGCAGCTGGTGCACTGAATCGTTCCATTTATCAAATGCACGCGATCTCCGGGCGGCGGAGCCTGGATTTCAAGGTTCGAAAGATTCGGCGCAAACGCGAACGGATGATCGTCGCTGAAGCCATAGCCTGCGGCTCCGGCAAGATTTGACGAACTGGTCGCTGGCAGTTGATATGCCGTTCCTTGGACAAAAGCAATCTGCCCATTGCGAATGGTATCGCCTAGTGCGATCGTGCCGTCATGGCAACTGAGGCAGAGTTTGGATGCGTCCTGCTGGCTGACCTGACCCACGGTCGATTGCAGCGTTGTGCTTGTGTAACTGCCGAACGGTGTATTGCCCATCGTCTGGTTCCACAATTCCGTCCCGGGATTGGAATTGTGCGGCGTGTGGCAGAAAACACAGAGCTGTTCGCCGGAACCAACCGGGCCGGCAGCTTTGATCGTCCCGCTTGAGGTTGCCCGCAGGTCATGCCGCGAATTGATGATGACGGATTTATCGACGCCGCGCAGCGGAACCAGACTGCCGACAATCAATGCCAGGCCGAGTACAACCAGTCCGCGACGCATCAGTAGCCTCCCGGATCGGGCGATCCATCAAGTCTGGCGTCGGCCCGGAGGTGAAACATCTGCACGCGGCGGTTGTAACTGTCAGCGACGTAAATGCGATCTTTCTGATCGATCGCAATTCCGGTAGGTAAGAAAAATTGCCCTTCGGCAGGGCCGGTGTGCCCGAAGAAGAAGAGTAGCTTCCCTTGGGGAGAGAAAGCCTGCACGCGGTCACGAAAACCATCAACAACATATATGTTCCCATGACTGTCGAGGCTGATCCCTTTGGCCTTATCAAACTCGCCGTAGCTGTCGCCCAGGCGTCCGAATCCGCTAACCGGCTTGCCGCTCGGATCCAAATGCTGTACGCGGAAATTCAGTGAGTCGACCACCCACAAACTGCTATCGGGAGCGACGGCAATCTGTGTCGGGTAATTGAATTCACCGGGATCCACACCGCGATCGCCGAAGCGGTTGATTACCTTGCCGTCGAGTCCAAGCACCACCACCTTCATCGCGATCGTATCGACCACGTAGAGGCGATTCATCTTACGGTCGATTGCGATGCCGGTGCATCGTTTGAAAATACTTTCGTTCTTGCCCAGGGCGCCAATCGTACGAAGGAACTTTCCATCCGGGTTGAATACATAAACGCGTGAACGAACTGAATCGGAAACGTAAATGAGGCCATTTCCATCCAATGCGATGGCAATAGGCGAAGCAAATGGATCTTTATCCGGCGCTCGGAATGTCTTGTACTTGTGATTCTCGCCATCGAACATGTGGACCAGGCGGGCGCGCGTATCGACCACGAGCATGCGGCCTTTGGAATCTACGGCGATCCCATATGGCGCAAGCATGGCCCGGGTTCGATCGTCCAGACCGACAATCTTTTTCATCAACCACTTGAACCGTGATTGCTTTCCGAGTACGTCGCCGGCATTGCGGACGGTTCCAACCCATTCCAACTGCGAGGGAAGATTGCGGGCGGGCTGGCGGTCTACAGCTTCGGTCCGTGGTTGCGCGAGGAAGATGGACAGGACTATGGCACTGGCTAAAATCGCCACTCCGGCCATTTTTTTTGCGGATTTTTTCGACTCGAACATTACAGCCTTCTGCCCAGAGCTAGAACACATTGAATGCGCGCGTCACCCGGATACGAAAGCGATTAAACACCGTACCATTCAGGCTGGATCCGACAGGGTTCGTCTCTAGCAAATTGCGGCTGTAACCCGCGTCGAGAGTAAACTTCCCGAGGGAATAGCGCACGTCAATGTTGATGTAGTTGAACTGCTGGTTCGTAATCGGCAACAGGTCCCTTTCGCGCGTAAGGGTACCGTTCACAACCCAGCGATGCCAAATGTAAAAACCCGTGAGCCCGGTCAAATGCGTGGTCCGATTTAGCAGGGGTGAACCCACCAACTGGTCGAGCGGCAAGTGCACGATGTAATCGTTGGTCGGAACGAATCCAGGAAATATCGCTCCATTTCCTGCGGAGTAGTTCTGGTAAAACCTCAATCCATACTGGTCGCGCTGGGCGCCCACATTGAAGCCGAGGCCATTCGTGACAAACTTGCCGCCCACCGTCAAGTTGTTATATCGCGTGTAGTCGGCGCCGGCACTTAGTCTCCAATTCGTAAAACGATAAGTGTCAGCCTGGAAATTCCAGCGAGCCGTGTTGGTATAGGACCCGATCATCTGCGGGAGTAGATCGTGAGTGGCCTGTACCCCGGTCGTCCACCGCACTCTCTGGAGACTGCCATGTGTGACCGTTGTGGCGAAATTGTACAGCGCCCCGTTGGCAGAAGTCCCGACATTACTCGTCGTCATCCGGTATCCGCCGCCACCAATTACATTCAGCTCAAACCCCCGCCACCGCTGCGACACAGTGGCAGTCAGAGCCGGAGTAAGGCTCTTCTCGAGCGTTTCGAACAGCGTCGGCGTTTCGGTTTTGTTGTAGGTGACACTGCCGTTCAGGTTCAGAAAGTCCTTCGGGCGGTAGTTCGTGTTGCCAGAAATGGAATCGATACGCGTCAATGGCAGGCTGAACCTGGTTCCGGTTCCGACGCCGGGCACGATGAATGATTCCGCTAATCCGGTTTCGAACTCTTCATGCGAGTAGTTGACGGCTGAAAACAAGCGTTCCGTCGGGCGGAATGTCAATCCTGTGTGATAACCCAGCAGGTTGAATTCGCTGCGGCCGGCGTCGCTGAGGCTGTGATCTCGAGTGATGTTTTCACCGAGGTTGAACGTGAACAGATCGCCCAGAAAATCGCGCCGTATATCAAAACTATGGTTCCATGCGTGATCCGTGATGGACTGCGGCAGAATCGCCGCGCCGATAGAGCCGACGTCCTGGTTGATATTCGAATAACTCGTGTTCCAGCGCCAGCCCAGCAGGTAGTCGCCGGCGTTAAATTGGAATATCTTTTGCGAATTATTCGTTTGATAAAAAGAAGTAGGAATTGCTACGTCAGCTTTATTGTCACGATAAGTGACGTACATACTCCGCAGATGGGGTAGCTTGGGACGCCAATCAAAGCCGTATTCGCGCGTACCCTGTCGCTGACGCAAGAGAGTGGAGGTCAGCCCATCGTCGGTTTTTACGTAGTGAAACATCAGCGGCATGCTGCGGCCGCTCAGGAAGATACCATTGAACGAGTAATTCAAGGCTCCGTTACGATTCTCGACAACAGGAAAACTCTGGCCGCTCTCAACACTGCTCTGTGCTCCACTGCTGCTCTGAAGATCGTTGACAGTGGCATTGAAATCCAGGAAGAGAGGATTGAAAAGAAATCCGTGCAGATTGCCATCAACGGTGCCACCGTACTGATTCGTAGTATTAGTGCCTTGAAGACCTGCCCCGTGGGATGAAAGACGGTCATTATTAAAATCAAAACCAAGATTGCCACGGAGAGACCACCTCGGGGCTTCCTCCTCGTACCAATACTGCGCGAACGCAGGGGCACTGGCTGCGGTCAGCAGCAGTAACGCGATTATGGTCCAGTGCCGTTTCACATCTCACCCCCTACCACCGCTCCTATCGAAGAACTGGAGGGGAGAGAGTCTCTCCCCTCCCTGGTAACTACTGAAGAGAGCCCGTTCCATCAGAGTGGCAATACAGGCACCATGAACCATTGGTGGCCGTATAAACCGCCGAGAAGTTACGGAACAACAGGTGCGAGCTGGTGTGTGGCTCGTGGCAGGTGGCGCACTGCATCTTGCCACCGAACAACGGCACAACCGCATTGCCCGTATTCGCGTCGACACCCTGTGTGCCGGCCGGTACACGCATACCAGCATTGGCAGCCAAGGTTGCGTCGTATGTGAAGTTCACCGGGTGAGTCTTATTGGCATCTGCCGGGTTGATCACATATTGCGAATTTGCGCCGAAACCAACAGGCGTGCTACCGAAGAAGGGGCCAATGACGCCGGTATAAGTGGAGTTGATGGCCACTGTTCCGTCGTGGCAGCTCATGCACATTACGCTAGGGTTATTCAGATCAGCATTTGGATTGCTGGTCGTCTGCAGGCTGGCAATGTCCTTGTTCTGCATCGTCCAGCTGGTGTACACGGTGTAAGCCGTGGAAGAGCTGAGAGTGTGGTTCCAGAGCAGTTGTCCGGGACCGTTGGTGCCCAAGCCGCCGTACTGTGCATCTGCAGCGAACTTGTGGGCGACGTGGCAGTAGTTGCACAGCGCGTACGATGGTCCAGCCACTCCTGTGGCGGTTCCACCTGCGCCCGTGCTGCGCAGATCGTGCGGTCCATTGATGATCAGGGCTTTGTCTACACGGGCAAAGCTCAGACTGGACAGAACGACTAGCGCCATCATAACTACCAGGACTACGCGTAGCGTTTTCATTAGACCTCCTGATGATTTACTGCTAGCGGGTATACCCATGACCGCTTTCTCCCGTCGCGCACTCTCGTGCGCAACAGAACTTGTTAATTAGCACCGCCCAGGAACTGAAACACCTGGACGCGCCCGTTGAGCTGATCACCCACGTACACTCGATCGTTCTTGTCGATATACAGCGCGTTGGGAAGTTGGAACTGTCCCGGCCCGATTCCCGGCGATCCCACAAACATCCGGACTTGCCCAGTCGGAGCGAAGATCTGGAAGTTGTTGAATGCCGCGTCGGCCACCCAAATATTCCCTTGGCTGTCGAACGCAATCCCCTTCGGACGTACAAAATTTCCCGGGGACATGGCCTGCGTTCCGAATGTGCGGACAAATTTGTAATCAGCGTTGAACACCTTTACCGAACAACTTCCGGTGTCGGTTACGGCGAATGTTCCGTCTTGCCGGTTCACGCCTACTCCCACCGGGTACTGAAACTCATCTTTCTTGGAACCGAACTTGCCGACTTTCTTAAGCAGCTTCAGGCTGTCCACGTCGAATACGAAGACCGCCTGCGCGCGGGTGTCGGCGACCAATAGTCTGTGTCGCGGCTCGTCGAACGCCATGTAGGAGGGCGCCACCATCCCATCATCGCTGCCAAAGGTCGCGATCATCTTCATCTGCGGGTTGAACTTCATCACCAGGTGCAACTGCGAGTCGGAGACGTATACGTTGTCCTTCTCATCGACAACGATCCCGACCGGCGAGCGAAAGGAAATTCCGTTGTCCCCGGGGACCCTGAGCAGTTGCCGGTGCTCGCGGTCGACCACGTAGACAATCGCGCGGTTCAACGAGGCGATAAAAATCCGGCCCTTGGAATCGGTGGCTACTCCGGCCGGCTTGCCGAAGTCCTCCACCATGTTCTTGTCGGATACGCCGGCCAGACGGTCGGCCCAGCTGCGCTTGCGAACTGGTTCGATCTGCAGGTTGTTCTCCCACATCTCGATGAAGCGGACACGCGGCTTATCGGGCGGCATCGGCCACACCAGCGTGCTCGGATCGATCTTCGGCTGCTCCTCTTTCTTCTTGCCGAAACCCATCTCCGGCAGAATCCCGAGGAGCATGAGGAAGAGCACAAGTGATCGCTTGGTCGTCATTGTTCTCGCTCCCCTGCGTGGTATTTCTTGGCCGGCTTGCCGGCCTCGGGATTGTCTTTCTTGATTTTTTCCATCCGCTTGGCTTCGATCGCTTCGCCTTGTTTGAGCGCCGCAGCCTCCGCGGCTGAATCGACGATCAGGTGGCACTGCGCGCAGATATCGCGGCCTTCTTTGTCGGGCGGCGGCAGCAGTTTGGCCTCCGACGAGGCGTGTGCCGCATGACAGCTCAGGCAGTTCAGTTTTTCTTGAGGCTTCATCGGGTTCGCAATGCCCGCCGTTGGGTGCTTGTCGATCGGGTGTCCCGAAGCCATGTCGAAGTTCAGGAAGATCTTGGGAATTTCGAGGAACTCGTCCCGCGTCATCTCTTGGGACTTAAAGATCGCAACTTTTTCACCCACGTCCTTACGCGGCCCATGGCATTCCAGGCAGAACTTGGAATTCAGCTCGGCCCGCAATTGCTTTGGGTAGTCGCTCGTATGCGGGTCGTGGCAGGAAACGCAGCTTCCTTTTTCATACGGCCCGTGCTTCACCTCTTCTTTGGCTTTGTCGTGACAGGTGAAGCAGAGCTGGTCTTTGGGGGAGGTCAGGCCGACGGTCGTGGTCTCGCCCTCGGTCTTTACCTCGTGGCAGGTCGTGCATCCCATGGCAATCGCCGAATGGACCGCCTTACCCTTGGTTTTGTCTTCGTGACAGGAGGCGCAGTCAGCATCCTTTTCGAGCTTTATGGGGTGCTCGGCTGCCATTGCGGGCACTTTGCTCAAGGTGATCAGGAGCAGAAGCCCGAGCGTTAGTTGACCGATGTACTTCACAACAGCCTCCACTGGGATTTGTGCACGCCGGTAACCGCATGCTGGGAGTTCGTGGTGTTTATCCACAGGAGAGATAAGTTTCTGAAACTGCGCTATTTCCAACTCAGGGAAACAAGGGACTCGGCCGAGGACGGGAACGGCGGTTGGGCCTTCTGCCACAGCGGGGCTGGTTAAATGCCCCAAGCCCTCGACGCTCTGTTTTTTGCGTTTCATGTCGTTTCCCAAAACAGAAACCGACCAGAGATTTCCCGTTGCGGAACATTCCAATCGTTCTGACGGCCCACGAGTAGGACTGGCGTCACTTCCGCTTGTGACGGCCATCACGCGTGGTGCGCCATATCACCGCTGCACAATGGGATAGCTGCGCGATATACCCCAAGCACTCGGTTGCGCGCGTTGTCGGGGATGGCAGGAAGCGAAAAGAAATCAGCAACTTCCGGCAGTACGAGGTAATGGCTCGGGACGTGCCCTTGTAAGCCGGGGGAATGAGGAAATATGGGACTCAATCAACTGGCGCAAAAAGTCTGGCGGACCTTGAGTTCGATTAAAACGGGGGTCGTTTTATTGATCCTTGTCGTGGTGGTGTCGGCAGCGGGAACCCTCATTCTCCAGAGACCTATGACGGATCCGGAGGAGATGCAGAGGGCCTATTCTCCGGCGATGCTCCGCATTCTCGACGCCGTCGGCCTGACCGACGTTTTCCATGCCTGGTGGTTCGTTTTGATGCTGAGTTTGGTGAGCGTCTCGATCGTTGCGGCTTCAATCGAGCGGTTCCCCAATGCATGGCGTTACTTCTCGCGGCCCTACAAGGTGACGGAGGAGGGGTTCCGCCGGGCGCTGCACCCCCAGCGCATCTTCACCATTCATCATCAGGACGTAGCGGTTGCCGCTGCGGAGAGAGCTCTACGGCGGTCAGGGTTCAAGCCTGATCGGATCGAGCGGGATGGTGTGATCAACCTGTTTGCCGAGCGCAATCGTTTCTCGCAAATGTCGGTTTACATCGTTCACGCGAGCCTGCTCCTTATCTTCCTGGGCGGCATCATCGACGGAATCTATGGCTGGCGTGGCTTTGTCGCATTGCAAAAAGGACAAAGCGTCAGCAAGGTGACTCTGCGCGACGGGAGCACCAAGCAGCTTCCCTTCTCGGTGCGTTGCGACGGCGCGGGACAAGAAAACTATAAAGACGGGAGTCCGAAAAAATGGTGGTCGAAGCTCGCAGTCGTCCAAAATGAGCGTGAGATCCAGCGCAAAGAGATCGTGGTCAACGATCCTCTTGTCTATAGCGGTATCCGGTTCTACCAAGCAAGCTATGGCTCGACTGGACAGATGGACAAGCTACTCCTAACGGCTTCCGCTCGCACCGGGAAGGGCAAGGCGCAGGATATCGAGCTCGCGCTCGGTCAAACGGTTCCGCTGGACGAAAACACCTCGGTAAGGCTGGCACGATTCATCCCTGACTATTTCGTGCGCGACGGCCAAGTTTTTGCCCGGTCCGAGCAGCCTGAAAATCCCGCAGTCCAGATGTTCGTGGAGTCGAAGAACGGTAAGAACATCGAAGTCTGGCTGCCCGAAATCTCCGATGTCGCCCACAACCAGGACTCTCCATACACCTTCGAAGCTCGTGACCTGCAAATGGCGTACTTCACCGGACTGCAGGTTTCACACGAGCCAGGGCAGTGGGCTGTTTGGGGAGGTTGCCTTTTGATGGGACTCGGGCTGGCAACCGCTTTTTATTTAGTACACATGCGGATCTGGGTCGTGCCGGTACGTGACGCTCGCGGCCAATTAAGTATGTGGGTCGGAGGAGCGGCAAACAAGAATCGTGATTCCTTCGAGCAAAAGTTCACCGCAATCCTGAAGAAGATCGAAGAAGAACTGCAGGCGCAACCTGAAAAGGTCGTAACCAAGCAACCAGCGGCATGCCATGAGGAGCATGCAACAGTCGCCGGCGACTAAGCCGGACGGAGGAGAACTATGGCGCGCGCGAGAGCCGAGCAGGCAGTGCAGAACGGAAACACCCTGATCGTCGGCGTCGGTTTGGGAATCGCTTTCCTGTTGTTCATGGCGTTTCTAAATGTCGTGAAGAGCGGCAACCTGCTGCAGGAATCCAATCTGCTGTTTTCCGCTCTCATCTTTTACGCCGGTGCGGGTGTGCTGTACCTGGGATTTGGGGTCAGTGGAATCGATACCTACGTGAAATACGCTTCGATCGCAACCTGGGTTGGCCTGCTGGCGAACACGGGAGCAGTCGCGCACCGGTGGTACATGGCAGGTCATCCGCCGTTTGCGAGCATTTATGAAATGCTGCTGAGTTTCGTGTGGACGCTTGCCGCGCTGACCTTGCTTGCCGAGAAGAAGTTCGGAGTCAAGGTGATCGGCACAGTAACCATGCCGGTGGCGATTGTGGGTGTGCTGCTCATGCAATTATTGCCTTCGGACGTCCGGCCGCTGGTTCCCGCATTGCAGTCAACCTGGCTGCACGTACACGTAACCCTGGCGATGCTGGCGTATGCGGCGTGTGCCCTGAGCTTTGCGCTGGCCATGATGTTCCTTATCCAGGACAAGATGAAGACGGAGAGCTTCCTCGCAGCCACAACTTTATTCGCGGTCGCAACCTACGCCGCGATACTGACTCGCTTTGAGAAGTGGGGCGGCCTTAGCGTAATCGCCTGGGATGAGCCGAATAAGTCAGAAGTATTCCTGTCTCGAGGCGTTCGTCTGTTCGTCACCATTCCAGATCTGGGTTGGATCATGGCACTGGTGCTTGCCGCGGTAGCGGCCCCTTTGGGTATTTACCTCTATGCCCAGTGGAAGAAAGATGAATCGCTTATCCCGACTGCCAATCGTGCGGTGTTTGTCAGCATTCTCTTGCAACTGCTTGCGCTGGGTGCATTTGTCCTACGGGCCCGCAGCGGCGCATATCGATCGCTTGACGCCGAAGGGCTATTTCCGACGAGCCTCAAAGCAAGCCCCTTTATTTTGTCGGGAATTGTAGGCAGCATCTTCGTTTCCCTGCTGTACCTGATGTTGCTCTGGCGCCGGACCGATCTCGAACGGCTTCTTCCGACAGCGGACCAGTTGGACCGTATCACTTACAAAACCATCTGCATTGCGTTTCCTTTGCTTACGCTGATGATCGCGGCGGGTGCTTACTGGGCCAACCGGACATGGGGGTCGTACTGGAGCTGGGATCCGAAAGAGACCTGGGCGGCGATCACCTGGCTTGTTTACGCCGGATACCTCCACATGCGCATCACGCGCGGATGGCGTGGCCGCCGCGCTGCTTACTTTGCGATCCTCGGATTTGGAGTAGTGATGTTTACGTTTTTCGGGGTTACCTACCTGTTGCCGGGATTACATGCTTATGCCTAAGACTCAGTACGCCACGATGACCGCGACGCCGGAGGTGGTGAAACCAGCCTCCACCTCCTCCGCAGCGCCCACTGCAGCTTACGAAGTCGGACCAGGGTTTCCTCCGGTGCGGCTTAACTGGCAACTGAAGGCGTTGCTGCCGGTAGCCTTTGTGCTGGTAAACGGATTAGTGCTGTTCATGCTGGCGACAGTTTCTTTGCAAAACCCGCAAAAGCATGAAGTGCTGGTCGTTGCCGGTGCCGGCGCAGTCGCCATATGCGCCGTGCTGATACTGGCTCTGGCGTTCGTAATCCAGCGGCCCATGATTGAACTGCAAGAGAAAATTCAGCAGGTCGGCGATGGCCATCTCGATGTCTCAGTCGCATTTGCCAAGCGTAACGATGAGATCGGCGACCTTGGCCGTAATTTCAACCGAATGGTGGAGCAACTTCGTCACAATCGCGAAGAGATTGAGCGACTGCATAGAACACAGATGTCACGCGCGGAACATCTGGCGACCCTGGGCGAGCTCGCGACCGGCCTTGCTCATGAAATTCGCAATCCATTGGCTGGCATCGCCGGCGTGATCGAGATCATCGGGCGGGATTTGCCGGCCACAAGTCCCGCACGTGCCGTCGTCAAAGATGTTCGACAAGAGATTACGCAGATCAACCGCATTGT
>JBPYEW010000169.1:0-55746 GCA_051984555.1 Terriglobales bacterium | reverse complement strand
CGTCCAAACGGCGGATGATCCTCATCCGGTACCCAGAACATGCAATCCTCAACCGGGCAATACTCCACGCACGCCGGCGACCCTGCACATCCCGTACAACACTCGGTAATGACTGCCAATTCCTTCGGCTTCTTTTTGCGAACCGTCGAAAGTCCCTTGGAGCGAGGTTCGTACTTTAATTCGTCGGGCACCATTCCCGGTTGTTTCTGCTCGGTTTCCGCTGCCATGGTCGCGAATTATAACCCAGTTCTAGCAGACCCTCTATATCGAACGTGCTTCGGGCAGGCAGCGGCCTGTCGAGGGGCTTGTAGCCACAGCCTAGCGTGCAACGCTTCGACGCTGTATAGTTCCTTCCAGCCCCCAAGAAATTGGCCCTCGTTCCTGGCAGTTCTCGGCTCCCATGACGACCATGCATCAGCAAATCGTGGGGCTAAGGAGCACTCATGAAAAGCGTAAATAAAGTCATTTTGATCGGAAATCTCGGCAAAGATCCCGAAGTGAAGTACACACCCAGTGGAACGGCTGTCGCCAAGTTCTCGCTCGCAACTACGTCCCGCTACAAAGATAAGAACGATCAGTGGCAGGATCAAACCGAGTGGCACAACGTTGTCGCGTGGGCCCGTCTCGCCGAAATTGCTGGCGAATATCTCAAGAAGGGCAGCAAAGTATACGTAGAAGGACGTCTTCAAACTCGCTCTTGGGACGACAAGAACACTAACCAAAAAAAGTACATGACGGAAGTTGTCGTGAATGATCTCGTACTTCTTGGCGGTCGAGGCGAAACGGGCGGGGGAGATTTCGCAGGCGGACGTGGACGCAGCAAAACGTCCGAAGATTTCGACCAGCGTGCCCCAGAGCACGAACCCGCTGGCGCGTCGCCGATCACAGACGAGGACATCCCTTTCTAGCTTGATCAGTGATTGAAGTTCCAGAACACGCGAGGTCCATTGGAATTCCCCGATCCTGATGACGTGAAAGGCAGTTCAGAGGACTCAGCTTCGCGTGTTCCCCCGTCTTTCATTCCAGCGCCGCAAACTATTCCTTTAAGCCCGGCGCCCGGCCACGCCGTCGCGGACGCTAATTACCTTGATCGATCTACTGGCTTGCTGGTTTTCGGCATTCTGGAGATCATTGGTGGCGGGCTCGCTTTATTCGCAATTCCCTTGATGTTGCTCGGGTTGGTACTCAGTAAGAAGGCGGGCGGCAGTGTTCCGACTAGCAGCCTTATCACCCTGCCTTTCACGTATGGGGGCCTCGCGGCTGTACTGCTGACCTTGGGAATTGGCGCAACCCAGGCGAAACGATGGGCCTGGGCTCTCAATCTTATTGTGTCCTGGGTTTGGCTGATCGTCGGAACCTTGATGACCGCGATGCTAGTGTTTTTACTGCCGAGCGCAATGCTAGCCGGGATGCGGCAAGCGGCAACCCGCAGTTCTAACCCTGTTCCTCCTGCAGCCGGAGTGATGGCCGTGATCATCACCTTGATGATCGTGTTCTTCGCAGTTTTCCTGGTCGTCCTCCCCCTCGTTTTCCTTCTTTTTTATCGCAGCAAGAACGTGGAAATGACCTGCAAACGCCGAGATCCTGTGGAACGATGGACTGACCGTATTCCGCTGCCCGTGCTCGCCTACGCTTTGCTGGCTGGTTTCGGTGCAGTGTATTACCTGATGATCGCGTTCACCACGCCATTAACGCCCTTCTTCGGACGTTATCTGACAGGACTTCCCGCATCGCTGGAATTGATCGTGTTCGGGCTGGTGGATGGGTTTGTCTGCTTCTGTTTCTTCCGCAGACGAATCCTGGGTTGGTGGGTAGCAGTGGTGAGTATGTGTCTGCGTTTACTATCGGTCTTGTTGACGATCGGGCACGGGAACTTGCTGGAGGCTTACTCCCACATAGGCTGGTCTCAACGTCAGCTTGAGCAATTGAGTCGAAACCCTTTCTTTTCCGGGGGAGGTGTGTTGGCAACGATGGTGGCGTTTACATTAGCCTATCTGCTGTTTCTGATCTGGCTGAAGCGTTACTTCCCGTCCTCCGAGCCGACAGCCTTCACCGGCGGAACCAGCATTGTTTCGAATCCAACTATTTCGGGGCTCTGATCATGTCGGACTTGGCTGCTAAAACCTGCATTCCGTGCCGTGGCGGAGTGCCCGCCCTCAAAGGGAACGAACTCGCTCATCTCCAGAAGCAAGTTCCGCTATGGCAAGTGGTGCGTGAGCACCATCTCACTCGGGAATTCAAATTTCCTGATTTCCGAAAGGCGCTCGATTTCACGAATCGCGTGGGCGAGGTCGCTGAAGAACAGGGGCACCATCCCGATATACTCCTCACCTGGGGGCGCGTCGAAATAACTTTGTGGACCCACAAAATCGAAGGGCTGACGGAGAGCGACTTCATCATGGCTGCGAAAATCGACAAGCTCTTCCAATGATGCTCTTTTTGAGGGTTGTTGGCTAAACCTACGCTTGCGCAGCGATCTCTTTGGGAGCCACCCTGCGCATCTTCCAACCCCAGACTGCTGCAGGAACAAGCATCAACAGTCCGGCACCGGACGCCACCGATCGCGGATTGAACCCGTGATCTACCAACAAGCCTGCCACAAATGCACCCGCCGCTATGGTGAACATGCAAAGCCCTAGCTCCGCGGCGAAAACTCTTCCGCGAAAGCGATCATCGGTCTGCAGCTGCAGGAGCGTCGTCGAAAACACCCAGATCGTCGATCCACCAAAATGCGCCAGAGCGAGGCACAGGCAGGCCGTTGTTAGCGTTGGAGCTGCGCCGAACAGCGTGTACCCTGCACAGCACAACAGGAACCCCCCGAAAATACCCGAGCGCAGCTTGCTTTCACGATTGCCCGCCCAAGGGGCCATCACCAAGGGGCCGACAAAGGCCCCCAAACCACGTCCGCCGAGCAGCAGACTCATCCCCAGCATTGCCCCGCGCTGCGGATCGATCCCGTGCCAGTGCACCGGAAAAAGTCGCTGCCCCATGACGGTGAACAACACCCATCCCGGGCCTATTGTGAGTAGCCCAGCCTTCGCGAACATCGTCCCTAACAATCGTCGCTGGCCTCTTACGTATTCCAGACCTTCCACTAGCGGAGAAAAGTCAACCAACTCCCGTACGCGAAATGGTTTTCCATTTTCTGCATGCGGCTCACTGAATCGCATACGCCCAATCAGCAACGCCGACCCAAGAAAAGACAGCCCATTCAGGATGAACACCGCATCGCGTCCTAAGAGAGCCCCGACCAATCCACCCACAGTCGCACCGATTGCCAGATTGAGAGACCAAGTCGTGGACGAGAGTGTATTTGCAAGCAACACGTCTTCCCGAGGCGTGATGTTCGGAATCACGGAACTCCGAGCTGGTTCAAAAAACGCCGCCATGATGGTTTCGAGCAGAAGCAAGGGATAAACCAGCCAAACCATCGATTTCGAGCGTACCAACAGCATCGAGAGCACGATAACCATCCGTATCAGGTCAGCTGTGATCATCACCCGCTTTCGCTTGACGCGGTCGTTCACCACCCCTGCACTGGGACCGATAAATGTCTGCGGCAGAACTTGCAGGACAAGCGCCAGCCCGACGGAACTGGCTTTGCCCGTAAGCTGTAGAAGCAGCGTGTAAATAGCTAGGGTGTAAAACCAATCGCCCAGTTCGCTGACGATCTGCGCCAGCCATAGCCTGCGGAAGTTGGCGTTCTGCCGCACGAGGCGGGCCAAGCCAGCCAAAGTGACAGAGGATGACTCGTGTTCAGGTTCTGGTTCCATCGCCTAAGTCCCTTGTTCCACAATACCTCAGAGCGTTGATCATGATCCGGGGTCACTTTTTGTTTTTCGCAACTTCTCTGCTACCGATGTGCAGACTACTGCACCTCCCATTTTGGGAGAAATCAACAGCCTACGATGGGGCGGTCTGTAAGTTACTGATTCCAGAACACGAACATAGTTTTCCGCAATCGTTAAAAAAATGGAACCTAAGCTGCTAAAGCAAGTAGCGGAGGCGTGACATCGGCCAATGTTTTCCAAAACCCTTAAACTAGTCCTTCTAGCATTCCCCCTAGCGTTGCTCCTATCAGTATCCGCACTGGCGAACACCTGCAACCCGGTAGCAGGTTTCAACTGCATCAGCGGTACGGGCAATAACGTCCATATCGGTGGACAACTCGCCACCAATTCCTCGATCGGAACGAACTCCGGCCTGATCACGGGCAACAGCTTCAACGTGTCCATGGTTGGCAGCTCGGGCGCAAGCGACATGATTATCGTCGCTATCTTTAATGGCTCGATGGGTGGCAGCCTCAACGGCATGAATTTCACCTCAATCAGCAGCTTCCCCTTGGGAGGCGCTTTGGGTGCGTACTCAACAACTTTGCAGGCGCTGGGCATCAGCCAGAACGCCAATCTCTCGTACGGCTATGTCGACCTGGGAGTGAGCGTACCTAAGGGCGGCACGATCAGCGTCAACATCAGTGGTCTTCCTAACGGGACGGCTCTGTACGGCATGGCGGTGAATCCGGTTCAGGTTTGCACCGGACACGGTAAGAGTCAAACCTGCACCACACAGATGATGATCACCGATGTGACCGCGAACTCGGAAGCAGGATTTACCCAAGGAGGAAGTGTTGTCCCCGAACCGGGCACATTAAGCTTACTGGGAACCGGGCTGATTGGTCTGGCAGGTCTTGCTCGTAGAAAGTTTGCTCGCTAACGCCTCCATCTTTGCAAAGAAAAACCCCGGACACGTCCGGGGTTTTCTTTTTGATTGCATTTGGCTAGGATGAAGTCAACTTTTGCCGCAAGTCCTTCGCAATCAGCCGTCCGTGAAAACGACCGTTCTCAATGAAAATCTCATTCGTTGACGAACCCGCCACGATGACGCCAGCCACATAGATTCCCGGCACATTGCTCTCCAGCGTCTCCGGGTCGCAAACCGGTCGACATTGTTCGCTCGACAGTTCGATACCGAGGCTCTGCAGAAAGTCGTAATCAGGATGATAGCCGGTCAGCGCAAACACAAAGCTATTGTCGAGTCGAATCGGTCCTTTCGGGGTATTGATCACCACATGGTCTTCTGCGATCTTCGTTACGCAACTACTGAAGTAGGCTGCAATCTCCCGGTTCTTGATCCGATTTTCAATGTCCGGTTTGATCCAGTACTTGACGTGATGATGGATTTGCGGTCCCCGGTGCACGAGTGTCACGCGAGCACCATGTCGCCATAGCTCGAGCGCCGCAATCGCCGCTGAGTTCTTCCCTCCAATCACCAACACATCCGAGTCGTAGTACGGATGCGGTTCATGGTAGTAATGAAACACTTTGGCCAAGTCTTCCCCGGGAATATGCATGACGTTAGGCAGGTCGTAATATCCCGTGGATACGATTACCTTGCGGGCGCGAAAATCATGAATGCCTCCGCGCCGGTCCGTTGCTGTGATTCGAAACTTGTTGTCTTCGCCATTAACGGTTTTAACCCAGTGATACTGGCACACATGCAGTTGATAGTGATCCGCCACCTTGCGGTAGTACTCAAGAGCCTCTTGGCGGGTCGGCTTCATGTTTGCCGTGGGAAAAGGAATGTCGCCAATCTCCAGCAGTTCCGGCGTGGTGAAGAACGTCATGTTGGCCGGATAATGAAAAATTGAATTCACCAGGCATCCCTTGTCGAGCACCGTCACCTTTGCGCCGATCTTCTGGGCCTCGATCGCGCAGGCCAAACCCGTCGGGCCAGCACCGATAACGATCACATCAGCCCATTGGTCCGGTCGTGAATCGGCTAATTCACGCGGCAGGACGTCAGGGATTTGTTCCGTGGTTACCAAGAAAGTCCGCTTTTCGTGTGCCCAAAATTGGGTATTGCCTGTTGTTTGAACCGAAGATTCTAGCATGCGGTCCAGGACTCTTAACGGGCCGCCGCCGTAGACCATCACAGCCAATTGTGTTCGCGCTCACAACCTCGCGGGTAGCCAGCGATATAATCGGCGGTTGTTCTCGTATTCTTTGGATGATCAGGAACTCATATGGCGACCTACGTGGAACAACCCACACGCGTTGAATCCGACAGCATGGGGAAGATCGATGTCCCCTCGAACGTTTACTGGGGTGCACAGACTCAGCGTTCCCTCCTTCACTTCAATATTGGCCGCGATACCATGCCTCCGGAACTCATTCGCGCTTTCGGGATATTGAAGAAAGCCTGTGCGCTGGTAAATCAGGACATCGGAAAGCTTCCCGCCGACAAAGCGAGCCTGATCACTCAAGCGGCGGACGAAGTAATCTCCGGCAAACTCAACGCACAGTTCCCTCTACGCATCTGGCAGACGGGCAGCGGTACACAGACCAACATGAACGTGAACGAGGTCATTTCGAACCGTGCCATCGAAATCGCGGGCGGTGAACTGGGTTCCAAAAAACCCGTCCACCCCAACGATCACGTCAACATGTCTCAGTCGTCCAACGACACATTCCCGGCAGCCATGCATATCGCGGCGGCCGAGCGCGTGAAGAAGTTTCTGATCCCTGCTGTGGCGTCAGTTCGCGACGCGATCGCGGCCAAGGCAAAGCAGTTTCAAGATGTCGTCAAGATCGGCCGTACCCATTTACAGGATGCTGTTCCGCTTACTATCGGCCAGGAATTTGGAGGCTGGACTAGCCTTCTCGACCGCGATATCAAGCGTCTCGAACAGGTACTCGACGGTTTGTATGATCTGGCAATTGGAGGCACGGCTGTAGGAACTGGGCTGAATACTCATCCAGAATTCGCGGACCGTGCCGCCAAGAAAATCGCTGAACTGACGGGACTCCCGTTCCGCTCTCACCCCAACAAGTTTGCCGCGTTGTCCGCCCATGATGAAATCGTTTTCGCCCAAGGCGCGATGGAGACCCTGGCAGCGTCCTTCATGAAGATCTCCAATGACATCCGCTGGCTTGCGTCGGGGCCACGCTGCGGTCTCGGAGAGCTATCAATTCCAGAGAACGAACCGGGATCCTCCATCATGCCCGGTAAAGTGAATCCAACCCAGTGCGAAGCAATGACGATGGTCTGTGCCCAGGTGCATGGTGCGACTGCGGCGGTGGGGTTTGCAGGATCTCAAGGAAATTTTGAGCTGAACGTATTCAAGCCGGTGATTATCTATAACTTCCTCCACTCGATCACTCTGATTGCCGACGCTTGCCATGGCTATGTCGAGTACATGGTTAACGGAATCGAAGTCGACCGACAGAAAGTCGATTGGTATGTCAAGAACTCGCTAATGCTGGTGACGGCTCTGGCTCCTAAGGTCGGATATGACAAGGCTGCCCAGATTGCGCATACAGCCCATGTCGAGCACACCAGCTTGCGCGAGGCCGCTCTTAAACTCGGTTACCTTACAGCAGAAGAGTTCGATCAACTGGTGAAACCAGAGAAGATGACGCATCCGTAACCGCACCCGGAGAAATGTAATCCACCATACACGCCACACAACCCATTAACGGCCAAGCTGCTGAAAGACGAGATAGCCTTTGTCTCACGGTTCAGCATCCAAACCGCCGTGAGATTGAGCCGAAAAACGGTACTCCGGTTGCAGTCATTGTTGCTGCTGGTATTTATCACGATGTCATGCGGCACGATCAACCGCATCATCAACCCGCACGTCACCGATCTCTGCAACTGCATCGCAGGCCTGCCTGACGCGGCCGATTATCGGCACGTTGCCAAGCACGTTCCAATTCCGGCGGGCACACCGCAAGAGATTGACGTCAACACAATTCTCACCTGGCCCAGCGATCCTGTACTACCACCGGATCAGCTGCGCTTTGGCCGCGAATTGCAGTTAGTCCATATCGCAACAGCGTACCTCGAGAACGCAAGCGTCAATCCGGGCGACTGTGATGTTCACATGGAAATCTCTCAGATCCCCGATAAAGCTGCGCCGCGAGTCGTGGTGGAGACCCCGGTGGACAGCGAGTACTGTGCGGCGCGCCAAAACATCCAGTCCCAACTCAGCCAGCACGGATTCAAACTGGATGTGAACAACGGTGGCGAACTCCCTCAGCCGCTCCCAGTGAGTGTGCTTGGATTACCGTTTGAAGACTTCGAGCACGGTCGCGGAAGTGCACAAGTTGCGACAGTTTGGGAAATTCACCCTGCGATTGTGAATATCCAATAAAAGAGCGCGAGCACCCGGTAGAGTGCCCGCGCCGGTCTCATCACTTAACTTTGGTTCCTGCAGAGCCGACTCCAGAGGCGACGGCGGTCTTCTGCTCAGATACCCATCCGTGAATATGCTGCTCGAGAACGTCCATCGGTAAAGCACCTGCGCTCAGAACCTCGTCGTGAAATGCCTTCAGATCGAAGTGGTCTCCAAGCTGATCTTTGGCGTACTGACGTAACTTCAGGATTTGCAACTGCCCGATCTTGTATCCGAGCGCCTGGGCCGGCCATGCCATGTAGCGGTCAGTTTCGCTCTGGACACTGGGCTCATCTGTCGCCGAGTGCTCGTGAAAGAAGTCGACCACCTGTTGTCGTGTCCAATGCTTGTAGTGGAAACCTGTATCTACGACCAGTCGAATTGCCCGCAGCATGTCGTCCTGCAAATGCCCATAATAACTATAAGGATCCTGGAAGAACCCCACTTCTTCGCCCAGTCTCTCTGCATAGAGCGCCCAACCTTCTGTATAGGCCGTGTAGTACTCATGCTGACGATAGGGAGGAAGCGCGGGTAACTCCTGTGCGATAGCAATCTGCATGTGGTGCCCCGGTACACCTTCGTGATAGGCAGTGGTCTCGATGTCGAGCAGTGTCCGCTTCTCATAATCGCCAGTGTTCACTTCCACCCGACCCGGCCGCGAGCCGTCGGGTGTCCCGTCTTTATATTCGGCAGCCGAAGCTTGCTTCTCGCGAAAGGCTTCGACCGGCTTGATTTCCACTTTTGCCTTCGGGAACCGGCCGAACATCATGGGTAACTTGGTGTACATCTGGTCGGTGTATTTCTGATACAGGTCGAGAATCTGTTGCCGAGAATGGGCGTGCAGTTTCGGATCTTTATTGCAGGCGGCATTCAGCGACTTCACGTCTTTGTACCCAAGCTTGTGAGCCACTTCGAGCATGCGTTGTTCGATCTCTTTCACCTGTGCCAGCCCGAGCTCGTGAATCTGTTCAGGCGTAAGGTTCGTGGTAGTGCTTTCCTTTACGCGGAAGGCGTAGCGGGCGTCTCCATCGGGAAGTGCCCACACTCCGGGCTCGGTCCTACCCTTTGGGGCATATTCATCACGGACAAATGCTGTGAACTTCAAGTAGGCCGGGAGAATGCGGTCGCGAATCGCCGCCAATCCAGCTTCGCGTAACCGCTTCTGGTCGGCCGCAGAAATCTCTTTGGGGAAAGTATCAAACGGGTGTGCGAACGGCGTCTTTTCGACCGGCTGGGTGGCAATACCGTTAGCTTGCGTGACCACCTGTTCCAGAAGGATCTTCGGCGGCATCAGCCCTTCGCCCATGCCTTTCCTCATCTGAACCATCGTTTGATCGAATAGAACGGGCATCTGATTCAAACGTGCGATGTAATCCTCGTAATCCTTTACGGACTGAAATGAGAGTAGCGAGACGACCTGCGGCATGTCGATGTGGACACCGCCAAATTGACTGACCGGCATCTCCCAGCCTTTAAACTTTTCACCTTCGAGGCTCATGCGCAGATCCCGGACCATCAGCTCCTTGTTCAGCACGTCCTGCTCGCTGAAGCCAGCGGTATCAATCGCCTCGAACAGGCCGAGATAGCGGTGGTCTTCGGCAAGGTCCTTATCAATGGCTTCCTGCGAGAAATCGTCGAGCTTATCGTTGTAGCGCTTATCTCCCAGAATAGACGCATATATCGGGCTGGTTCTCATGGTGTATTCCCAGCGATCCGCCAGTAAATCATTCAGCGCTTTACGTCGCGCCTCGACATCGGATTGCCCCCACACAGTGACCGAACCCAAAATTCCAAAGATCAAGCTAATGGCGATACTTCTGAACATGAACACTCCTATGGATGGTCGTCTTGTACGGGTGAATGCTTCCCGTAATGCTCGTTGACCAGGATCGCAGCCCCACACTGCTCCGGCTACTCAGACGTGCGAGTGCCGCAATCGTTAGCCGCACCGCAATGCAATACTATAAGGGAGAGAGGCTCCTGTCCGACATGCCCACTGATTTCACCTTAACCGAAACCGAAGTCCGCGTCCTGGGCTCCCTGATAGAAAAGGACATCACAACACCCGACTACTACCCCTTGTCTCTCAATGCTCTGGTGAACGCCTGCAATCAGAAGAACAATCGCGATCCGGTCATGAGCCTGGATGAGTACGCCGTGCGCCAGGCGCTCGAGAGCCTACAACAAAAGAGATTGGCGGGCCCGGCCGGTGGAGCCGACAGCAGGGTTCCGAAGTATGAACACCGTCTCCAGGAGGTCCTTAATCTCCGGCGCGATGAGACTGCCATGATTTGTGTTTTGCTGTTGCGCGGACCCCAAACGCCGGGAGAACTCCGCGGACGAACCGAGCGCATGCACCGTTTTGAGCACCTTGACGACGTCCAGTCCGCTCTGCAGCGCCTGATGGAGCGGGATCCCGCCCTCGTCGTCATGCTCGCCCGTCTACCCGGCACGAAGGAAGCGCGTTACATGCACCTTCTCTCGGGCGAAGCCTCCAAGTACCAGGCCGCGGCACCCGAGCGACAATCCACTTCCGTGAACACAACAGAAAATAATCGGTTAGGCCAGCTGGAGCAAACAGTTGACACTCTTCGTCAGGAAATAGCCGAAATACGGGAACAACTGGCATCTTTCCGCAAGCAATTTGAGTGAGTGCCACGAAATTGGTGGCACAACTCAGCAAAGTAGCACTAGTAAACTAATCCTATGCCTGTTCAGATTGGCGCGAACACACACACTTTCTCAGACCCTACCGGCCTGCTTAGCGATTGTCATCGCCGTATCGAAATGTTCGTGCGCACGCTGCAAGAGGTGGGCAAAGCCATCGATCAATCGCCAACTCCCGAAATTCGGCAGTCGCTGGAGGCTGCTCTGCAATACTTTGCTCACGCGGCGCCCAAACATACCGCCGATGAAGAGGCGTCCTTGTTTCCTCGCGTGCGACAAGTGGATAGCCCGGAAGTTCGCGGTGCATTCTCTCAGCTCGATGAACTCGAAGAAGATCATCGAAAAGCAGAGGCCCTGCACGCAGAAATCGAGAGGCTGGGCGCGAAGTACTTGGTCCAAGGATCACTGAATCACACTGAGTTGCTCGGCTACCGGTCGGCCGTTGCAGACCTGCTTGGCATCTATGCGCGGCACATCAAAATAGAAGACGAGGTTGTTTTTCCGCTTGCGGACAAGGTTTTAAGCCCAGATCAAAAGGCCACGATTGCTGCGGAAATGGCCAGCCGACGTGACGTAGAGATCTCCGGAACGTGCAGCGGGGCACACCCGAAGTAAATGTTCGCACGGAGCGCTCTAACCCGTGGCGAAGGAATTTAGGCTTCCATCAACTCCGAGTGCTCCATCCCTATGCGATCGCGAATCGTACGTGCGAGTTCGTGCACATTCCGCAGCTTATCTTTGGCAGCAAGAGGCAAGTTCGGCAGGCTCATAGCCAATTCGCACTCGAGAAGCAAGGCAGTCAGCGGTTCCCGCAGGTCGCTCCGGAGCACCTGTTCGGCTGCCGTTCGCGCGGCTCGCAGTTCCTTGTCGCGCCTCAGTAATGCCGCCCGCACTTCCCGTACTATGCGCTCCGCACCAGTGATAGCGCAGTTCACATTCAGCACAATAGAGGTGCCGGTGTGCCGGAGCACGACCTCCGCCTGGTCCGGATCAACATCCAACATGCATTGATCCAGAACGATCACACCGTATTCTTGTTCTCGCAGAAGTCCGACTGCCTGTTGCAAGCTGTCCGCAACCTGAGCCTTCTCGCCAGTTCCGGACTCAATCGCCGCAGCGCATTCTCCCGCCCGCACCGAAGGTGTCGTGAGCAGTATCATGCAAGTACACTTTGCAACTTCCTAACCATAATCTCCAAGCTGATACTGCAGAACTTGCGCTCTTTTCCCGCCTATTATGTTCCCGAACTGGAACTAACATTCCCAAACTCGCTAGTCCCGGGCAGCGTACTCCTTCAGCTTCCGATACAGGGTGGTCTTCCCGATCCCGAGCAACCGCGCTGCCAGCAACTTGTCTCCGTTCAATTGCTCAATGGTCTCGAGAATCGTCTTCTTTTCCACTTCCGCCATAGGAATGATTTTCGATACTGTCCCGTCCCGGGCCCCAGGGACCCTTCCCGTCGCTATTGAAGTCGGTAGATCGGCGGGATGAATCACCGGGTTTGTGGTCAGAGCACACGCACGCTCCAGGCAGTTCTCCAGTTCGCGTACATTGCCCGGCCAGTCATACGCAAGCATCACCTTCAGAGCTTCATCGCTCAATGCGTGCTGCTGCTCCGAATCGCGGTTCATCCGCTCCAAGAAGTGTTCTGCCAACAACGGTATGTCCTGCCGGCGCTCCCGCAACGCCGGTATCCTCAAACTCAATACATTGAGGCGGAAATACAGGTCCCTGCGAAATGTTCCCTGTGCAACCGCTTGCTCTAAATCACGATTGGTCGCAGCCAAAATTCGGACGTTGATCGGGATTCGCTTAGTACTGCCGACAGGACGTATTTCTTTCTCTTGAATTGCACGCAGCAACTTGGCCTGCAAATCGACTGGAAGCTCCCCAACTTCGTCCAGGAATACCGTTCCACCGTCCGCAATGGTCAATAATCCGTCTTTCGAATGTGCCGCACCGGTAAAGGCGCCTTTCACATATCCGAAAAGTTCGCTCTCTATGAGGGTCGGCACCAAGGACCCGCAGTCCACAGGAATGAAAGGTTTGTCGCGGAACGGTCCGGAAAAGTGAATCGACCGGGCTACCATCTCTTTGCCTGTGCCGCTTTCGCCCAGAACCAGCACGGGATGCGTACTCTGTGCAGCCTTGGAGATGATTCGATAAAGCTTTTCCATCTCGGGCGCGCGCCCAATGATGCTGCCGAACCCTTGCCTCGACTTTATCTTTTCACGCAACATGCGGTTCTCTGTTTTTAGCTTCAGGTGACTCGCCACCCGATCCAGCAACAACTTCAGTTCATCCAAGCTGAAGGGCTTAGTGACATAGTCATAGGCACCGTTCTTCATGGCTTGAACCGCCGACTGCACGGTCCCGTATCCGGTCACAACCACCACTACGGAGTCCGGGCGCCTGATTTTGATTTCGTGCAAAGCATCCAGGCCTCCAGCTCCCGGCAGTTTGAGATCGAGCAGAACAACGTCGGCTCCGTGGGCTTCGACGATGCGATAGGCCTGCTCTGCCGACTCGGCGACAAACGCATTGAACCCAAGAGACTGGGCAACTTCGCGACATGCCTCCCGAATAGCTCGCTCGTCATCGATGATGATCAAATTCAGAAAGTTCGCGCCTTCGATCTGAATGGAACTCGACAGGTTCACTTCTGCTGTGGCCATGGCTGATACCTCTTTTTCTCCGAAGTTAGGGGATCTTTGTTGAGAACCTCTCGGACTTTGCGGGCGAGCGACTGGCTCGTGAAAGGCTTGGGCAAGGAAATAAAACTTGCGACTTCGCTCGGAGTCAGCGGTTCCGTCTGTTCGTATCCTGAGACGCCAATTGCCTTGATTTCCGGCCTGGCTTGGCGCAATTGCTTCACGACCTCGCGGCCATTCATACCCGGCATGACGAGATCCGTTATGACGAGATCAATCTTGCCTTCGTACTCACTGCTGAGCTGAAGCGCTTGTGTGCCACTGCGGGCTGTCAAGACTTTGTATCCACATGCCCGTAGCACACGGTGCGCCGAGCGACGAACCTGCCCATCGTCCTCAACCAGAAGAATCGTTGCCGTGCCCGTCTTCTCTGAGGCGGGTTCACCTTCTTCCGGTTGAGAAGATCCTTTTTCAGCGACGTATGGGAGGACTATGTGGACCGTAGTCCCTTGGGCCGGCTTCGTGATCACCTCGACCACTCCACCCAACTGGTGCACAATCTTCTGCACCGTGGTGAGCCCCAGCCCATTTCCCCTGCCCTCGCCCTTCGTCGTAAAGAACGGCTCGAAGAGATGGGAACGCGTCTCTTCATCCATGCCGCATCCGTCATCGGACACGGACAGTTCCACACAGGGCCGCAAAACCGGAGCATCGTCACCCAAGCGCGCTGTCGTGATCTTGATGTGACCACCTCGCCCGATGGCATCGCGAGAGTTGAGCACCAAATTGAGAATCAACTGCCGCAACTGGGTGGGGTCAGCAAACACTTGCGGCAGGTCGGTTGCCAATACGGTCTTGAGCGAGATATGTTCACCAATCAGACGCGCCAGTAGATCGTGCATGCCGGTGATGAGGTCGTTCAGGTCGACGACGCGCGGTTCAACGGGCTGCTGGCGAACCATGCCCAGTAGCTGCTGGATTAGAGCGGCTCCGTGTTCTCCGGCCAGGCGGATCTCGTGCACATGCCGCCGCAATCGGCTCTTCGCTGGCAGACCGGACCCGATCAAATCCGCATACAATGTGATCGCAGTAAGCAGATTGTTGAAATCGTGTGACACGCCTCCCACCAAGCGTCCCAGCACCTCCATCTTCTGCGCTTGTCGGAGCTGGGCCTCTGCTGATTTGCGTTCGGTAATGTCTTCGGCCATTCCAATCGCGAATTCCGGTTCTCCGTTAGGTCCTCGAACCAGAGAAACTGTGAGATTGTTCCAGCCGTATGTTTTGTCTTTTCGCAGGAAGCGCAGTTCGATCTGGTAATAATCCCTCTTTCCCGCGACCATTTCTTCGAACAGGGTCACATCTGCCGAAACGTCATCCGGGAAAGTGAACTCCCGGAAATGCATGCCTCGCAGTTCTTCATGGGTGTAACCCAGCATGCGTTCGACTGCAGGATTACTCTCGACGACTTGACCGTCCATCGTGCATTGGACGATGCCGATCGCGGCTGCATCCACAATCGCGCGGTAGCGCGTGTTGGTGTCCCGAACAATTCTGCGGCGCTCGCGCGCACTGACGTCCCTCGCCGCAAGGATCAGAAACGATTTGCCTGAGCTGCGGAATTCACTGCAAGAGCTCTCCATCCTCAGGCAGCTTCCATCTTTCCGTCGGCCCTCGAACTGGCATCCCGGATACCCGCAAGTGTCCTCCGTTATTTGTAAGGGGCGAGGTCGTTCCACGCACCGATGCCCTTTAGGCAGTAGGGCCGCCAATGACACGTCCTGTAGTTCATCGGCCGAGTCATACCCAAACAACCTGGAAAAGGCACGGTTTGCATAAACGATGTGGGCGTTGTGGATGAGGGCGATGCTTTCGGGGCAATTCTGGAAAGCATCCCGAAATACCGACCGGTTGGCACCTTCCGTGCGAGATGGCAGGGCGGAACTCATCCCAATTATGGAAGACGCAGCCGGAGAGCCTCGAGAACAGGCTCAAATCGGGAGACTGAAAGCTCCGCGCTGCTCCGGCAGGCGCTCCCCAATTCGGGACAACTATAGCGACCAAAATGGGAATTATTTAAGTGCAGTCGTCACAGGTGTTTGTGACCTGGTAGGAGAAGAAATTATCCGTGCCAACTAGCCTTTCACGTCCAACGCACCGGTCAAGCGAAAGGTGAGACGGCGTTCGGCACCAAAGCCCACATCTTTCTTTCCAGTCGCGTAGGCAAATCCGGTCCCCCCGGCGCCTCCGATGCTGCTTCCAACAAGCGCGCCTTTTCCACCGCCCGCCAGCCCGCCTATGAGCGCACCCGCAGCCACTCCCCCACCAATGCTCGACCAGTTATGCTTCTCATGGGATTTCCCTTTTACGGAAATGCTCGAGGTTTGAATGGAAACCGTTTTCCCATTCAAGGTGATGCTCGCCAATCCCAAACGGAGATAACCCGGATCCTGCAATCGGCCAGATGGTTTCGCGGCGAGCACTCTTCCTTTGACAGGAACACCGCGAGGAACAATGGTTTGGCCTCCGATTATGATGGGCTCGTCCAGGACCGCTTCGAAGTCGTCCCCTGGATGCGCGCTCTCGCTGAAAACTCCTGATTGCAGGCGAACGATAAGCGCTGTTCCCGCGGGAAGCTGATGAGGTAGAGCAACCAGGGATTCACTTGGCGAAATGCCATCCGCGCTGTCCCACGATTGTTTGAAAGGAGCCTGCTGTGTTTGAGGGGGTACATTAGATGCCCCTCCCTGGTCGCCTGTCATCATACGTGCCGAGTTGCGATTGCAACCGCAGGACGCGATTACAGCAATGGCCAAAGCCATAACCCAAAGACAATGCTTTCTTTGATTTTGACCAAACATCGCCATGTTCGATCGAAGTAATCGCAAAGCGGATGCCAATGGAGCCTTTAACAAAATCAACGAGTTAAATTGTCGCCCGAGATTCCCACCTATGTAGATTTTACGGACATCCGGTCACAGACACACAAAAGGGCCGACCGGAGTGCACCCCTGTCGACCCTTTGCTTTTACCGACTACTGGCTCTTCTTCGTAGCTTTGGTACCTTTTTTCTTAGTGGACTTGGCCGGCGTCTTACCCTTCACTTCCCTGCCACCGATCAAGCTGAGCGAGTCCGCTGCATTGAACGGGAATTGACGAACCGAGGTTTGCCCCGTCGTGCTGAGCGTGACATCGACTCTTCGGTTGCTGGCCAGGATGATAGTTCGGCTGTTCTTGAGAATCCTGGTTCGCTCGCCGGGGGTTAGGTCCGGATTCTGTTCAACCGAGGCTTTCACCTCATCCGGCGTGAGATTGTGTTGATCGCCAAGGGCCTTCGTATCTATGTTCGCCTCTGGAACACCATGTTCCACGAGGAAGCTCTTGACGCGCTCCACGCGCCGCTCCGAGAGTTTCTGGTTGTATTCCTGACCGCCGCGTGGATCAGCATGCCCTTCCAGGATGAGGTGCGCATCCGGCTTCGCCTGCACGTACTTTTGGAAGTCGCTCGCCAGTTCCGAGAGGATATCCTGTTGACTCTTGAGCAGACCACCTTTCGGATTCGCGGGAGACGGCTGTGCTGTCGGGAAGTAAACGCTGTGCAACGCAAGCTTCTGCTCGAGTCGCTGCACCTCCGGGGAAACTTGCGGGGGTGGAGGCGCCTCTATCGTGACCTGCGTCGTAGCATTCGTATTCAGTCCTCGCTTGTCAGTGCAAGCTGCTGTGACTGTGATCGGACCGGGTGACGCCCCGGCAGTAGTCAATGTTCCGGTATTGCCTGTTCCAGTAATCGAGCCTGCGCTGGCTGTCCACGTCCCTACATTCACTTCAACATTGTCTGGACTCTTGCATTCGCAGGTGACGGCAGCTGTTCCTCCTGCTTGCAAAGAATTCGGGTTGGCCGTGCAACTCATGGTCGGTGGATTTTTAGGTGGCTCTTTGACCGTGAAGTTAGCCGTGCAACTTGCCTCATTGTTATTCTTCGCTTTGGGATCGGTAGCGCGAAGTGTAGCCGTGTAGTTCCCGCCAGCAATCCCATTCGTATCGATGCTCGCAGTATTATCCTTACCGGCGATCTTCCCGCCGTTGCTGCTCCAGCTGTACTGAACAGGGTGTTTGGGATTGAAGTTGTCCACCGTGGCCTTCACAGTGACCGGCTCACCGACCATTACTTCGGTGGGCTGCGCAGTGCAAGTTGCCGTGGGCGCTACAGCGGGCGCACCGCCGAACTTGAACACGATACCGCTTCGCAAACGCGCACCTTCAAAGCTGACGCGCCGCAACGATTGGTCGTTGGGAACAAAACCGAACTTCTGGCGCGCGTACTGGTAGTCGGCTTCAATCAGACGGACATCGAAGTACTTGTTAATAGGAAGATCAATGCCACCGCCGATGATCGCGCCTCCTGAGTGGCTACTTCCGAACGGCGCCCCGAACTGGTTCAGGCTCACCAAGGCATGAGCGAAGAGGTTCAAACCTTCCGTACGCAATGTGAAGCGCGGACCGAACGAATAGGTGTTGATGTTGAATCCGTTCTTCCAATTCCCGCCGTAATCGCCTTCGACGGCAACATTGGGATGAAAATTGTACGCAAATGCCAGTCCAAAGCCCTGCGGCATATCGGGCAGAGTGTTCGGGGTAAACTGGCCGCTGCTGTTGGCGAATCCTGGCTCCGGTATTTTGGCGCCGGGATTCAACCACTGATAACCTGCAAATAGATCCGCCTTCGGTGGGTTTTGATCCTGCCCGAGCGCGAACCCGGCCAGCATTGTCGTCAAAGTAATGAGTATTAGACCGGAAAACCACTTCCGGCTGCTCCGTTCAGCACAATATTGTGACATCGCAATTCCTCCGGGCTCTGAGGGAACTCGGCGCTCGGTTCGGAGGTAGAGAGGACCGGCCCAACAGCCAATTACACTATTCCGTGCATAAACCGAACACAGCACCGCTTCAGGTATGGTAAATGACTCTTCGGCTTAATTCGCAACTCCTTTTACATTTGGGACTTAGAAGGTAAACCCGAAGTATGGGAGCTTGCGAGTCATACCGATTTCGGCCAAGCGGAACTTGATCGAATCACTGTCAGTCTGAATAATGACAAAGTCCTTATGAACCAAGAAAAAGTCTTGATCGTCGAAGACGAAGACAACGAACGAACTGGCCTTGCTGAACTGATTTCAGCTTGGGGTTATCGCACCGATACCGCGCGCGATGGAGTCGAAGCGCTAGAAAAAGTCGCCGCGTGGTCCCCGTCGATCATTGTTACCGACTTAAAAATGCCACGGATGGGCGGCATGGAACTGATCGAACGCCTGGATTCTCAACCTCAAACCATGGCCGTTGTTGTGGTCACCGCCCAAGGCACGATCGACAGCGCTGTCGAAGCCATGAAGAAAGGCGCCAACGACTTTATACAGAAGCCCATCGACGTCATGCGCCTAAGGAGCATCCTCCAAAACCTCACGAGCCTGGTCGAGACCCGGACCGAACTCGAGGTCACTCGCCGCAAATTGCGGGACACCGGTTCGCTGGGTGCCTTAGTCGGAAGTTCGAAGAAGATGCAGGAGATTTTCCACCTCATCGAGATGGTCGCTCCCAGCACCGCTTCCGTGTTGATTACGGGCGCCAGCGGTACCGGCAAGGAACTCGTTGCCCGGACAATTCACGAACTCAGTCCGCGCCGCAGCAAACCATTCATAGCGATCAACTGTGCCGCAATTCCCGAAACACTGATCGAGAGCGAAATCTTCGGCCATGAAAAAGGGGCCTTTACTGGAGCGCTTGAGCGCCGCACCGGCTGTTTCGAGTTAGCAGAGGGCGGCACTCTTCTACTCGATGAGATTGGCGAGATGCCGGTTGCGACTCAAGCCAAGCTCTTGCGCGTCCTGGAGGATCGTAAACTCCGCCGCCTCGGGAGCAAGGTCGAGACAACCGTGGACGTTCGCGTACTAGCTGCCACAAACAAGGTTCCTGAAGAGGCGGTCGCGAAGGGTGAACTCCGCAACGATCTTTATTATCGTCTGAATGTATTCAATATTCACATGCCTCCCCTCCGCGAGCACAAGGAAGACTTGGCCGAACTCGTTCAAGCGCTGCTGGGAGAAATGAATGAAAAGCACGGACGCAGGGTCGGCACCATCAGCGAAGCCGTGCTGCATGCTTTCCAGAACTACTCATGGCCCGGAAACGTGCGCGAATTGCGTAACACCCTCGAGCGCGCTGTAATCGTTTGCGAAGGGTCCGTCGTAGAAACCAAGCACCTACCCCCCGGATTTGGGCAGGGTACGCTGCGTTCGGCGGCTAACGACCCGGACGCCGTGCGACTTGGAGTGGGCACGACGGTGGAAGAAGCGGAGAAGTTGCTGATCCTTAAGACCCTGGAGGCTACCAATAACAATAAGACTAGGGCGGCCGAAATCCTCGGAATTAGCCTGAAAACACTTCATAATAAGCTTAAGGAGTATGGCAGTGCGCAGGCCGACGTTGCTGCTAAAGAAGAATGAACAGTCGTCTCGACTGCGAACTTGACCACTTTGTCCGCCCAAGCGGGATTCCATCATCTCGCTAAATGATTTATGCGCCGTAGAACTCAAATCGTGCTGGGCATCACCCTCATGGTGTTCGTCCTGGTCTGCGCATTCTCATACATCTACATCTCGGAATTGTTGCGCCAGCGAGTCACGACAGCATATGAAACCGCTTCCCTGCTGAGTCAACAATTGGCGTATGCCGCTTACAACGCGACGCCAGACCTCAGTAGCACCCGAATCGACACGAACAATCCGGCGGCCGTTCGTCAGGCGATCAGCGAGTATCTTGCGACTGACGTAGATCTCAACAACATGCTTGAGTCGGTTGTCGGTAATTGGCCGATCATCTACGATGCCGCCATTGTCGACACCAATAATCGCGCACTTCTCCACACCAATCCTGAAGCTGCCGGCAAGCCTCTCCCTTTTCGTCCAGACTTCTCTTACGTTCGAGACGCCGGCTTCCGGCGGCAACTGCGGATTGTGTATAGCCCTGCGTCGGTCTTCGAAGTGAGTACGCCGCTGGTACTCGACGGAAACCCGTTCGGAACCGTGCGAGTCGGAGTTTCCACGGTTTTTCTGAAGAACGAAGTCGCACCTCGTCTTCGCCATGCCGTGATCTATTCTGTCGTGGCACTGTTCTTATCGATTATTCTCGCTGCCGGCTTATCTCATTTGGCTCTCGGGCCGCTCGAAAAAATCAGTCGCAGTCTGGACATTGTCAGCGCGGGAGAACCTACGCCCGTGTTGCCTGACGCTGATACCAAGTACGACGAGTACGGTCTGGTAACTCTCAAAATCGCTCATCTTGGCCGCCAAATGCGCGATACGCGGGAAATTTTTTCTGCGTTGAAAGACAATGTGGACCAGATTATGGCCAACCTCCAGGACGGCTTAATGCTGTTCACCGGAGACTTTCGTGTCGTTCTGGTCAGCGCCTCCGTCGAGCGATTCTTAGGTCGGCGTCGGAGCGAGATGCTGGGCCATACGGTTCAAGACCTCTTCACAGACGCAACACCTCTGTGTTCTTTGTTGCGGCATTCTTTCGAGCGCCAGTGGCCGATTGTTCAAAAAGAG
The DNA here is from genome assembly GCA_051984555.1 of Terriglobales bacterium. Classification (GTDB taxonomy): domain Bacteria; phylum Acidobacteriota; class Terriglobia; order Terriglobales; family Acidobacteriaceae; genus Gp1-AA122. The sequence continues at coordinate 34,654 of JBPYEW010000169.1, read as the reverse complement.
GTCGAAGGCTCGGACGGCAAACGCGTACAGCTTTCCCTCGATTTCATCCAGGAAGCAGGGGCACAGATTGGCGCGCTGCTCACGATGCGCGATGCCGAATCGGTTCGTCGTATCGAAGACGAGATTGAAACCTCCCGTCGGCTGTCGGCCAGCGGCCGCATCACTCGCGGCGTTGCCCACGAAGTGAAAAATCCCATCAACGCGATCGTTCTGCATCTGCAATTGCTACAGCATAAGTTGCAGCAGGTAGATCCTGACACTCGCCGGCACATGGACATTATAGATAGTGAAATACACCGGCTTGATCGGGTGGTTCAAACCCTTGTCGAGTTCACTCGCCAACGCGAGTTGCACATGCAGGAAGTCGATCTTCGCCGGGTTGTCGACGAAGTGGCTCTGCTTGCCCTACCCGATGCCGAAGTGCATCACGTGCACTTCGTGCGCTTGCATTCGCCCGAGCCTCTGCCGGTTAAGGTTGACATCGATTTTCTAAAACAAGCACTGCTCAACGTTGTCATCAATGGAGAGCAGGCGATGCCAGACGGCGGCACTCTCACCATTTCCTCACACATTGAAGATGGGAACGCAATCATCGAAGTTCGTGATGAAGGGAGTGGTATCCCCAAAGATGTCCAGGAAAAGATCTTTGAGCTTTATTTCACAACCAAGAAAGGCGGTAGCGGTATCGGACTCGCGCAAACTTATCAGATCATGCAATGGCATTATGGGTCTGTTGAGTTCCAGACTTCCGAAGGAAAGGGCACCACGTTTCGTCTGCAGCTACCGCTGGCAGAATTACCTGCGAACTCCAAAGCAGACGTCCAACCAGAAGTTAGAGACATAAACGAAGAAGAAGTATCTACCTAATCCTTCTGTACGACTCTCGCAACTAGCTGCTCTCGGCGCTAAAATGAGATGGGTTCCTTATACGGTGAGCATGAATTCTCTGGCCAAAGCAGCAATCGCCTGCTTTCTTATCTGTTGCGCAACCGCCATAGCCAACGCCAGGAATTCGTCCCAAATTCCCTCGACGACTCAGGAGCAAACTTCCCCATCGAACGCGCCTGCTCCCGCTCCGACCGGGGCCGCGCCCGCGCAAGACTGCTCAAAGAGCAAAGACACGTGCGAATTGCCTCCTGAACCGCAGCCAGCACCAGGCCCGCCGACTCCTACGCCGGAGCATCAACAGTCAGCGCCTCCTGCAGCGGAGACGAAGCCTCCTGCAAAAACAACGAATCCGGCAAAGAAGAAAAAAAAGCACACTAAGAAGAAGACTGTGGGGAATTCATCCGGGCCGCGGAAGATTGTGGTCCGCAACGGCGGGACTTCCGAGCCTGACGTTCAGTTGAGCCCTTCCGTACCAACCGATCCTGTCGCACGGCGCAGCACGGATCAACTTCTAGCTTCGGCTCAGAACAATCTGAAAACGGTGTCGGGGCGAAATCTAAACACCAATCAACAGGCGACCGTTGACCAGATCAAGCTCTTCATCGAGCAAGCGAATGCAGCGCTGAAGGAAGGCGACGTACAGCGGGGACATAATCTTGCCATGAAGGCGCAGCTCTTGTCGGACGATCTTGTTCGCCACTAACAATAGCTGCTCTTCTACTTGGCTTTTGCTCTTGCCGTATTGATCTTCGTGAGCAAATCTTGCGCCGGCTTCTGGACCGGGCCGGAAATCTGTACGGCTTGCGTCAGCGTCTCTCTTGCCTCGGTCACTTTATTCAACTTTGCGTATGCATATCCCAGGCGGTATAGGGCAGTTGCATAGGCTGTATCGTCCTGGCCCTTTAGCAGTTCCACGGCGGATTTCAGTTGTGGGACGGCGACCGCCGTCTTGTCTTGTTTCATGAGCGCGTAACCGATCGTGGAATGTGCGATACCCGACGAAAGCTTGCGCGAACGGTCTGCATCCGGAGCTTCCGCTTTCGTCAATTCAAGCACTTTCTCCGAATACCCGATCGCCTTGCCTTCCCCTCCCGGCTTTCCGCTCTCAGAGTAGTAATCGGCCAGCATCAACAGCACCGGAACGTTACTGGGGTTCGAGGCGAGTGCCTTCTCGCCGAATCCAACCAGGCGCGCCGAATCGTTCAATTGCCCCGGCCCGAGCGTATACATGGCATATTGGGCTACTTGCTCGCCAAACCGCGATTCCGGAAATGCCGCGGTGAACTTCTCGATGTAATCCATCCTCGTTTTTGGAGCCTGCTCGGCGGCAATTGCATTGAAAGCAGCCGCTTCGAGGAACTCGCAGGAACTCTTGGCTGACGACTTCTCCTCCGCGACCCGAGATGCGAAATCCTGATCGCTTAGACCTTCCGGCTTCGACTGTTTCCCAATGGATTGGAATACCTCTCCGCCCCGCTCTGCATAGTCCACCAACTTCGCGTTATCTTTCATCTGCTGCGCCAGGTTGGCCTGCAACACCAGTATGTCCATGCTGTGAGGAGCGCCCGCCAAGGCCTTGTCCCCATACTGCAGTGCCTTTGGAAGGTCACCGGCTGCCTGGTACGCCTGTGCCAATTGCCAGTTTCCATACGCGACAGCTGCCGGATTGCCGGAGAACTTCTGCACGAAGTCGTCATACATCGCCAACTTCTTCTGCGCATCCGGCTCGGCATTTATCGACGTGAGGGCCTGATCTTCGGGCGTACCCGCGGGAATGATGATTTTGTCGAGTTGAGCACTCGCTTGGATGGACACAATGAGAAGTATGACGGCGAGCAAATGCTTCATGACACAGACCTCCGCACGCGACGATGGGACATCACCCTAATAGCGCGAATCGTATCGCCGAAAGACTCGCGAAACAAGGGCCGACTTCACAGGGAGGGGTGACCGGCTCACTTGCGGCCGGAGCGTTTCTGGGCGACCACCAAGCCTCGCGGCGTGGGTAGAAGAACAACCGAAATCAGGCCTTCGGACTCGAGTTTCAGGGCAGCCTCCCGCACCTGCTTCAGGTGTGAACTGGCGTCGTGCATAAGGATTAGGCCTTGCGGATTCATTTGCGGCAGAAACCGTCGAACTTCTTGCTCGCGAATCGGCATGTCGCTGTCGCTGAACAGGAGATCGATGGTTCCATCTACCTTCATTTCGAGGCTCGACTCGTTGCGACAGTCGATCAACGTATTCAGTTCCGAGGCCTCGAAGCGTTTCTTCGCGCTCGCGTACACCAGAGGATCAAACTCGCAGGTGACTACTCTTCCGATACCGTTGGCCTTCAGACCTTGCGCGATCCATAACGTGCTGATTCCACTAAAAGTTCCGGTTTCGACAACCAATTCCGGCTTGATCGTCGTCACCACACATCGCAAGAACTCAAGCACCTCGACTTCTGCGGTCATCGAGTCATACATGCTCCACCGCTCGGGGTGTGGACACTCCGGCGTCGCGCGATGATATTCCGACTGCATCACGTCGCCGGTACGCTGAATCACTTCGAGAATTTTGTGCTCTTGCTTTTGCTTCTTCCGAAACAGGCGCATGAAGCTCGAGTATAAATGACACAGATTCTACGACTGACTGACGGCGGGTACGACGAGCAAAGCGTCGGCGCTCAATTTGATATCCTTTCCCTTCCTAAAAAGGTCAGGAGCTCATTCATGTCACTCAATCTCGAGGGCCGGGTCGCTGTCGTGTTCGGAGTCGCCAACAAGCGCAGTATCGCCTGGTCCATTGCGCAGGGCCTGCATTCTGCCGGGGCGAAGCTGGCCATCACGTATCAGAACGAACGACTTGAGCAAGAGGCTAAGGATTTGATCCTTTCGCTGCCCGGTGCCGAAGCGTTCCAGTGTGATGTCTCAAGAGACGAAGAGATAGACCGGTTATTCGCGGAAATCAAGAACCGTTACGGCAAGGTGGACACCCTCGTCCACAGCGTGGCATTTGCCCCAGCCGACGAACTCAAAGGTGATTTCGTAAATACATCTCGCGAAGGCTTCCGGGTTGCACACGACGTCAGCGTCTATTCTCTGATTGCGGTCTGCCGCGCAGGCGCGCCCTTGATGGAGAACGGCGGCAGCGTCATAACGATGACCTATTACGGAGCCGAGAAGGTCGTACCTCATTACAACGTCATGGGTGTGGCGAAAGCAGCTCTAGAATGTACCGTGCGCTACCTGGCGCACGATCTCGGAAAGAGAAACATCCGCGTAAACGCGATTTCTGCCGGTCCTATCAAAACGCTGGCCGCTCGCGGCATCTCCGGTCTGGGCGACATGCTCAAGTCACACGCGGAGCGCGCACCCTTGCAACGCAATGTGGATGTAAAGGAAGTTGGTTCGACGGGAGTGTTCCTCGCGTCGGATGCGGCCTCAGGAATAACTGGGGAGACGATCTACGTAGACTGCGGCTACAACATCATGGGTTTTTGAGGATTCCGAAACTGGATTACGGGGCGCTGGGGCTCGCAGGATCGTCTCCTTGCAGTAGCACCCATGCTGTCACGCCGCCCACAATCGCAGTTCCGCCGTAGATGACCGCCGGTGAATCCAGCACACTGCCATGGGCTGCCGTCACTGCACCCCCGCCCCGGCGCTTGCTTTTCTTGTTGTGTGTCTCCTCCCGGGTAGTTTCTTGTCCCGCCGAGAGTGTGGTGCTGCCTGCCTCATCTTGCAACGTCAGATCCCCCTTTTTTGCAATGATCCTGACATTGCCGTCCAGATCGGCAACCTGGAATTCGGTCCAATTCCCATCTTTCGGGGAAACACTGAGATCGCCTATGTGGGTAACCAAGTTCTTCGAAGTGCCGATATTGACTGCCCCATGCTCCAACTCGATGGCATTCGCCTGCAGCTTGATCAGCGAATCCGCCTGGACTATGACACTCGTGCCCTGAGTATTGATGTTCGCGATCGAATCGGACTTGGTTTGTACCAGATCGCCGGGAAAAATGGCTGAGGATTTCGGAATTGTTACACCATTGACCCACGCCGTTCCGCGGGCATACACCATGGCTCCATTGGTGTCAGCGGCGAACAAGAAGCCGGTCGCGCCAATCAAGATCGCAGTACACAGCATCAAAATGCTCAAGCTTCGCATTTCCGAAAACTCCCACTGGCTGGTGAAGATTTTTCGTCATCGTAGCTTGTAAGTTGCTGCCCGTCAATGCACTTCTGGTTTCTTCAGAACATGCGTTCGGGGGTACCGGAGACGTGTCGTCTATCTCCATCGGTCGACCACTTCCCACCAAACCAGGCGAATCCATTCGTAAAAGGTCGTTTTCGCCCACTCGCGCTGTTGCCACCACTTCACGCCGAACGCCCGGGGTTCGGCAGCGGCGGCGACACTGATCTTCATTCCCGGCAGCTCATGCCGGAAAATACTCGACGCCCTTCGTGTGTGGTAGTCGGAAGTCACGAGGAGAACCGTCTTTGCGGACAGCTTTCGAAGGCACGCGGCTGCGTCGTGCGCTTCTTCCTTGGTTGACAGCCCATAAACCGGACACACGCTGATTTTCGCTGCCTCCGGCAAACTAGCCACCCAGTGCTCCGCCAGTTCCGGTTGCGTCCACTGATAAACACGTTGATCAACGGGGACGTCGAGAACCATCACTGGCGCGAAATTACCCTGTAAGAGCCGGATACCCAGGTTCGGTCGCTTGTCCGTCTCCCCGGCCAAAACCAGGATGGCATCCGCCCTTTCCGGCTCGTTCACAAGCAGCACACGGCCCGCATTCCACGCAAGAACCCCGGCACAGAGCGATAGAAAGATGGCGATCCGCCAGCGCATTTTCATAGTAGTTCGGTTTTGCCATGCTACACGTCAGCAACGTAAGGCTCTGCCACGTGGAGTGCAAAATAGTTCATCCCGGGCCTTTGCTGTTCTTGCAGAGGTTACAAACCGCTTGAAACCAACAACTTACCCCATCCCTTATTGGAATTTCACCTGCATTCTCCAAGCTGGTCGTTAAAAACCAACAGCTTACTCTGTAGTAGGATTGGGGTTTACCACATCAATAACATGACCACTCGCGCGATGCTTTCCACCTTATCTACCACGCTGAAACAAAAGATCGAAGCCCGAGAAGCCAAAGTAGCCGTGATCGGCATGGGGTACGTTGGGCTGCCTCTGGCCTTGCTCTACATCGGGCAAAAATTCCCTGTCACCGGCTTCGACATTGACCGTCGCAAAGTCGACACGCTGAACGAAGGTGGATCGTACATCTACCGTATCGAGACATCCGAAATCAAAGAAGCGCTCACCCACGGCTTCACCGCCACGGCCGATTATTCGCGAATCACCGAAATGGACGCGGTGATCATCTGCGTGCCTACCCCACTGAATGAGTATCACGAGCCCGACCTGAGCTACATCACTGCGACCGCGGAAGCCATCGCGCCCAATCTTCGTTCCGGCCAGTTGATCGTTCTCGAAAGCACCACCTATCCGGGTACGACGGAAGAAATTCTCATTCCCATCCTCGAACAAAAGAACCGCGCTGGCTTGAAAGTTGCCCGCAATGGCGTGAGCACGGGACACGAATTTTTCGTCGCGTTCTCGCCCGAGCGTGAGGATCCCGGCAATACCTCAGTCGCGCGCCGTGATATCCCTAAAGTGGTCGGGGGGCTCGACGAACAAGCTTCCGATCTCGCCGCGGCTCTGTACGGGGCGATCTTCAACCGTGTTGTTCGCGTCTCTTCCCCAGCTGCGGCTGAGATGACGAAACTCCTCGAAAATATTTACCGCTGTGTCAACATCGCGCTGGTTAACGAGCTCAAAATGCTTTGCCTGCGGATGGGATTAGACATCTGGGAAGTTATTGATGCCGCGGCTACTAAGCCCTTCGGGTTCCATCCTTTCTACCCAGGTCCCGGACTGGGCGGACACTGCATTCCAGTGGACCCCTTCTATCTCTCCTGGAAGGCCAAGGAGTTCGATTTCCGAACCAAATTCATTGAGTTGGCCGGTGAGATCAACGTGGGTATGCCCTACCACGTCATTTCCGAGGTGATGAACGCGTTGAATCGTCGCAAGAAAGCGCTTAACGGTTCCCGCGTTTTGGTTCTTGGCGTCGCCTACAAAAAGGACATCGATGACTTGCGCGAATCGCCTTCTTTAACCATCATCGAACTTCTGCAAAAGGAAGGCGCGCAGGTCTCGTACAACGATCCTTACTTCCCGATGATCGGCCGCGGCCGCCATTACGACCTGCAGATGAAACGCACCGAATTAGACAACCTCGGCCAATACGACTGCGTGCTGATAGTAACGGACCACTCTGATTACGATTACCGTCACATTGTCAATGAATCTCAACTGATCGTTGATACACGCAACGCAACTCGCGGAATCCAAAGCGACAAAATCGTACGCTGCTAAGTAATTTGAACTCGCCGATGCAAAGATTACTGAACGCATCGGCGAGTTTTCCTCTCGCAAGCTGTAATTTTTTTGCATGGCCGCTCCAGGCTTTTGCTAAGATTCGATAATCAAAAGGTAAGTAGCTGGATCTCAAGCGCTTATCTCGCACTCAGTCGTGGGGGAGTTGGCCTTGTGCGTGCTTCCACTTGGTTGAGTTCAAGTCATTAACACCCGACCGTCTCCCAGGATGGCGCGGGCGGGAAGTGAGCCCAAGCTCATGAGTTCTTCGCCGAAGCCGGTTGTTATGCACAGCCAGCGCCCGGAATTGGCCATAGTAGCCGCTCCGGATGCGCCGATGTTCTCTCTGCTCCCGCAACCGAAATTACGCTGGAAGCAGTTTCTCTGCGGATACAGCCTGACCTGTACCTGCGTCGTACTGCTCATGCTCGTCGCCGTGTTAAGACCTCATATCATCACCCAAGCTGTGAGGCAGTATGAGGTGGTAGCTCTGGTGGACAATCCACCACCGGTAAACCATCAACCGGCGCCCATACGCATCGTTCCGCCGAAAGCAGTTGCGCAATTACGGGAACCCATTCCTGACAACCTAAGCCCGTCCGTACCGAAGGTAGAGCGGGACATCCCGGAACCGGTCGCTCCGAAAGTTCAGATTGCTGCAGAGAAGATTCCGATGGATGCGGCCAAACCCGTGGTCCCTCGTGAACTGGTTCGCACGAATGTTTTCTCCACCGGAAGTTCAGCGACTCCTACGATCGCTGCCGCTCCGAAAAATGTACAGACTGGTGGGTTCGGCGATCCTAACGGCGTACCTTCAAGCGTAAGCCATGGCGGTGCCGTCAATATCGCGCAGGTTGGCTCCTTCGATCTCCCCGGGGGGCCCGGATACGGGAACGGCACCGGTGGCGCGAAGGGCATAAAAGGCGTTGTCTCCAGCACAGGATTTGGAAATGGCATCGCCACGGGCGACGGATCAGGAAAGATTTCCGCGTCGCGCGGCACTGTCCGACAAGGCGGATTCGGGGACGCCGACGTTGCGCCCGTTGCTCCTGGCCGGTCACGACAAATCGAGAAAGCAGATCCTGTTTCCGCAGTAGAAATAATTTCCAAACCCACGCCCGTTTACACAGACGAAGCGCGTAGACTGCGCATAGAAGGTGAGGTTCTGCTGGAAGTTGTCTTCGAGGCTACCGGCAAGCTTCACGTCGTGCGCGTGGTTCGCGGGTTGGGGCATGGATTGGACGAAAACGCCATCCGTGCCGCGGAACAGATCCATTTCAAGCCGGCGCAAAAGTCCGGACAGCCCACCGATTTCACGGCAACGTTGCACATCGTTTTCCAGATTGCCTAAACGACGGAATCACGAAGAGGAGTTATGAGCAGTCGAATCAGGTCATTCGTTGCGTGTTTGCTTTTTGTCCTCTGCGCCGGATTTGCCATCGCGCAGGAGACCGCCGCTCCCCCCGCCACCGAACCGGCTTCGACTGCGGTACCTGCCGACCTACAAGTCAAACCTGCTACACCCGCGCCGGCAGCTGCGTCTTTCGATCAGGTCATTGACCGCGTTGTCGAGCGAGAGCACTTTTTCGTGGCCCAAATGCGTCACCTGCATCCGATGGTCGAAACCTACATCCAGAACATGAAGGCTGACAAGGAGTACGGCGAAGTGCCGGAAAGCGACAAGTATTTTCTCGGTCGTCTCGATATCAGCCAAGGCGTCGATGATGATTCTTTCATGGCCATGCCTGGGTTCCGCCAGCGTTTTTGGGGCAAGTTGAGCAGCTTCTACTCCATGCGTTTCATGCCGAACGGCTTTGCTCAGATGGTGATGGTGGACGACGACTTCCAGCGTAAGTATTACGATTTCCAGTTCGTGCGACGCGAATTTCTCGGCGAAGTACGTTGTATCGTGATTGATGTCCAACCCAAGAATCACTCCCGCGACGGCCGGTTCCTGGGCCGAATTTGGGTCGATGACCAGCAATACAATATCGTTCGCTTCAATGGGACGTATGCACCGCATCCCAAGTACAGCTACTACCTGCATTTCGACAGCTGGCGGCTGAACTTGAGGCCCGGTGTCTGGTTGCCCGCGTATATCTACAGCGAAGAGTCCAACCTGAAGTATCGAATGGGATCGGCAATTCATTTCAAAGCTCAGACTCGCCTCTGGGGTTACGACCTTCAGCATCTGCGAAAGAACGAGGAGTTCGCGCAGATCCTTGTGGATTCTCCCCAAGCCGTTCGTGACCAGAGTGACGCCGCGCAAGACGCGTCCCCTCTACAGGCCCAGCGTGAATGGCAGCATCAGGCTGAGGAGAACGCCTTGGAGCGTCTCCAGAAGATTGGATTGCTAGCTCCTGCGGGAGAAGTGGACAAAGTCCTAAATACAGTGGTCAACAACCTGGAAGTCACGAACAACCTCAACATCGATCCCGAGGTTCGATGCCGTGTTCTTCTGACGACACCACTTGAATCGTTCACGGTCGGCAACACCATCGTGATCAGCAGAGGGATGATTGACGTGCTGCCGGACGAGGCTTCTCTCGCGATGGTGCTTTCGCATGAGTTGGCCCATATCGCGCTCGGTCATCGTCTCGATACCAAGCTCGCTTTCAATGACCGTATGTTCTTTCCCGACGATGAAACCTTCGACCGGTTCGGGTTCCGACATACCCCCGACGAAGAAGCAGCGGCCGATAAACGAGGACTGGAACTCCTGAAGAATTCGCCTTACAAAGATAAGCTGAACAACGCCGGCCTTTTCCTGCGTGCACTTCAGGGCCGCAGCGCCGAGTTGCGAAGCTTGATCCGACCACACCTCGGTGACACGCTGGCAAATGCGAAGGATGTCCGCTTGGCCGAACTGGTCAATGCCGCTCCACAACTAGAAATGAGCCGCACCGATCAGATTGCAGCCCTTCCGCTCGGCGGACGGGTTAAGGTCGATCCTTGGACTAATAAGCTGGAATTGTTGAAGAGCAAGCCCGTCGCCCTCACCTCGGCGCGAGAAAAAATGCCTTTTGAAGTGACTCCGTTTTATCCCTACCTCACCCGGATTGATGCAGACAAACCCGCCGGGCCAGAGAAGGTCGCTCTGGGCTCGCCCGGCCAATAGGCTGATCTAACTCGACAACAGCACGACCGGGCGATTCCCAAGGCGGAATGCCCACAGTCAGGCATGTCGAACCTGATTGGCTTATTCGAATTTCTTGTAAATAGGTCCGGACGCTCCAGTTCGAGGAATTGCTTACTGGATTGCGCTGCCAACTTGCGAGAATACGGTGTTGGCGTTGGAACCGATCAACCGCACAGTGCCGATCACGATCACAAGAATAACCGCCAACATCACTGCGTATTCCGCGATATCTTGCCCGCGCTCGTCCGACCAAAGCTGCTTCATGAGGTTTGCCACTTCAGGGCTCCTTGTATGCGACGCTTTAGGGATCTTCCAGAGAAGAGAAAAACGTACTGACACGCCCAGGCGCCGTTAGCTCAAATCGTAAACACCCGCTGAGGGCGTACCAATGGCCTTTAAGTGTCGGGGAATGGCACGAAAGTGCTATATGGCCGGGGAGGGTCAGGGAATGCTGATGAGAGGCAGACCTTGATTCACTGCGAACAAGGCCAACTCTAAACGCGTGGAAACACCCAACTTATCGAAGATGTTGCTCAAATGGTGTTTGACCGTATCTTCGCTGATCTTGAAATAGGCGGCAATTTCCTTGTTGGCGAGACCAGCCACCACCGCCGATACAATCTCTAGCTCGCGAGGGGTGAGACCAAACTTCTTTTTCTTCGCTTCCCTGTCGGACGACTCTGTCATTGCCTGCAGATATTGCACTGGGTTCGACACGCTTTGGAGGTTGACCCAGAACTCGCCGTTCATTACCGCATCAATGGCCTTGAGCAAGACCTGCGTAGCGGAATCTTTCATGACGATGCCACGCGCGCCTAATTGCAGTGCCTCCACAATCTGCTTCTGCTCGATGGCCGCTGTAAGCAGGATGATCCGTACTGAGCCATTGCCCTCGCCTTTACTCAACTCCCGGAGCGCATCGAGGCCGGTTTTTGCGGGCATATTCTGGTCAAGCAGCATAATCTCGGGCTTGAGCTGTCGCACAAGCTTTACCGCTTCGGCTCCATCCCGAGCCTCGCCAATGACCTTGATACGAGACTCTGCCTCCAAGAGGCGTCTTAGGCCATCACGAAAAATCGGGTGATCATCGGCAATGACAAGCTGAATTTTTCTATCCATGGGGAGCATCCCGGTGTTGCGGAATCGTTACTTCCAGACGGGCCCCTTGGCCGGGATTCGATTCTATCGTGAGTTGCGCCTCAATCAAACGCACCCGCTCCTTTATGACTAGCGGGCCTTTGTGTGCTTCGTCTAATTGGGCCTGTGAAAACCGTCCGGCAAAATCAAAGCCACAACCGTCGTCTTCCACGGTCAACTTCCATTCTTCACCATGAGACACTAAACGGACCAAAGCCTGCTTCGCTTTACTGTGCTTACGTACGTTCACCAGCGCTTCCTGAATGATGCGCACGACCTCTCGGCATACCCGTGGTGAAACTCCGCTCGGCTCAACGTCGACTATGAATTGCGCGTTAATTCCTGTCTCCCTGCGGAAGCGATCCACCGTGTCTTTGACGAAGCTCGGAAGCTTGCGGGCATCCACATCGATCGACTTCATCTCCTGCATCAACTCCCGCAGCTTCAGAACTTCCTCATGCAATAATGCCTGAATTCGCTCCAGCTCGGCGGTGATCTGTTGGGGATCATGGGCGCTATAGCGCCTCGCGACATCTACCTGCATTTCCATCGCAATCAATGATTGCACTGCTCCGTCATGCAACTCACGCGCTACACGCGCGCGCTCCACCGCACCCGCTCGCGCTCTCAGGCGCCGCATCAGATAGACGTTGTAAACAGCCGGCCCCACATGACGAATCAGTTCCTGAAGAAACCGCAGTTCTTCTGGATGATCGCTGGACAAATGAGGGTTGAACAGGAACAACCGCCCCCACCACTCCTTACCGAACGCGAAGCCCGCCGACGCCAAGCTATGAAATTGATGCTTTTCTGACAGCCGCTGCAAGATATCGCTCGGAACCTTGTGCAGGCGTCCACCCTCCTGGTCCACGGCTTCTACGTCGCCACCCGAGCCGTGCTTCACGCCATAGAATGCATCGCCGGGCATGTTCGCGAGGTAGAAATCGCGGTCTGAGCTCTTGGGATCAATCCACTGCAAAGTTGCGTTCGCGCCTGTTGTCACCTCGGCGACGAATACCCGCATGCTGTTCGATTCTTGGCTGACCAGAACAGCCGACTTTGCGCCAAAGCTGGCCAGCAACTCCTGGACGATCTCCTGCAGGGTGCCGCTTAACCCTGATTCGACTCGGGCGCGCCCGAGGATCCGGGCGATCACAACTTTTTCAGCTCTCAGACGTTTCTGCTGCTCAGCCAGGTATCCCAGCAGCAATCCTGTTATAAGAAGTGAAATCGAGCGCAGAAACAGTCGCTTCGGTACGAACTCCCCTACAACCACACCCGATGGCACCATGCCCTCGTGGAGCAGCAACCCCTCGAACCATAGAACGGCAACCGCCCCCATTGCGGTGCCCAGCGTCTCCCACAGGCCCCAACGATAAGCCGCTGCCAGTAGGACGAAAACGAAAAATAGAAAAAACGGCCCGCGCTGCCCAGCCGTATACAGTGTGATCAACGCTGGCCAGATGACGTCCGCCGCATGGATCAGAATCGTGAACGCCGGACTCAACTCCTGGCTCACCCAGCGCACATTGAAGGGAGGAAGCGGAGCGCGCAGCAGCAACAGCACTACCACACTGTGCGCAATGTAGATCCGCAGCAACCAGTAGGGGACACTTCCCGAGTACACACTGAGTTCGCTGGGATCTAGCCAAACAGAAACGAGAGCAGACACCGCCAGAAATACTCGGGCTGACGCGAGCCAGCGCTCAATGCGCCGCGTTTCGCCAGGACTGACTGGCGCCTTCAATCTCGTATGGAATCGCTTCAGATCTGCTAAAGACAAGCGCTGAACCCGATGTAGTCCGGTACTACTTCGATATTAGTGTCCTGAGTAGACGCGAGCAAGGGAAACTTCCGTTTACCTCTGGCCCGGGTTCTCACCATTCTTCAAAACACGGTCAAAGAAGTCCAAGGTCGCGCCATAAGCTCGAACCCAGCTCTTGTGCATGAGGAATCCATGTATCTCATCGGGAAATACCAACTGTTCCATGGGGACGTGTTGTTCCCTTAATCGTTGGGCCAAATCGACTGTTTGCTCAAAGGGGACGTTCCTGTCATCGTCCCCCTGAATCAGCAGGACGGGAGATTTCCACGTAGTCACGTAAGCATTGGGAGACGATTCGAATGCCAGTTTCTGAGCTTCCTTTAGATCAGGTGCTTCCGGCAGATTCTGTTGCCAGTGCGGCAAAAAGACCGACCAGTCGTGAACACCATGCAAATCCACGCCGGCCGCGAACATGTCCGAGTTGCGTGCCAATCCCATCGCGGTGAGGAATCCTCCGTACGAGCCGCCCCACAGCCCGATCTTCTTGGGATCCACTGTAGACAAGCCTTGCAGGTACTTCCCCGCCGCCACAATGTCTTTGTACTCCGCCGCTCCCCGCCACACCGTGTGCTCAGCCTCCCGAAAGGCGCGGCCATACATGATTCCGAGCCGGTAATTTACCGACAGCACCACGTACCCGTGATTCGCCAGGAACTGATTCATGGCGTATGCATTGTGGTAGTAGTCCATGTAGTGGAAGCCCAGCATCATCTGCCGGATAGGGCCACCATGCATAAAGATCAGCGCCGGTCCCCGGTTCGTGCGTCCCTGCGGCACAAACAGCTGCCCATGGATTTCCACGCCGTCTTCGCTACGGAACACCACCTGCTTAGGCACCACCAGTTGCGACGATGGAAAGTCCTTCGGCAATTCGGCAGCGGCTAGCATCTCCCGGCCTTTCGCGCCTATCCGATATGGCATGGCCGGTGAAGTCGCCGTGGACCCAAGACACACAACGTAATTCCCTTGGCCGGTCTCGACCGGAGTCCACTCCATGGTTTCGCCTTGGGTCAGCGCTTGCGGCTTGCCGTCGGGAAGGGTAACTGTCCAAAGATGGCGGCGATCCACGTCATTCTGGTTCGACGAATAAAAGACAGATTTCAAATCGGGGCTGAAGCTGACGTCCTCGACGTCGAACTCTCCTGGCGTGAGCAACACGGCACTGCCACCGGAAATCGAGACCGAGTACAAGTGATTCCGCCCATCCTGCTCCGACGCGAACACGATTCGATCATTGGCTGGGAACCCAAAAGAGATATCCGCGGTAAGTTCGGGGAACGAATCGTTGGTTTTATCGCCGCTGGCCCAGATCTGGCGAGCGTTTCCGCTGGCCACATCAGCCACCCAGATTGACCAAGGAATGACGCGGATTGGAATCAGTGGGAGCTTCTGCTGTTTTCCAGGAATTCTTAGAAAGCCGATTCGCTTTCCATCGGGAGACCAACGGGGACTGCCATCGCGATCTACGGTCGGGGATACATATCGCACCGAGTCCTGTCCCAAGTCGTAAACAACCACAAAGCTGTGATCATCGCGATCGCTGACGAACGCGATCTGGCGCCCGTCCGGTGACCACTTTGGACTCTGGTTGTTTCCCCGAACATCAGTCAACTGGTGCGCTGCCATTGCGCCCGAGACAGGTGCGATCCATAACTGCTTTTTTGCTGCCCACACCGCAAACTGGCCGTCCGGCGAAATCTCGATGTCCTCGCACCCTTCTTCCCCGCATCCCATTTCGCCCAACATACGCATCGCGCCGCTCTCCACATCGGCGGCCCACACGGACTGCTTTCTCGCATTTAGTTCGCTGGTCGGGTCCGCAACTCGCCCCTGCTCATTGGTCTCGGTTCCTCGCGCGAACACGACCGTGCGCCCGTCCGGGGTCAACCGAAGGCTTGCGATAGGTTCGCCGTCATCCGTGGCGTAATGTGTCACTTGCCGTGCGACAAAGTTCGGCCCCTCGGCTGTCCAAACGTTCCGCGCGCCTTGTTTGTCGAAAACCCACGCTATCCTGGGCGAATGCGTCGCGGCGGTCAAGCCACTCGGGAATGGAGAACTTAGCACCTGCTCGATAGTAAAGTTCGCTCCCGACGCGGCATCAGCGGACGTCAGAACGACAGCGACTGCGAGAATCAAAACAACAAGAAGAGAACGACGTGGGGCAGTTGTCATAGGAGCCTCAGCCTACTCCAGCAGTTCTGGTTTTGCCAAGATATGCGTCGGTTATGCGCACTAATCTCTCCTCCGACACGGTGAACTGACATGCACGCAGTCCCATCTATCGCCTCACGATGTTTCGATTTTGGCTTGCCTGCATCGAGGATTTATAATTCGCCACTCTGTATTGATTATTTACCCGCGTTACCTGGAGGAATCTTGATGCGCCGCAAAGCAGTCTTGCTTTGTCTCGTCCTTGCTACAGTGACGCTCTCCGCAACTATTGCGGACGAGCAGTCTCTCGCTGGATTCTCCGCTGACGGAGCGCGGACTGAGCATGAATGGGAAGCCAAGTTCCGCGCCATCCCGAATCCGCAGAACCAGCGCGACTACATGCAGCGCCTCACAGCTCGTCCTCATCATGTTGGTTCTCCCTACGATAAAGACAATGCGGAGTGGCTCTTGGGGAAAATGAAAGAGTGGGGACTCAATGCACATATAGAAACCTTCGATGTGCTCTTCCCGACACCCAAGGAGCGCGCAGTCGAATTAGTCGCTCCAGCCAAGTTCACCGCTGCGCTGCAGGAAGCGTCCGTTGCTGCGGATCCCACTTCCAACCAGCAGAACGAACAGCTGCCAACATATAACGCCTACTCGGCCGACGGCGATGTCACGGCTCCCTTGGTGTATGTGAACTATGGAATCCCGGAGGATTATGAAAAGCTTGACCGGCTTGGTATTTCAGTCAAGGGAGCCATTGTAATCGCGCGTTATGGCAATTCATGGCGCGGTATTAAGCCAAAAGTCGCTGCGGAACATGGCGCTATCGGATGTCTTATCTACTCTGACCCTCGCGATGATGGCTACTTCGAAGGCGAAGTCTTTCCCGAGGGTCCCATGCGAAACAAGAACGGCGTGCAGCGAGGCAGCGTGATGGATATGCCAACCTATCCTGGGGATCCGCTCACGCCCGGAGTGGGCGCGACAAAAGACGCCAAGCGCCTCGACATCAAGGACGTCAAGACACTAACGAGAATACCTGTGCTGCCCATCTCGTACGGCGATGCCCAACCGCTTCTCGCAGCTTTGAAAGGACCTCTCGCTCCAGAAGAGTGGCGAGGTTCTCTCGCGATGACATATCACGTCGGGCCCGGCCCCGCGAAGGTACACCTTCGCGTCAAATCGAATTGGGATATCAAGCCCTTGTATGACGTAATCGTAAAGATTCCCGGATCCACCTTTCCGGACGAGTGGATCGTGCGAGGTAATCACCACGACGGCTGGGTGAATGGCGCTGAGGACCCCACGGCTGGCGCGGTGGCCCTGATGGAGGAGGCGCGGGGACTGGCCGAATTGCTGAAACAAGGCTGGCGTCCGAAACGGACGATCATCTATTGCCTATGGGACGGTGAAGAACCTGGTCTGCTTGGCTCCACAGAGTGGGGCGAGGCTCATGCCGACGATCTCGTTAAACACGACGCTGTCTATATCAATACTGACGGGAATGGGCGCGGCTTCCTCTTCGCCGCCGGTTCCCACTCACTCGAGAGATTCATGAACAGCGTTTCGCGCGACATTCAGGATCCCGAAAAGAACATTGCCATCTGGAAGCGTGCCCAGGCTCACCAGATCGTCGAAGCGAAAACCGACGATGACCGTAAAGATATTAGGCAACGGGCCGACTTGAGGATGCCCGCGCTGGGTTCTGGGTCCGATTACACCGTCTTCGTCGACCACCTTGGCATTGCGTCGATGAATATCGGGTTTGGCGGGGAAGACGACGGAGGTATTTACCACTCTATCTACGACGATTTCTATTGGTACACGCATTTCTCGGATACCGATTTCCGATATGGACAAGCACTTTCCCAAACCGTCGGAACGGCCGTCCTGCGGCTCGCAGATGCCGACCTCCTGCCCTACGAGTTCACCGACCTTGCCGACACAATTCACAAGTACACCGACGAGCTCCAGAAACTGCTGAAAAAGAAACAGGATGAGATAGCCGAACAAAACCGCGAAGTGGACGACGGCGATCTCACCGCCAACGCTGACCCAAAGAAGCCGTACTCTGCACCGGCGACCGAAGCGACTCCTCCACACCTCAACTTTGCGCCATTGCTAAACGGTTCGGAAGCGTTGACTCGCAGCGCCGAGCATTATCAGAAAGCTCTGAATCGAGTATGGAAGAACGGTGGTGTGACGCTCAGCGACTCTACCGCCCAGGCTGTTAATGCGTTACTCATCCAATCAGAACGCAAACTTACAAGCTCGGACGGCCTGCCCGGACGGCCATGGTTCAAGCACATGATCTATGCTCCCGGTTTCTACACGGGTTATGGCGTAAAAACTATTCCGGGCGTTCGCGAAGCCATCGAGCAGAAGAAGTGGAAGGAAGCAGACGATCAACTCGTAAGAATCGGCAGCATACTAGAAGACGAAGCGGCGCTGGTCGAATCCGCCGCGCAACAATTGGAGAAGGGACAGTAGTCGCCGCCGCTGTCCTTGGTATTCCATACTCGCTTTAGGATAATTCCGAAGATCAAGATTATCTTGATCCCCGTAGTCTTCTAAGCGCGATGCCAACCAGCCCCGTGCCCAGCAGACACATGGTTGCAGGCTCCGGTACAGGCTCTTCGAACTTGAACGAATAATTAGAAGAGCTCAAAAGCTTCCCGCTTGCGTCATACAGATTCAATGAGAGCGTGATTGGTGTCGCCGTGCTCAGTCCACCGGGATAGTTGAAAAGGAACAACTCATTGAACCCTGTATGCCCGGGAGGGGGGTAAGTGCCTGGGGGAATGATCAGTGACTGCATAAACGTCGCACCCAACAGACTGGAACTGATCACGAGGGAATCTCCCGCACCTACAGGAACAACGCCGGTGATCGGCACAAAAAACGACAGCTGATTCTGAATGGCCGGTGAACTGGGAAAAACGGTTATTCCGGGATTGGCCGCGAGGTTCACGCTCGTGAACCCATTGTTCTGAAATACGCAGGTCTGTCCGAGGGAGAGTGAGTTAGCTGCCGCAAATGGGACCGGCAGGCAGAACAAACCCAGAACAGCAAGCAACCTGAATAGAGTACGCATTGGGAGAAACCTCCGGGGGTACGCCCTGTCGGCGGAACCAAGTGGGAGGCAAATTTTGTGCCTGATGTCTCCCGGTGTCAATTACCAATTGTGTACCCGACTAGCGCGAGGCCTCGGGCATCACCAACTCCGTAGTCCTCTTCAACTGCCCACAAGCCGCATAGATATCTCGTCCTCGAGGACGACGAATGAAAGTTGGTATGCCACTCTCTATCAGTATCTCTTGAAATTTCAGCACTCGCTTTTCCGCCGGCGTTCGGAAATCGATGCCTGGGCCTGGGTTCAATGCAATCAAGTTCACCTTCGCCTTGAGACCTTGAAGTACTGCGACCACCTCACGCGCACTCTCGGGTGAGTCGTTAACGTCATTCAGCAACACATATTCAAAAGTGAGCCGCTCGCGACTTCGCAGTGGAAACGCCCGGGCCGCAGTGATGAGCTCTTCCAGATCCCATTTTTTGTTGATTGGCATCAATTGAGTTCGCATGGTGTCATTTGACGCATTCAGAGAGATTGCCAGCTTGGGCCGGATCGGTTCGCGTCCGAAGTCCGCAATCCGGGGCACAATACCGGCCGTAGAAACCGTCATCCTTGATTCGGAGATCGCCACACCGTCGACCAACAATCGGACTGCCTTCATGAAGTTGTCGTAGTTCAAGAACGGCTCGCCCATCCCCATAAACACGATGTTCACGCGATCTTGCGGCGGCGAAATCTTCTGATCCCGCAACACTGCGCAGATCTGCCCGACAATTTCGCCGGCACTCAGGTTGCGCTTGACCCCCAGCAGGGCCGTCATGCAGAACTGGCAGTCGACGGCGCACCCGACTTGGCTCGAAACGCAGATTGTCGCTCGGTACCACCTGGATGAGACGGCGGAGTTCTCTCCTGCCTCGCTGCCATCCCCGCACTCGCCGTCATCTCCTTCCGGCATCCACACGGTTTCCACGGTCTGACCGTCGGCCATCTTCAACAGGTACCGCACCGTGCCGTCCACCGACACGAACATCTTCTCTACTAGCGGTAACCCGATGTCCGCTCCCCGCCTCGACAATTCCTGGCGGAACGAGGCTGGCAGGTTGGAGATCTCCTCCACCGACTCAACCCTCTGCCGGTACATTGCTTCGAAAATCTGCTGCGCTCGGTAGCTTGGCTGGCCTGCCTCTACGACCAACGTGACAAGTTCCTGGAGATTAAGGCCCAGCAGTCCGGATTCTTTGTTCTTAGTCATGCATCTAATGTTGAATGTAAGCCGTAAACGGTTCAGTTCGCCCTGAAGGCAAGCCGGTTACGGGATTCTCGCAATACCTGTTAAGTCACTGATAAATAAGGCTCAAATGTATCCGAGCACAGCCCTCGGACATGTGTCAGAATAATCAAGAAGCGGACGGCGCTCTCCCGGCCGGCCGGGTACCCAGCCATGGTTGAAGACGTACGCCAGATCCGACGTGAAGTCCTGCCCAACGGCCTGACTATTATCACAGAAGAGATGCAGCACATCCGCTCGGTGTCGGTCGGTATCTGGGTAAAGACCGGTTCGCGGGATGAAGATCCCCAATGGAATGGGATCTCCCATTTCATTGAGCACATGGTTTTCAAGGGGACCAAGCACCGCAGCGCCGAGGATATTGCCCGCCAAGTTGATTCGATAGGCGGCAATATGGACGCTTTCACCGCCAAGGAATGCATCTGCTTCAACGTGAAGGTCCTCGACGAGCATCTGCCAGTTGCCATGGAGGTGCTTAGCGATCTTGTGCTGAATCCGACCTTCAACGTGAAAGACATCGGTCGCGAACGCGGTGTGATTCTCGAAGAAATCAAGATGGACGAGGACAATCCCGACTATCTCGTCCACGAAATCTTCACTCAGAATTTCTGGAAAGATCACCCGCTGGGTAAACCGATCCTGGGGACGAAGGAGACCGTGCGCAAGTTTGAGCAGCCGGTTGTCATGGACACCTACGCCCAGCGCTTCAGCCCGGGAAACATCATTATCGCAGCCGCAGGACATATCAATCACCAGCGCTTCATAGACTTGGTACAGAAGCATTTCGAACACATGCAGCCTGTGAGCAATGGTATCCATAGCCAACCTCCCAAAGTCGTGTCGCGCATCATCATGCGTAACAAGAAGGCGCTGGAGCAGGTGCAGATCTGTATCGGTGTTCCTTCACACCCGATCGCGCACGAGAAGCGTTATGCCTCGTACATCCTGAACACGGTGCTTGGTGGAGGTATGAGCTCGCGACTATTTCAGAACATTCGCGAGCGCCAGGGCCTTGTATATGCAATCTATAGCGACCTTAATCCATATCGAGACACCGGCTGTCTGTGTGTCTACGCCGGTACTTCCCGCGAATCCGCCGCCCGGGTCGTTGAATCGGTTATCGCCGAATTCCGCACCCTGAAGAACATCGCTGTTCCGGAAGAAGAACTGCGCCGCTGCAAGGATCAACTGAAAGGCAGTCTGATGCTGTCGCTTGAATCCAGTACCGCGCGGATGTCGAACTTGGCACGCCAGGAAATGTACTTCGATCGCTTCTACAGCCTTGATGAATTAATAGACCGCATCGAAGCTGTCACGTCCAATGACTTGCAAGCTCTTGCTACGGATTTCTTCCAAACTGACAATATCGCGGTAACGGTTCTGGGCAACCTGAACGGCCTAAAACTGACGCGCGATCAGCTCGCCTGCTAGTTCTTCGCTTTGAACTCGTCTGATGGGAACCGCTGTGTCTCCGTATAACACTGTCCGCGATTAGCCGAAAAACCGCGCCAATTGAGCCCTTCCAGCAGCATAGGCCTCGCATGCTAGTGCATCTGAAGTTAATCGCGTATGAGAGGCCTTGTCCAAACTGTAGCTTTGGGACTGCTGGTTCTAACGAGCCTTCCCGGTCTGGCTCAGCGCGTTCATACCTCCAAAACGCTTGTTCCCGCCGCTCACTTGCTCGACAAAACATTGGGTGAATCTGTAGTGGATGCCGCCCTAAATACGAGCCAGGGGGACTACACCGGTTCCGATTGCTCGCATTTCGTGAACGCCATTTTCGAAGCTGTAGGCTTGCCGTTCCGTTATACGAACTCTATTGCCCTGTACAAGGGAACAGAAAGCTTCCATCGTGTGTTACACCCGCAACCGGGAGATCTCATTGTTTGGCAAGGACACGTCGGCATCGTCGTTGACCCAGAAGAGCACTCGTTTTACAGCATGCTGCGTTCTGGCCTGAAGCTCGCTTCCTATGACTCACACTATTGGCGAGCACGCGGTCACGCCCGCTTCTTGCGGTATGCGAACCCCATCCCGGTCCACCTCGCCTCAACCCGTGTCCATACTGACGACGGCGATTAGCGCTGAATCCTACTATTTGCCTTGCAGGCTGTTTCTCAGTCTCTTGATTTGCTTCGCATGATGGCAGGCATGGACGAGATGGAATTTACGCCACTCATTCGTGGTGAGCGGACCAATAATCGGATGATTCATCAACTTGTTGTGACGCCCGAATCGCTGCTCGCACAAAGCAATCGCACTGTCCATGTTCGCGAGCTCCCGGTCGAAACGCTCCATCGCGTCCGCTCCCCGCAGCCCTTTCGGCTTTGTCATCTCAGGAGCTTGTCGGCCGTTTGGCAGATATCCCAGCCCGACCACGACTAACGTGACAACGCGATCCTTAAACGTCGACTTGCGCGCGATTGGCTTCCCCATCTCAAGACACTTGTTGCTGCCCAGAGTGGTCCCGGCATAGCTGAGCACAAGGTGCTCGACGATGTCAGCTGCACTCCACTTACCTGTGGGTTTCCACTCCAGTTGTTGAGGCGACATACCCGCAGTCGCCGTTCGGATGACTTGCTGGATTCGCTCGCATGACGAATTCATGGTCCGGGTTCCCGCTTCGTTTAGAATGTCGCCAAGCAAATGCTAGAACAAATTTTGAAAAAAGGAACCGGTTTATGAAGAAGCTGGTTATCGCGGTCTTTCTTCTGGCGATGTTCATTGGCTGCAATTCGGAACCGCAAAAGCCAGTCGAACCTGAAAAGCCCAAAGCTGCAGATCTATTGGCCGGTCGCTCCGCCTTTCAGAAGATGTTCATTCAGGCTCGTCATTGGGCGACGGATGCGCAACCATACATCCTCCAATCCCAGACCAACAGTGACTCCAAAGGGCATGAGCTCGTTAATGGCAAGCAGGCTGGTGGCAAGTCAGCAATGTGGCGGTCAGGATTTGCGTCCCCCGGCCAAATGCGGGCAACTAAGCCATTCATGTGGTCCGGGACCGATGCTCCGGGTGCCCCCTCGCGGGGCGTTTCGTTTGGGACAGAAGATACCTACAGCCCCACCAACACGAATACCCGCATCTTTGATACGAATTACCTGAAAGTCGACTCTGACCAGGCCTTCGATGTAGCCCAAAAGCACGGTGGCGATAAAATTCTTGAGAAGAATCCCGACCAGCCCGTTATCTACATTCTCGACTTCAACCGCTCCAATGAACTTATCTGGCACGTCATATATGGCGCCGATCGCGACACTGCTAAACTCCGCGTAGCCGTCAACGCTACAACGGGCGAGTATATGCATGTCGAAAAGTAGGACCCGTATTTTAGTCATCGCCTATTTGTAACGTGTTTGTCTAAACAGAGCAGTTCGCTTTCCTGCTACCTTGCTGTCTCCTACAATGCTGTAATGATCACAAGCCTTCAGCACGGGTCAGTCTGCGAACTGCGCCTCAACCGTCCGCCCGTCAATGCACTCTCTCCCGATCTGATCTTGGCTCTGACCGAGTACGTTCTTTCGGCAGTGAAAGACGGCTCTCGCGCGATCATCCTTTCGGGTTCATCCGGCCGGTTTTCAGGAGGACTCGATCTTCCCCTGCTCATGACTATGGACCGCTCCGAGATGGCGGATCTATTACGCGGATTGTATGGACTTCTCGGAGCGCTGGCATGCTCCGCGGTTCCAACAGTCGCCGCGATTACGGGCCACGCTCCGGCGGGCGGCGTCGTGCTCTCACTTTTTTGCGACTGGCGAGTAATGGCCGAAGGAGATTGGAAAATCGGCCTCAATGAGGTTGCGGTCGGTCTGACCTTACCACCAGTAATCCACAATGCTCTGGAACTCGTTGTGGGTCACCGCCAAGCAGAACGGCTCGCCGTGACGGGAGCCCTCATTGGCCCAGACGAAGCCTTGCGGTACGGCTTGGTCGACGAAACCGTACCGCTCGACGAGGTTGTCCCCAGAGCTCTGGAACGCTGTCAGACGTTTCTCTCACTTCCCGCACAGGCTATGTCGGACACACGTGCTCAAGCACGCGCACCCCTCACTGCGTTATTTAAGAAAAGTCTGAATCAGGAGATCGAAGAGCTTCTCGCGATGTGGTGGAGACCAGAAACCCAGACCGCTTTAAGGGCGGTCCTGGATCAGCTAGCAAAGCGGAAGCAGACCTCCGCCGCGAAATCCTGATAGAGAACGCTGGAATTCGAAGCCTAGAGAAAACCTTGCTGAATTACTTCTTAGATTGCTGCTCTTTACTCAGACGAGCGATCGCCTTTTCCGCATCTTCGGATAGCGGGCCGTGTGGCAAAATTTTGAGATACCCTTCATAGTTGGCCTTGGCTTCATCCATATAACCTTCTTTCTCTAAGGCCTCCCCCAGCCGGTACTTTGCGATCGCATAATCCGACTTGTAAATCAAAGCCTCTCGGAACCTCGATTCGGCGGCTTTGTAGTTCTTGCGCTTCAGGTAGAACTCGCCAACCTCTAAGTTCTTCGCGGCTCGATGCGGGTCCCATGGATGAAACTCCTGCACGTCGGTCGGCGGTTCCGTCTCTTCCACGGCGTCCGCACTAAATGGATGATCCTTTGCGTCGTTCTTCGGCGGGGTTATATCGACCCGGTGGGCCGCACTCGAGCTCTCCTCGCTCATCTGGCGATCCGGCATCGAATCCTGACCAGCGGAGCGCTCGTCTGAGGACTGATCGGTCGTGGCAGGAGCTTGCGTCTGAGGAACACTGGACGGGCTGTTGGAGGTTTTCGAAGATGTCTGCTGAGCACCAGAGAAACCGGCGAGCCCAACAACAAGAAGAGTGGCTAAGACAGTACGAAACATTGATCCCATTTTACTGCTTCGAAAACCCTAAGACCAAGCCGTTGCCCGACCAAGCTCCGTGTGAAGGCTTTCTACACTGCGGCACAATAAAAGCAGGCCACTCATGGGGGTGAGTGGCCTGGTTGGCGAAGATCCTCCGGGGAGGAGGGAGAAAACTAGTTCTGTCCTGGCCCAGCGCTGCCGGTATTCGCCTGCGGCTGTTGCGTGGCCTGACCCTGGATATTCGTCATCAGGTGTACGTCCACGCGGCGGTTCTTGGCGCGGCCAGCGGAGGTCTTATTGCTATCCACCGGCTTGTCTTTGCCCAAACCGATCAAGTAAATCTTGTGGGCGGGGACGTTGTATTTCGAAGCCAGATACTGAATCACCGAATTGGCGCGGCGCTCACTGAGACCGTAGTTGTACTCTTTGTCGCCTACGGAATCTGTTCCGCCTTCCACCGTAATGATGTATCCCTTCGCGTTCGGGATATCAGAGGCCAACTTGTCCAGTGCATCCTTGTCTTTCTTGGTCAAGTTGTCTTTATCGAAGGCGAAGAGAACCGAGGTGTCAGCCACGGGGCGGTAGTTGTCGAGGTTTGCAACCGTGCTGCTCAGAACGTCGACCCGCTTGGTGGCCGTGTCGGCGAGCGTCTGAGCCTGGTCAGCCTGCTGGCGAGCAGCCTGAGCTTTGGTATCGACTTCGGTGGTCTTCGAGTTCACCTGCTGGATTCCGGCCTGAGCCCGCGCGTCCACGTCCTTGATGTCCTTGGAATTTTTCGCGGTGAGGTCGTCCAGTTCGTTGGTCTTGTTGATGAGCGGAGTGGTCTGCTGGCGTGTGTAATTCTTGGTGGCGCAGCCTACCGATGCTGCCATGCTCACGGCCAGAAGACCGATTAGCGAAGTGCGGTTCATGAAAAGGGCTCCTTCTTATCTCAGTTCTTAATATTCTAAACTTGAGTCCCTGGGGATCGTACTTGCCTCGATCCACCCTCTACCAGAGCACGGGTGTTGCCAATTCCACAGCACCCAGCTGAGCACAAAAGTCCTTTAATTCGTGTATGTTATGGGGAGTGACAACTCTCGTCATTACTCTTGGCCAGCTACTACCAACACTCTTGGTGGAAATTTTGCATGGTCCAGCCACTACTTAAGTCACGTTGACACATCCTGTCATTCTCGCTCGGCATCTGCGGCAAAACGCGCAACTATTCGACGCTCATGCCCTTTCTAGCTCGTCGGCGCGGGGCTGATTCTCTTTCCACTAAAATCAATCTAATTAGTCGGGAATGGACCTCCACGCCAAAATCCGCACGCTGCCGACTGCAGCCGGCGTCTACCTCTACAAGAACGCCGAGGGGAAGGTCATTTATGTGGGCAAGGCCAAGAACCTGCGGAACCGGGTCAGTTCCTACTTTCATGCGGGTCGAGCCGAAGACGCCAAAACCGGCACCCTTGTTCGCGAGGCCGTCGATGTCGATTACATCGTCGTCGACAATAACAAAGAGGCCCTCGCCCTTGAAAACCACCTCATCAAGCAAAAGCAGCCACGTTTCAATATCCTTCTCCGGGATGACAAGACGTATCCATACGTCAAGCTCACGCTTGGGGAGTCTTACCCCCGC
The DNA here is from genome assembly GCA_051984555.1 of Terriglobales bacterium. GTDB lineage: Bacteria > Acidobacteriota > Terriglobia > Terriglobales > Acidobacteriaceae > Gp1-AA122. The sequence goes on along the minus strand of JBPYEW010000169.1, from coordinate 8,276 downwards.
GTATACGTAACGCGCCGTTTGCGGAAGGACGGCAGTGCGTATTACGGACCGTACTTCCCCGCCAATCTGGCCTATCGCATCGTCGACCTGATCCATCGCAATTTCCTGATCCCGTCGTGCCAGGTTGACCTTACGCGCAGCCATGCCCGGCCTTGCTTGCAGTACTACATTCGACGCTGCCTCGGACCCTGTGTCGCCGGTTTGACCACCGCCGATGTATACATGGAAGCAGTGCGGGATGTGAAGCTCTTCCTGGATGGGCGCCAGACGGATCTTTCCCGGTCACTGCACGAGCGTATGGTGAAAGCTGCCCAAGACCAGCAATTCGAGCGAGCCGCCAAATACCGGGACCTTATCTCGACGGTGGAGCAATTGCAGGAGAAACAGCGTATCGCCTCTGTGGAAGGCGACGATGCCGATGTGGTTGGCTATCACTTCGAGAACAGCATGTTAGCCGTGAACCTGTTTCACATGCGTGGAGGTAAAGTCCTCGATCGGCGCGAATTCTTCTGGGAAGACCTCCCGGATTTCGCCAGCATCGAGACCGCAACAGAGCTCGATAGCGCGGCGCGAAAGGGTTTTCCCCGAGAATTCAATCCCGGCGAGTTCTTCTCGGCTTTCCTCAAGCAGCTCTATATCGGACAGCCATATGTTCCTAGGAATGTGTACTTACCGGTGGACTTCGAAGATCGTGAAATGCTGGAGGAATTGCTCTCCGATCAGGTCGCAGGCGAGGGTGGTCGCGCAAAGCGGGTCTCGATTGTAATTCCACATCGCGGCGATAAGCGTTCGTTGATTGACCTTGCCGGCAACAATGCGAAGCAGTCGTATGACCAGCGCTTCCGCATCATGAAGCCCACCCAGCGCGCCATCCAGGAAGGATTACAAGATACCCTTGGGTTGGCAGAACTCCCTACGCGCATCGAGTGCTTCGACATTTCCCATATTCAGGGCGCCGAAACTGTCGCCTCCATGGTTGTGTGGCAAGACGGTCAGATGAAGAAATCCGACTACCGCAAATTCATCATAAAGTCAGTCGAGGGTGTCGATGACTTCGCCTCGATGCGCGAAGTAGTTACGCGGCGCTACAGGCGCATCCACGAAGAGAAAAAGAAGATGCCGGGTTTAATCCTGATTGATGGTGGTCTCGGCCAATTGCACGCGGCCGCACAAGCCCTCGACTCGCTTGAAATCCTGAATCAACCATTGGCCTCGATCGCCAAGCGGGAGGAGATCATCTACGTTTATGGCCAGGAAAGTGAGCCGGTGGCCCTTGATCACCATAGCCCGGTGCTCCACCTCGTTCAGCTTATTCGTGACGAGGCTCACCGCTTCGCCGTGACCTTCCACCGCAAGCGGCGCCAGATTCGCGATCGCTCCACAGAACTCCTCGACATCCCAGGCGTAGGCCAAAACACGACACGGCGTCTACTTCAGCATTTCGGCAGCGTTCAAGCCATAAAACAAGCCGACGCTGCCGCTCTTTCCGCGGTCGTGACCAGAACCCAAGCACAAGCCATCCTGGAGCATTTTCGAAAATAGCCGACCGTTTTGTAACAACACTGTGATCCGGTTATTGGGATACCAGGTCCTGAGCCCTGAATCCTCGCTGGCGAACGGGGAACTCGCAAAAGGTCTTCTTCTACTCTGAATTTGACGTCATCCCTCGCCCTCGATAGGCTGGAAAAAAGCCAGTCCCTTCGTCCTCTTGATTCTCGAGGAGATCATCCGTCATGCGTAATACCTTGTCCGCTGCTTTCTTACTCTTAATTTCAGCTTTGTCCGCTACGGCCCAGTTGCCCACGTTCAGCCACGTTTTTGTTGTGGTTGAAGAGAACCAGAACTACTCCAGCGTGATCGGCACGAGTGCGATGCCCTACCTGAACAGTCTTGCAAGCAAGTATGGTTTGGCGACTCAGTACTACGCCAACACTCATCCTTCGATCGGTAATTATTTTGAGATGACAACCGGCCAGATCATCACGAATAACGATTCCTACACGAACACCGTCAGTGCGGACAACGTTGTACGCCATCTGCTCGCGGCCGGTAAAACCTGGAAAGCCTATGAGGAGAGCCTGCCTTCAGTCGGATACCTAGGGCCGGACACTGCTACTTATGTGCGCCGCCACTGCCCTCTATCCTATTTCTCCGACGTGGTGAACAGTAATGCGGAGAGACAGAACCTTGTGCCGTTCTCACAATTCCCCAAGGACTTGGCGAATAACTCCCTCCCGCAATATTCGTTCATAACGCCGAACATCTGCGACGACGCTCACAATTGCCCGCTGTCAACTGCTGACACTTGGCTGAAAACCAACATCGCTCCCCTGATCAATAGTGCGACATTCAAGAACGGCGGCCTGCTGGTCATTGTTTTCGACGAATCCGCTAGCGACAACTCGCACGGGGGCGGCCGAATCTCTTGGATTGCAGTCAGCCCTCAGTGGTCCAAGGCCGGCTACAAGTCGAGCACTCTCTATCAGCATCAGAACACGCTTCGCCTGATGCTCCAGGGTCTAGGAGTGAAAACATATCCCGGTGCTGCAGCGAACGCCAACGACATGTCGGAGTTTTTCAAGTAACCGAGCTCGAAAAAAGTGAGAGGTCATCTGGCTCTCATGGTTACGCCAGTAGTAGGCCTGCTGCATCTTCAAACGCTCACAGAGCCGACTTATAATGACGCACTGATCTACCCCGATCACTCATGAAGTCCAGTCAGTGGATCATCGCGAGCGGATTGCTTTTTCTGGTGCTGCTCACAGTATTCGGCCTGATCGTGACCTCGGGATCGAACTCGCCGGTGCTGTCCAAGGCGTCTTCGAGCGATAACGAGTCTCTCGTCGACCAACGCCCTTTGCAGACCGCCCGTAAGCTATCTACGTTAGCTGCCGGTCCTGATGAACAGCGGCTGTCACAAGAGACCTTGCGTCTTGGCGACCACGAGGTCGACCTTGCCTTTGCCGATGCTCTACGCGAAGCCCAGGAGCACCCGCCTCAACTCAGTCCTGAAGCTCGCGAATTGAGCAAGCGAGTTGCAGCGAGCGAGGCGGCCGTTCAGAGAGATCAAGATCGAATCAAGGGTCTTCAGAAACTCGCAGCCGCAGCCAACGAGACCAGCAAAGATCGGGTTCAGCAACAAATCGATATCGCGCAGGCCCAGCTTGCGATGGATCAGGATGAACTCGACGACGCGAAGGAAGATTTGACCCGTGCCGGCGGCGATGCTCAAGGAAAAATCCAGCGTCTCCTCGACGAGCACGAAGCCGGACAACACGCGGCTGCCTCCAACGCTCAAGCCTCGGCGGTTCCCGACTACACGGCGACCAACCTTGCGCCGCAACTCCGTGCTTACTTAAGCCTGGGCACAGCACAACTGGCATTGGGAACAGCCCGCGACGACGCTTCGACAGCAGCCAAGCTCCTGTCCCATGAACATGCAATTCTTGAACAACATGTCCAGCAGGAGAGCACTGAACGCGCGGCGATTAAGCAATCAACACCTACGAATACTCCTGCGTCTCCGCCGGCAAGCGCCGCAGACACGATCACATCACTGCGTCATTTCGCTAACGATCAAAAAGCTATGTCCGACTTGGACAAACGCGTCGAGGATGAGCAAGAACTTGCGGCCAACTACGCGTCGTGGATAAGCCTTGTCCAATCGCACCGCCGGACGGCTCTCCATGGCATGCTTCAGTCGGCACTTTGGATTCTCCTCGTAATCCTGATCGTCTATCTCGCCGACCGCACCATTGATCACTACTTTGTCGACCCCGCCCCGGAAAAAACGCGTCTCCGTACTATGCGTGGAGTCATTAAGTTTGCTGTCCAGGCGGTCGGCCTGGTCGCAATTCTATTCATCATCTTTGGCGCTCCGAGCCAGACACCAACAATTCTGGGTCTCGCGGGTGCCGGGCTGACGGTCGCGCTGAAAGACTTCATCGTCGCTTTCTTCGGGTGGTTCGTTCTTATGGGCCGCAACGGCATTCGAGTAGGGGACTGGGTCGAGATCAATGGAGTCGGGGGTGAAGTTGTCGAGATTGGTCTCCTTCGCACTGTTCTCCTGGAAACCGGCAATTGGACCGACTCAGGCCATCCCACGGGACGCCGTGTTGCATTCGTCAACAGCTATGCCGTCGAAGGTCACTATTTCAATTTCTCAACATCCGGACAATGGTTGTGGGATGAAATCAAATTGATGATCCCCGGGGGGCAGAATCCCTATCCGGTTCTCGATAGCGTTCAGAAATTGGTCACTAAGGAGACTGAGCCTAATGCGCGCGAAGCTGAACAAGAATGGCAGCGCGCCACCACCCGCTATCGCGTCAAGTCTTTCACCGCCGTGCCTTCGGTCGACGTGCGACCCACTTCGAGTGGTGTAGAGGTTGTCGTTCGCTACATAACCCGCGCCCATGAGCGTTACGACATGCGCGCCCGCCTGTATCACGCCCTGGTGAACCTGCTTCACAAGAAGCACATCGAGGCTGCTTCCAACGTAACGGCTTCTTCGGCGCAGTAAAAACGATTTAATCGCTGACTTTTGCACATTTTCGTTTTTGGTCTTTGCCCGCCAAGGTCTATAATTTCCGGCTCTACGAGGTGACCTGATGCGGACTTCTCTAGTAGTAGTGTTTTTTCTCTCGCTTATCACCATTCCTGCCACCGCCCAGCAGTCTTCCGAGTGGAAACAACTGTTCGATGGCAAGGACCTCACTGGCTGGAAACATGTCGGTCCGGGTAACATGACGGTCGAGAACGGCCTGATTCAGACACACGGTGGCATGGGTCTTCTCTATTGGACAGGTGGGAAGATCGGGAACTGCGTGCTTCGCGTCGTCTTCAAAATGCGCGACGAGAATGACAACTCCGGAGTGTTCATTCGCATTCCCATCGAGCCGCGCGAAGAGTGGATGCCAGTCCACTATGGCTACGAAGTTCAGATTGACAACCACCCAGAGAAATCTAACGAAGACGAGTACCACATCACCGGGACTTTGTATTCGTTGACCAAGCCGCTGGCGAAACCCGGGAAGCCCGGCCCCGAGTGGAACACCATGGAAATCACTCTGGATGGCCCGCACACGATTGTTTCCCTGAATGGAGAGAAGGTTACGGACTACACCGAAGGCCAACCCGTCCCCGAACGCAAGTTTGACTTTGAACCACAGCGCGGCCCTCGGCCAAACGAAGGTTATTTCGGCCTACAGAACCACAGCGACAACGACATCGTTTTCTTCAAAGAAGTGGCAATGAAGCCATTGAACAAATAGCTGTATCAGACCGCTAGCCGTTAGACGTTGGCCTTTCGCGATCACTGGATGAGCAGAGAGACCTGCTCCCAAGAGGATCGCGAAAAGCCGACAGCCGACCCTAACGGCAGCTTTCGGAGCGCAGTCATGAAGAAATCGTTTTTCTCTCGCCGCCAATTCCTGCAAACCAGCGCGGGTGCTGCTGGTGCCCTGCTTGCAACCAAGAGCGTTTTCCTCGACCCCTTACCGGCGGAAGCTTACGTCCAGAACGTTGCACCGAGTGACCGACTTCGACTCGGGATCATCGGCATCGGTATGCAGGGGGCGCCCCTGCTGACGACAGCTATCTCGCTGCCGGGCGTCGAATGTGTTGCGGCTTGCGACCTGTACGACGGCCGCCATACCCTTGCCCGAGAGATTACGCAAAAGCCGAATTTGCCGGTAACCCGCCGCTACCACGACCTGCTCAACAACAAGGAAATTGACTGCCTCATCGCCGCCGTTCCCGACCACTGGCACAAGCAAGTCGTCGTCGACGCTGTTAATGCCGGCAAGGACATCTACTGCGAGAAGCCGATGTCGCACACCGCTGCCGAAGGCTATGAGATGGCCGCCGCTTACCAGAAGTCGGGTCGTATCGTTCAGATCGGATCGCAGCGCGTTAGCTCAGTTCTATACAAGAAGGCAAAAGAAATCATTGCGAGCGGCAAACTCGGTGAACTCAACCTGGTGGAAGGCTGGCTCGGCCGCAACGATCCGACGGGATGCTGGGAATATCCACCGCCGCCTGATCTCTCCCCTCAGAACCTCGATTGGGATACTTGGCAAGGGACTGCGCCCAAAAAGTCGTTTGATCCTCTCGCCTTCGCTCGCTGGCGTTGCTGGAAAGAATACGGCACCGGCGTTGCCGGCGATCTCCTCGTCCATCTGGTAAGCGGCACCATCTTTGCGCTCGGAATCAACGAGCCGCCGACGCGCGCGATGGCCATGGGCGGGATTCTCCGCTGGCCCGATGGCAGGAATATGCCGGACGTGCATGCCACGCTCTTCGAATATGGCAAATTGCCGGTCTACATGCGGCTCAACCTCGGCGCCGAGATGCCGGAGACTGTTCGCTTCCAGGGATCGAAGGGCATTCTCGAAGTTACCGAGTTCGCTCTCTCCTTCAGCCCGCAAACCGGCACGGACCAGGCCCCAAGCTACTACGCGCAAAGTTTCCCGCAAGCGATGCGCGATGCGTATTTCAAGGAATGGCACGAGAAGAATGATCCCAAGCCCGGTCAGGAGCCGTCGCTCGAGGGCATTAATTTCCATAGCGACGATTATGATGATTTGCGCCCGCACCTTTGGAATTTCTTCCAGGCTGTGCGTTCTCGTAAGCCGGTTGTCGAAGACGCGGTCTTCGGAAATCATGCAGCGCTGGCCTGCCACATGGCTAACGAATCGTATTTCCGGAAGACACAGGTCTACTTGGATCCGGCGACAAAATCGATCAAGAGCTGATTAACAATCACCAAGGGACGGGCGTCAAAAGCCCGTCCTTTATTGTTTGCGATGTTTTCGGGAAAAATTGAACCTGCCGTCGCGGCGAAGTCCACCTTGCACGCGCTGGTCGAACTTATCTTGCCTGCTCAATCTCTTTCATGATGTAGGTCTTCGTACTCGCAGGCAGTCGGGAATCCTGCAGAATCTCTCGCACCAATGCCATGGGCAACGCTCTTGCAAGCTCCAACGCCCGAGCGAGTGGGGTCTTGTCACTCCTTAGCAGCGCAATACGAACCTCGCGCCTCAACGACCACTTGGCGTGACGGCAAAGTGCCTCCACAAGAATCGCCGAGACATCATGCCGCGCCAACGTTTTGACAACGAGCGCCTCAGTCAACCTTGAATTCTCGAGAGCGGCCTGCATAACCCGCATCTCTTTATCAGCAAGTAACTCCCCGGCAATTCGTGCCGACGCCCGCCGTGCCAACGTCAGGCGTGCGCCCGACGAGATGCTCTCAAGCTTGTTCGCGAGTATCTCTTCGGCGGCACGCTTCACGTCAGCCGGGACAATCGGCTTCAGAGCGACCTGCATCAGATCGAAGGTGTAAAGGTGCCGCAGCAACGGCAATGAAACATGTCGACGGGTGTTTGGGTGTCCGACGATCCCGACGCGAATTTTCCGGGTTTTTACAACGGTACTGTTCTTGCTGAGCGCTTCGAGCGCCTCGGGAGGAAAGTCGGGCCGAGCAAGCAAAGCCAGGGCGAGGTCCTCAGATAAACCGGGATCGGCAGCCAACCTAACCAACTCGCCGGGACTTTCAACCGCTTGTACCGTTTTTGCAAGCTGGGAGGAAGTGGGTGCCGCACCGCTCGCTTGATTCAAAGACATATCAGGACTGTGTTCTCGCCAGTGCCAGTGCGCCTTTGACCGGCTCAATCACGGCCGAACCGATCTTCGCATCCGGGTACTCCGAACGCAGGCTATTGTAGAAAACCTGGCGCACCAGCGCAGAGTTACGAAATACACCGCCCGACATGGCCACTGGAACATTCGCCTGATTTTCGAAAATGCGCCCAATCAGGATCTTCGCCAATGTGGCCAGTTCTGTTCCGGCCTGCGTGAGAACGCTGCGGGCCAAGGCATCACCCATATCGGCCGCTTCGAGAATGCTTGGAACAAGTGCAAAGTAATCTGGCGGAGGCACGGCGTTCGCAACCTTCACCAGATCGTCAATTCCATCAATACCCCATGCCGAACAGACCAATCGGAAGACACGCGAGCTCTCTCCCAGATCATGCGCCCGTAACGCTGCCGAAACTGCGGTCTTGCCAATCCATTGCCCCGATCCCTCGTCGGAGATGGCATAGCCCCACCCGCCTGCTCGCGCCGTCTGGCCCTCCAGGTTTTTGCCGTAAGCAATCGATCCGGTGCCTGCGATGACTACGATTCCGACCCCGTTTTCAAACGCCGCATAGAGCGCAATCACCGTATCACCCACAACCTTGATTTCTGCTGGGACAACCTCACTGACGATCCGT
>JBPYEW010000168.1:0-9436 GCA_051984555.1 Terriglobales bacterium | reverse complement strand
TGTTACCGCCGTGAAAGGGCGATGTCCTAGGCCGGGCTAGACGACGGGGACTTTGGAACGGATGTCTACCGGAGATTTCGATGGTAACAGCGCTGAATATCGGTGTCAAAGCACGTGCACGGAGCTTTCCCACCACCTCGCGACAGAAGCGGACAGCGCGCCCCAGACCGTCACATCATGTCTCGGCGTGAGTGCCACCAAGCTCTTTTCGCGTAAGTAGCACAAAACGACCGATGCACGCACTTCCTCGATTCACGCCCTTCGAGGTTCTGTGTTTCCCCGACGTCTGCTCTCGCGTTGCCATTTACGTTTGGAGTGTGATCAGGCGAATCGGTGAGACACGCTGAGACACACAACGCAAATATCGCTTCATTGCTACAATTGCCGAAGCGGGCCGGCTTTTGAATTCGCGCTCATGAAACGCTCAGGAGGTGGTCCGATTCTCAGATATGCCTGATCCACTCCATCTTAGTTTATGGTTTCCGCACTTCGAGGCCAGCGAGATACTGGCCCGAGCTGTTACGGTTATGAGCCAGTTCCCATTTTCCGAGCAGCGGCCCGGAGTGGGATACCTCACCGTTCACCCGGTCTCGTGGTCGGAGGCTACGGTGCTCGAACGGCGATTCGTCCCCGGCGTGAACCCGGAAGAGGCGGCGGGCGTCGCGTCTGATCTTCTGCACGACGATTTCGCCTATGTGTTCGAGGCGGCGTGGGATCTCTGGCTGCCCGACGAGGCTTCGGGCCGACTGCGGCTTCAGCCGAGTGCGGTGAAATTCCTGGTGCATGGGAGAGAATTTGATCGCGCAGACTCGGAGAGCGGTGACATCGAAATCGACTTCGGCTTGGACTCCCCTTTTCTGCTGGAGAACCTGACACTCGGAGTAGAACAAGAAGGTTTGTTGCAGCAGAATGTTTCGAAACTGGTTGCGTTCACGCTGGCGCTGGAAAAAAACAGCGGGTCAACCAGCCGGCTTCTCTGGTCCGAATCGGACGAGAACTTCGCGCAGAAAGTCATCTCCCGTTTGCAGAAACTACACTAAAACCCTTAGTGCGCGTCGGAATTCGGGTGCCACTCTCGAATTGAGAACCTCACCTCCTAATACTCCGCGATTATGTCCTGCTCACGATATATAGACAGCCTGTCCTCGAACATGACCATCTAAGACCGTTGCTTGGCGCCTGAGGCGTTTTGTTCTCTTCTGTTACGAGAAGACACAGGCGCAGGGGAGAAAATGCAATGTTTGAGCAGACATTCATTGAGTCTAAAAAGACGATCAAGACTAACCGTGGTTCGACAACGCTGATTTCTTTTTCGTTGCAGGCGATTGTCATCGCGGTGATCGTCATACTGCCTCTTATGTTCACCCAGGCGCTGCCGACTAAAGAGCTGACAACCATGTTGACAGCACCGCCACCACCTCCGCCTCCGCCGCCACCACCGGCAGCTTCATCACCCGTGAAGGCAGTGAAGGTCGTGAAGGTGAATCCGACAGCAGAGCTGCGGACGCCGACCACCATTCCGAAAACCGTGAAAATGGTTACCGATGAGCCCCAACAGGCACCGCCTTCCGCAACTATGGCCGGAGTTCCCGGGGGCGTACCAGGCGGAGTAGCCGGAGGAAGCGTTGGTGGCGTGATCGGCGGAGTGCTATCGAGTTCACCCGTCGCCATGCCGGACAAACCGACGCCGCAACGAGTTCGAGTTTCCCAAGGTGTAACGTCGGGCTTGCTAATCAAGAAGGTAACTCCGGATTATCCGGCTCTTGCCAAGCAGGCGAGAATTCAGGGTTCGGTTGTGCTGCACGCCGTCATCGGCAAGAACGGCGAGGTACAGAATCTCCAAGTTGTCAGTGGTCACCCGATGCTCACGCAGGCCGCCATTCAGGCGGTAAAGCAATGGCGATACAAACCGTACTACCTAAATGGTCAGCCGGTGGAGGTCGACACGAACGTGACTGTCAACTTCTCACTGGCGGGCGGATAGATCATTCGATTAGCGGATAGTTCCAAGATGAGAAAGGGGCCGAGGAAATCGGCCCCTATTATTTTGCTCAAGAGTCAGCCTACTTAGTTCGGCCACCCTCGACTTTCAGCTTGTCACTGGCTGCAGCCTGAGCTGCCGCAAGCCGTGCCGTCAGCACGCGGAATGGCGAGCATGAAACATAGTTCAACCCGACTTGATGGCAGAATTCAACGGAGGACGGCTCACCGCCGTGCTCTCCGCAAATGCCTACCTTAAGATCGGAACGGGTCTTGCGTCCTCGTTCTGTCGCCATCTTTACGAGCTGCCCGACGCCTTCGCGATCGAGAACTGCGAACGGATCCTGCTTGAGAATGCCCTCCGCGATATAGGTCGGGAGGACTTTGTTAACGTCATCCCGCGAGAAGCCGAAGGTGGTCTGCGTGAGATCGTTGGTGCCGAAGGAGAAGAACTGCGCTTCCTTCGCGATCTCATCGGCAACCAGGGCGGCACGCGGCAGCTCGATCATCGTACCGACCAGGTAGTCGACCTTGCGCTCCTTCTCGGCGAAGACTTCCTGGGCAACGCGATTCACGATCGCGGCCTGATTTGCCATCTCTTTCAAGGTGGCCGTAAGCGGGATCATGACCTCGGGGAAGACCTTGACGCCGTCTTTCGCCACGGTGACCGCAGCTTCGAAGATCGCGCGCGCCTGCATCTCCGTAATCTCGGGATACGTGATGCCGAGGCGGCAGCCACGATGCCCGAGCATGGGATTGAACTCGTGTAGCTGTTCCACACGGCTCAACAGATGAGGCAGCAGTTTCTTCAGGTCTCCTGTTGCTTTTGCGCCGTAGTCCTTGTATTTCCCGACTAAAGACTTCTTCTGCTTGGCGTCCATGATGGACAGGGTGGCGATATCCACCATCAGGTCCTCACGGCGTGGCAGGAACTCGTGCAGCGGAGGATCCAGCGTGCGAATGGTGACCGGGAAACCGTCCATTGCGCGGAACACGCCGATGAAATCGTTACGCTGCATGGGAAGGAGTTTTTTGAGCGCTGCGCGACGGCTCTTCTCGTCATTGGCGAGAATCATGGCGCGCATGTGCGGAATTTTCTCTTCCCCGAAGAACATGTGCTCGGTTCGGCACAGACCGATACCCTGTGCACCGAAGGCACGCGCCTGAATAGCGTCCCGCGGGATATCTGCGTTCGCGCGCACCTTGAGCGTGCGGAACGGCTCTGCCCATCCCATCAGTTTCATCAGTTCGGGATCGTCGGCCTTGGGCGGGAGCGTCTCAAGCTTGCCCTTAATGACGCGGCCAGTCGTGCCATCGAGCGAAATCCAGTCTCCCGCCCGGAACACCTGGCCCTTGACTCGCATCTCGCGCGCTTTCTCATCGACCTCAATGTCTCCGGCGCCGGCGACGCAACACTTGCCCATGCCGCGCGTTACCACGGCAGCGTGACTTGTCATTCCGCCGCGGGAGGTAAGGATACCTACGGCGACTTCCATGCCATGGATGTCTTCCGGTGTGGTTTCCGCGCGGACAAGGATCACAGGACTCTTCTTGGCTCCGTGTCCAGCCTTCTCGACGGCTTCGTCGGCCGTAAATACGATCTGGCCAACAGCCGCTCCAGGCGAGGCCGGAAGACCGGTCGCCAGTACCTCGACCTTGGTCTTCTTCTCGTCGAGGCGTGGAACCAGGAAGTCATATAGCTGGTTAGGCTCGACGCGAAAGATCGCTTCTTCTTTTGTAATTAAGCCTTCTTCCACCATCTGAATCGCGACTTTCACCGCTGCCAATCCAGTGCGCTTACCATTGCGGGTTTGCAGCATGTACAGCTTGGCGTCCTGGATGGTGAACTCGAAATCCTGCATGTCGCGATAGTGCTTTTCCAGGCGCGTGGTGATTTCGCGGAGCTGGTTGTAGACGTCGGGCATGATCTTCTGGAGTTCAAGGATGTGAACAGGGGTGCGCACGCCAGAGACAACATCTTCGCCTTGGGCGTTCATCAGGAACTCGCCATAGAATTCCTTTTCGCCGGTGGCGGGATTGCGCGTGAAGCCGACGCCTGTGCCGCTGGTTTCGCCGAGATTGCCGAAGACCATGGCTTGCACGTTGACGGCGGTGCCGAGATCGTCGGAGATGTTATTGATGCGGCGATAGTGCTTGGCGCGATCATTGTTCCAGGAACGGAACACCGCATCGCGGGCCATGACCAGCTGTTCGTGCGGGTCCTGCGGGAAATCGCGCTTGGTATGTTTCTTGACGACCTTCTTGTACTCCTCGATGACTTCCTTCAGCGCCTTGGTATCGAGTTCGGTGTCGAGTTTCACCTTCTTCTGTTTCTTCTTGCCGTCGAATACTTCATCGAAAGCGTGCTTGGGGATCTCGAGAACCACGTTGCCGAACATCTGGATAAGGCGACGATAGGAGTCGGCGGCGAATCGCGGATTGTTGCTGCGCTTGGCGAGAGCTTCGACGCTGGTATCGTTGAGGCCGAGGTTGAGGATCGTGTCCATCATGCCCGGCATGGAAAACTTTGCGCCCGAACGAACACTGACAAGCAGCGGGTTCTCGCCTTTGCCGAGCTTCTGGCGTTGGAGTTCCTCGAGATGAGCCAGCGCTTCGTCCATCTGGTGATCGACATCGGGAGAAACCCCATTCGTCCGCATGTACTCGCGGCAGGCGTCGGTTTGAATTGTGAAGCCCGGAGGAACCGGCAAGCCGGCGTTCGTCATTTCTGCCAGACCAGCACCCTTTCCGCCCAATTCATCTTTCATCTTGCCGTTGCCGTCGGCCTTGCCGCCGCCGAAGAAGTACACATACTTCGTCGCAGACTTAGTTTCGTGTTTTACCTCTGGTTCAGGGAGAGTAGTCGTCGCCATGTCATTAGTCCTTTACTGTTGTAAGCGGCTAAAGCCGCGATAATTTCGAGCCACTGCGGGCACCGTGAAAGTGGTGCCATGATACGAATTCACTTCCTTGCATAAATTTTGTCAGCCCATAGGAGCGTAAGCCCAACCCGAGCGACCGGTGTTATTTGCCGCTTCCTTCTGTCACGATCTCGGAAAAATCCGCGATGGTCGAGAACTCTCTTAATAACGTCTGCAACAGACCCAAGCGATTGGCGCGTATCCGTTCGTCGTCCACCATCACCATAACCTTGTCGAAGAACTTGTCGACTGCGGGCCGCAGCTTAGAGATCTCAATCAGCGCCTTCTCATAATTCTGTTCGTGGCGGAGTTGCTCAACCTTCTTCGCGGTTTCCGGGATCAGTGCTGCCAGCTGCTTCTCGGCTTCATCTGTGAACGCACTGTAATCAGCGACCGGGGCGATCCGCTTCCCGGTTTCATTCGCCTGGCGCAGTATATTTTTGATGCGCTTGAACGCGATCGAAATAGACTCGAAATCCGCCGAGGGACGCACTTTGCGCACGGCTTCGGCGCGGGAAGTTGCGTCGACTACCTGGTCCGATCCCGCGGCCAGAACGGCGTTCACGACGTCGTAGGCGAATCCAAGAACGTCACGCATGTAAAACTCGAGTCGCTCCCGCATGAACGACTTCAGCGCCGATGCCAAGTCGACCTTTGGCGAGAACTTCTTCTCGGCCTGCGATCCGCGGTAGGCTTCGCGCGCATATTGGAAAAGCGTTTCAAAGCCGATAGACAGCTTGTGCTCGGCGATGATTTTTACGATGCCGTTTGCCTGTCGGCGTAAGGCAAAAGGATCTTTGGAGCCGCTGGGGATCATGCCCAGGGCGAACATCCCGGCAATGCTGTCGGCCTTGTCGGCAATAGACAGAACCGCGCCTTCCACGGAGCGCGGAACTGAGTCGTCCATGGACTCGGGCTTGTAATGATCGTAGATGGACTCGGCGATCGCCATTCGCGTCGTATCCGGCAACCCGTCATCCAACTTCTGTACGCGGGCATAGAGGCCGCCGACAATACCCTGCAATTCGGTGAACTCTTTTACTAACTCAGTTGTGAGATCGGTCTTAGCCAGGCACGCCGCTTTGTGTACGACTCCCGGACGAATTTCGCGGCCAGCGTCGCGGAGAATCTCGCACAGCCAACTGGCAAGACGCTGCACCCGCAGCGCCTTCTCGTAGTAGCTGCCCAGGTCCTTCTGGAAGGTGACGTTCTTCAGCAAAGACACTCGGTCACGCAACGAGAGCTTCTGGTCGGTGTTCCAGAAAAAGCGGGCATCATTGAAGCGGGCGCGGAGTACACGCTCGTGGCCGTGGCGAATGGTTCCGTCGGGATCGCCATCCGTGTTGAGCACCGCCAGGAAATGGGGCGCCAGCTTGCCTTGCGAATCTTCGACCGCGAAGTATTTCTGATGATCACGCATGACCGTGACCAGCACCTCTTCGGGCAGAACGAGGAACTCAGGATCGAAACTGCCAAGAATGGCGGAGGGCCACTCCGTGAGATTGATCACCGTGTCAAGAAGATCGTTGTCGTCTCGCCAGCGCGCACCGGGTATGGTACGGGTTGCGGCATCCAGTTGCTTGCGAATTTGCTTCTCGCGCGCGCCGCGGCTGAGAACTTTTGCTTCTTCCAGCGCAGCCAAATAGGAAGGTCCTGCGGAGGGGATCGTTATAGGTTTGTCGGCAAGGATGCGATGCCCGCGAGACAATTGCCCGGCGCGAATGCCATCAAATTCAAGCGGGATGACCTTGCCATCCAGCATCGCAACGACCCAGCGTACGGGTCGAACGAAGCGCTCGGTGGGCTTGCGCCAATACATGTTCTTTGGCCAGTAAATGGAGCCGATTTCCTTCGGCAGCGCCTCGGCCAGAATATCGGCGGCGGCCCGGCCTTTGTTCGTCACGGTGGCTGAAAGGTACTCGCCTTTCGCTGTCGTGATGCGCTTCAAACTCCCGACATCCATCCCGGCCTTTTTGGCGAATTGTTGCGCAGCAGCCGTTGGGTTGCCGTCCTTGAAGGCGACGGATACGGGAGGCCCCGTGACCTCTTCGGTCAAATCAGATTGGGCGGCGGGAATGCCGGAAGCCATCACTGCCAATCGGCGAGGCGTATCCAAATAAGAAACCGATCCGGTGGCCGGCAGGCGCTCCCGGGTAAGCAGGTCGGTGACACGCTTTTGGAGTTCCTGCGACGCTGAATCGATCATGCGTGCGGGAATCTCTTCGCAACCAATTTCTAGGAGAAAATCAGGCATTCTGCAATCAACTATTGTTTCAGATCGAGTAACTTTGCAATGTGAGCCCCGTCACAGGGCCTGCTAATCCTGGCCGCTCTGGGCTGACACGGTTTCCTGCCTGGCCTGCTTGCGATCTTTCTTTTTGCTTTCGTTTGACACCGGAGCCGCCGCCCTGGACTGCTGTTCCACGTACGCTTTCGCGATGCCGACAGCTAAGGCTCGAACCCTGGCAATGACTCCTACTCTTTCCGTAACCGAAATCGCCCCTCGCGCGTCGAGTATGTTGAACAGGTGCGAACACTTCAGACACAGATCGTACGCCGCCAGCAGCGGGAAACGCTTCCGGTCAGTTGCAGGCCGGCCATTCTCTGAGTCCCGATCCTTCGCCAGCGCAGCATAGGCTTCGACCAGGGCTTTGCACTCCGCCTCGTAGGTATCGAAATGCTTCCAGGTTTTCTCGACATCGGCTGTTTCGAAATTGTAAACCGAAAACTGCAACTCGTCGGCGAAACGCACGTCGCCGTAAGTTGTAATACGGCTTGTCTCCGGATCACGCGCCCAGACGATGTCGTAGATGGAATCGACATCCTGCAGAAATGCCCCAATTCTTTCCAAGCCGTAAGTCAGTTCGGCCGAGATCGGGTCGAGGTCCACGCCACCACATTGTTGGAAGTAAGTGAACTGTGTGATCTCCAATCCGTCGAGCATCACCTGCCAACCGATCCCCCAAGCGCCGAGCGTGGGCGATTCCCAGTTGTCTTCTTCGAATTTGATGTCGTGCTGGCGAAGGTCGATGCCGATGGCGCCGAGGGATTCGAGGTACAACTCCTGCACGTTCTCGGGCGGCGGTTTCAGGATGACCTGCAATTGTGTGTGCTTGAAAAGACGGTTGGGATTGTCGCCGTAACGGCCATCGGCCGGACGCCGCGAAGGCTGAACGTACGCAACCTTGTACGGATCGGGCCCGAGAACGCGCAAAAAAGTTTCCGGAGCCATGGTTCCCGCGCCAACCTCGACGTCATACGGTTGCTGCAACACGCAGCCATGCTCTGCCCAGAAGGTTTGCAGGCGAAGAATCAACTCCTGGAACGTAGGCGGATTGGGTTTAGGAAGAGTCAAAAAAGCACTCGGCATTCAGCACTCAGCATTGCGAGAACACAACTCGAACTTGAACGACATTGCGGTGGCTGAATGCTGGTTGCTAAGTGCTAATTCTTTCCAGCATTCCTGCCGTCACCAATTTCTTTTCCAAGTGCCGCTCCAACGTCTGCACCAGGAATTTTCGTAAATCACTGCCCCGCGACTTGGGCCATGCCGAACCGGCCAAATGCTCGACGGGCGCACGGAACATCTGCCCTGCCAGCGCTCGCGATTCGGAACTCATTTCCGACGAGGCCAGCCGTTTGTCATCCACGCACATGAGACCGTCCGCCAACGCATGGAAGAACGCCCGGCTACCGTTCAGAACGTTTCCACAGACAATGCATTCCGAAAGCTCCGGCAGAAAACCCATCAGCCGCGTCAGCCAGAGCTCGAAATACGTGAGCGGCATCCAGATGTCCGGTCCGCGCAGGCTCGCTAATACAGACAGCGTGAGCCGGAATACCGCGTCGTTCACTTCCCTGTCCGGCAAAAACTCGTCGAGCAGTTCGGCCAGGTGCGCCAAGGCCACCGCACGCGGGTAACCGACCTCGGACGCCAGTGGGGACTCGATCACATCGCATGAGTCGAGCCGGCTCAACTCCTGCCGTTCGCGATCCTCGTAGAAGGCCCGGACGTAGGTGAGCGGTTCGAGTGCTCCCCCAAATCGTCGGCGGGACTTCTTTGCCGAACGCGCGACACCACGAATCTTGCCTTCAGTCCGGGTAAACAGAGTTACCAGCAGGTCGGCTTCACGCAGAGGATAGGTCCGCAGCACAATCGCGTCGGATTCCTTCAGTGCCATGCAGCCTCACAGGCCGCGCCCGCACTCGACACTACTCCGCTCGCTCGCAGCAAGTTAATCTTCGATTGTAATGGACAGGGCTGTGGATGGAAAGCAGTTGTCGGCAGTCAGCAGCAGTGGGCACTTAGCAATCAATACTCGCCTGAACCTACGTGCTCAAAATCAAAAGCGCACACCAGAGCACAGGTGTGCGCCTACCTACCCAAATCTCGTGAGACTACCGTCCGTAATACTGGGCGTTGCGTTCGGTGAACTGCTTCCACTTCTCCGGCAGGTCGTCGAGCGCGAAGATGGCGGAAACGGGGCAAACTGGAACACAAGCGCCGCAATCAATACATTCGACCGGGTCGATAT
>JBPYEW010000167.1:0-35852 GCA_051984555.1 Terriglobales bacterium | reverse complement strand
CGTAATTTTCCTCCGAAGGACAGATCCCAGTCGTCCGCGCGCTTTCCGCGTCCCGTTTGTGCCCTGGTTCCCGCTGATTTCAATTGTTCTTTGCGGCGGTCTAATGACTGGATTGACCGTCATCACGTGGATCCGTTTCGTAGGCTGGCTGTTCATTGGCTTGATGATTTACATCTTCTATAGCCGCCACCACAGCGAGTTCGCAAAGTCCGGAGCGAAATAATCTCCCTCTGTGATCCCTGTGTCCTTTGTGGCTGGGAAACCGCCGGGCGGCACTGAGGGTCACAGAGAAACGAGACATGCAAAACGCTCTTGAACCCAGCGCCTTCATCAAAAGGCTTCCCAAGGCCGAACTCCACCTCCACCTCGAAGGCTCGGTTCAACCGGAGACTCTTGTCGAACTCCAGAAACGCCGCGGGATTACCGACGCCACAGTCGAATTGGCCTCGCAGCTTTATTCGTATCAGGACTTCTCCGGGTTTCTGCTCGCCTTTAAGGCGGTCAGCGAGCTCCTTCGCACCGCCGATGACTACGAACTGATCACTTATCGCCTCATGGAGCAGCTGAAGGAGCAGTACGTTCAGCATGCTGAGGTGTACGTCTCCGTCGGCGTTGCCTTCTATTGGAAACTCGACTTCGACTCAATCTTTGAGGGCATGGAACGCGGCCGCCAGCGCGGCGAGCGCGACTTCGGTGTATCCCTTCTCTGGATCTTCGATGCCGTCCGACATTTTGGCCCCGCCGCTGCGCAGCGCGTCGCCGAAACTGCCGTTCAATACAAGGAACGTCACGTCGTGGGATTTGGTATCGGGGGCGACGAACGCCGCGCCGGGCCAGAACTTTTTCGCGAGATCTACGCTTATTGCGCCAATAGTGGTTTACGTCTCACGGCTCACGCCGGGGAAACAACCGGCCCTGAGTCGATCTGGGGAGCGCTTAACCTGAAAGTGGATCGGCTTGGCCATTGTTTGTCAGCCGCGAAGGATCCCGAACTTATCGAAGAACTCTCGCAACGCCAGGTTCCCGTTGAGATCTGCATCACCAGCAATCTTCGAACCGGTTGCTGCCCCTCTGTCCTCGACCATCCCGTACGAACCTACTTCGACCACGGCCTCATGCTCACACTTAACACAGACGACCCGGCCATGTTTCGTACCTCGCTCACGCAGGAATACCAATTTGCTCAACAACAGTATGGGTTCACTGACGAACATTTGCGCGAACTGGCTCGTAATTCCTTCGAAGCATCGTTCTTGCCTGCGGAAAAGAAACTGGAGTTGCTGAATTTGTTTGACGCCGAAGGTGCCCGGCGTTAGTGTTCTCCCACTCTCCTGTGGGCGGTTCGGATCATGCGCTTCTTGGCAGCCTGTTTCCTGCTCGTCGCCTCCCCTGTTTGGGCTCAACTGAAGCCCCACCCTGCTCCGGCCGCGTTGGTCATCACCAATGTCAATGTAGTGGACACGCGCGACGGAAGCATTCAGCCGAATTTAAGTATCGTCATCAAGAACGGGAGGATCGCCTCAATTGCCAAGGTGGCCATCATCGACTCCTTTCGACGGGAGGTCGTCATCAATGGCAGTGGCAAGTATTTGATACCCGGGCTATGGGACATGCACGTACACAGTGCCGGCGGTCCGGCTGCCCCTTGGGACGCGCGCATCCTTTATCCCCTTTATCTGGCAAACGGAATCACCGGAGTCCGTGACATGGGCGGGGACCTTGCCCTTCTGCAGCAGCGTCGCAAGCAGATCGAGTCTGGCGAACTCGTCGGTCCACGCATGTTCTACGCGGGCCCCTTTCTCGATGGTGGCAAGCCCGGTGACTACAAAATCGCCGTCAACACTCCGGCAGAAGGCCGTGCAGCTGTAGACAAACTCAAGGCCCAACATGTTGATTTCATCAAGGTCCTGTCGCAGCTCTCCCGGGAAACTTATTTCGCGATAGCCGACCAAGCCAAGAAAGACAAGTTGCCGCTCGTTGGGCATGTCCCACGCACGATCACCAGCGCGGAAGCGTCCGCTGCCGGTCAAAGGAGCCTTGAGCACCTCTCAGGCGTCCTTGAGAATTGTTCGAGCGATGAAGAGAACCTGCGCAAGGCTCGTCTTGAGGCAATCGACAAGAATGATGCAAAGGCATATCACGAAGCTGGTATGCAGACTCTGGCCACCTACGACGAATCCAAGGCTCGCCACCTATTCGACCAGTTCACCGACAATGTCACTTGGCAGGTTCCCACGCTCGTCTGGTGGCGCGCCCAGACAACCCTTGGCAGTTCCCTCCAAGCGTCAGACATGCATCTGCAGTTCGTTCCAGCCAGCAGTCGTAAGGAATGGGAACCCGTCAAGATCGACAATCAGCAGGGCGATGTCGATCTGCGAAAAGTCTTCAGTCAATATGTTCTGATAACCGGCGCCATGCGGAAATCCGGTAATTACATCCTCGCCGGCAGCGATAGTCCCGATCCTCACGTGATGCCTGGATTCAGTCTTCACGACGAACTCGAGCTTCTCGTGCAGTCCGGGTTCACGCCATTCGAGGCCTTGCGTTCCGCTACGTTCTACCCGGCGATGTTCTTCACCCAGCTCAATAATTACGGAGTCATCGAGACCACTCGTCGTGCCGACCTGGTCCTTCTCGATGACAACCCCCTCACGGACATTCGAAATGCGCGAAAGATTAGCGGCGTCATCATGGACGGACGCTATTACTCGCGAAAAGATTTGGACACTATGTTGGCGCAGGCCGAATCCGTCGCCGGAACCGAGATTCCATCCACTGCGCCAGCCGGCAAATAGCTGCCGCCGGGCTTAGGCGCCAAGGTACACTCTCTCCCATGCCTCAGCACATCGGAATCGTGGCTTGCAGCGCTGAAGGCGCCGCCCTGTGCTACCGCACCATTGCCCTCGAGGGCAGCTCTCTCATGGGGAAACATGGACACCCGGAAGTCTCCATGCATACGCATGCCCTTTCCGAGTACATGAAATATATCGAGCGTGACGACTGGGCCGGAGTAGCCGAGCTCATGTTGTCCTCGGCCGAGAAGCTGGCCCGAGCCGGTGCCGACTTCCTCATATGTCCCGACAACACGATCCACCAGGCTTTCGATCTCATCGAGCATCGCTCGCCACGGCCATGGCTGCATATCGCCCAGGAAGTCTCTAACGAAGCCAGCCGCTGCTGCTACAAGAGGCTGGGCGTGCTGGGAACGCGATATCTGATGGAGGGCCCTGTCTATCCCGCGAAGCTGAGAGCAAATGGTCTAGAGCATCGCATTCCCGGTCAAGCGGAGCGAGAACGTATCAACCAAATTATTTTCGACGAACTCGTCAACGCGCAGTTTCCGCCGCACTCCCTGGCCTACTTTGTCGAAGTAATTCGCTCTCTAAAAGATCAGGGCTGCGACGCCGTAGTCTTGGGATGCACGGAGATTCCGCTGTTGGTCAAACCCGAATCTTCCCCTCTCCCCACTCTCGACTCCACACGATTACTGGCACGGGCGGCTTTACAAAAAGCTCTGAGTTGATACGCTTTAAACAGCTCCCTGTATCGGGACCGCCCCGGCATCGAACATCCGATTATGAATACATCCTCACCCCGAGCGGGGGCTTCCACTCAACACAGGCTGAAATATAGGGTTGTTCCTGGCAAGCACGCCATCTGTAAACTTCCACCGGACGCCCCGATTCCCAATTGGGTTCTCAACACGTCCGAATTGATTTCCATCACCCGAACGACGGTGGAACTGTCGATCGTATGCCTTGAAACCTGCATCCCCGCCGAAGTGAAGGCCGCCACAGGATGGCTCTGTTACCGCCTTGAGGGGCCTTTTCCTTTCACCCAAACCGGAATTCTAAGCTCGTTCATCGGCCCCCTCTCAGCACATTCGGTTCCCATTTTCGTGGTTTCGACGTTTGACACCGATTACGTCCTCGTGCCCGAGGAGTTCTCCCAGTCGGCTTCTCGCTTGCTGACCGAGGCAGGCCACGAACTCGTCTCCTGACATAATGTGAATCCACGAGGACGAACTTGAACTCGAATCTGGTGAGAATTGTTTCGTTAAGCGGTGAATATTGCAGGTTATTGCCGTTCGCCCTCCAATTCAGCCCATACACTGTTTAGAATGTTGCACTTGCACTTTCTCCATGCTTCACTAGAGTAACCGAAGCTCCCATGTCAGCGCGCCCCAGCACACTACGTCATCGCCTCCGAACCGCACAACGAAACCTGCGCGGCACGGCGAAGGTTCTGCGCGCATTGGTTTCGACCGATCATCCCCTTCTCGCGCACATCATTCCAGTTCGGCGCTGCAATCTCGCCTGCAAATACTGCAACGAATTCGACGACTTCTCGAAACCTGTGCCGACGGAATCGATGTACGCCCGTGTTGACAAGCTCGCTCAGTTGCGCACTTCTGTCATCACAATCAGCGGTGGAGAACCGCTGCTTCATCCCGACCTCGACGCGATTATCAGCCGCATTCGTAGTCACCGCATGGTTGCCGGCATGATCACGAATGGTTACTTGCTGACCGCCGATCGCATTCAGCGCCTCAATCGGGCTGGCCTGGAATGGCTTCAGATCTCTATCGACAACGTCACCCCCGATGACGTCTCCAAGAAGAGCCTCAAAGTTCTCGATAAGAAGCTCCAGCTTTTGTCGGAGCATGCTGATTTTCACGTCAACATCAATTCCGTGGTGGGTGGTGGCGTCAAGAACCCTCAGGACGCTTTGACAATCGGCAAGCGTGCCATCGAACTAGGGTTCAGTTCTACAATCGGCATCATTCACGATGGCGACGGCCAGTTACAGCCCTTGAACGAAGAAGAGCGCCAGGTTTACCACGCGATGAAGAACCTGGAGAAGCGTAGCTTCACGCGCATCAACCAATTCCAGGACAATATCGCGCAAGGAAGGCCCAATCAGTGGCGTTGCCGAGCGGGCGCCCGGTATTTATATATCTGCGAAGACGGCCTGGTGCACTACTGCTCGCAGCAGCGCGGCTACCCCGCTGTACCTCTGGAGAACTACACGGTTGACGACATCCGCCGTGAATACCTCACGGAAAAGTCCTGCGCTCCACACTGCACGGTCTCTTGCGTGCACCAGGTCTCGGTCCTCGATTTCTGGCGTGGACCACAACAACCCGCCCCGGTTCCTTCCGACGGTCTCGTTCAGATCGAATAGAAGGATTTTGTTCTACTTCTTCGCTGTTGGCGGGAGCAATCCGTTTAATCGAAGATACATCGATGCCGCACTGTAATGATCAGCCCAATCATTGGTCAATGCGATCAAAGCCCACGCCAGGTTAGCCTTGCGTCCACCGAAGGCTTCGGTTTCCTGCGAGAGTTTGGAGTCATCCATCTTCTCCAAGGCTGTGTTGCAATAATCAAAGGAACTCTTCAGCGCGGTCACCAATTTGTCTTTGCCGTCGCTCTCTTTTAATTCCTCTTGCTTCGGCGGAGCCGAACCACCGATCTTGGCGCACAGATAAGTATTGGCTTCAGTCATATGCATGACCAGGTGAGCAAATGTTTGTTGCTGCTGTGTGGGCTTGTAGCTGAACTTGTCGGCGGGCATCTCTTCGACGGCTGCCACTAGGTTCTTCTGCTGCCTTGGCAGAATTTCGCGGACTACCGACGTGACAGTGTTCTTTTCCTGGGCAAAAGCCGGTAAGAACGTCACCAAAACAAGGGACAATCCGATAATGTATTTCACAAATTCCTCCTTATTACCCGTTCAGCGTTGATTACTATTGCGAATCGATGGCCAACAGACTAGGAAAATGCCGCACCCAATCCAGAGAAGAACAGCGTGACTATAACGTACCATGCCACTACAGCACCGATTGCACTGCTCTTCTTTATCTTCCCTGCATAAGCGAAACCGAGACCTGTCAAGATGATCGACCATAGTGCAAAGACGTCGATAGCGGAGGCGACCCCATAAAGAAACGGAGAGTCAGCTGCCGTCAGAAAATATCCTGGGTTGCTAGCAATAGGATTTTGAAATACGAACGTATCCGTATTCACGCCCGCCAACAGGAACAATGCCGCAAGTAGACTCTTCACTATGTAAGGCAGACTTGCATACACAACGACAGCCAGAGCGGTTTTGTACTTGATATCTGAGTTGAAGCCCAGGCGAAACGTGCCGAAGTATAAGCTCGCGAAAATCAAATCTAATATCAAGAGAACAATGGGGAAGGCGTACCAGAAAACGCGCGTGCCCGTTGTTTGTTGCTTCATTATCTGCTCCCTTTGGTCGGGAGGCATTCTCTCCATCCGCTCCACAGCTTTGGGGGACATCTGCGTCTGGTTCTCGACCACTTTGCGGTAGGTAACTTGTTTGTCCACCACCGCTGCCAAAAATATCTGAATCACAATGATTAGCAGGAACGGCGCCCACCACGTGGCGCTTCTTCGCAAGTCCGTGAACGTTTTTCTCGGCGCAATGAATGTATTCACGATTCGAGCGCCTTGGGACAAAGGTGCGACTTCCGGCGCAGTCCCAGGTACAGGAACAGAACTCATACATAACTCCTAATTCGAGTAGGGGCGGATTGTATGCCGAATGGGGAGAGTAGGACAAGTACGCGCTTTATCTTGAAAGGCTGCTCCTCGTTCGCTGCATCTAGGAAAGCGATATTTCAGGAGTCGCCTGCAGGAGGCTTCGGGTGTAGACGTCTTGTGGGTTTTCGGTGATCTGTGCCGTCGCTCCCACCTCGAGTATCTTGCCCTTGTACATCACCGCAATTCTTGTCGCAAGGTAACGGACTACCGGCATGGCATGCGAGATGAACAGATAAGTCAGGTGAAACTCGCGTTGCAATTGGGCCAGCAAGTTCACGATCTGGGCCCCCACGCTCACGTCCAGCGCAGAAACTGGCTCGTCGGCAACAATGAAACGCGGACGCAACGCCAACGCGCGCGCAATTCCTATTCTTTGCCTTTGCCCGCCACTGAACTCGTGCGGGTATCGCTGGGATGCGGACTGATCTAACCCAACCGCCTTGAGCAGTTCGGCTATCCGCACTCGGCGAGCGTCTCGATTCATAGGTTCATGGATGATGAGCGGCTCTGCAATCACGTCTTCCACTCGCATGCGCGGGTCAAGCGAACCGAACGGATCCTGAAAGATAATCTGCATATCTCGCCGCAAGCGACGGATTTCCGCGCGGGTTGCGGTCGTCAAGTCTCGACCAGCGAAGCGGACGCTTCCCGACGTCGGCTCAACCAGACGCAATATCAGTCGGCCCAGCGTACTCTTCCCCGAACCGGATTCGCCCACTAGTCCGAGTGTCTCGCCTTCCTGGATGTCTAGCGAAACCCCGTCCACAGCCCGCACTTCCCCGAGCGAGCCTCCGCCGAATACCGATTCACCTGTGGGATAGATCTTGGTGAGATCCCGAATTTCCACCAACGACATTTCGCGATGCTAGCAGGAATAGCAAATCTATGATGGCGCCCAGATTGTCTTTCTTCAGGCACCGAGGCACTAGGTACAATGCAAGCTCATGCATCTCAGCGAAGCCAGAGCCCAATTCCCGGGCCTCGACGACAAAGTTTTCCTCGACGCGGCCTGCTGCTCCCTCGCTCCGCGGGTGGCAACGGAAGCAATTCGCAAGTTCCTAGATCTCACGATGATGTGTCCCCTGAACTCGTCCACGCATCATCACATCTTCATGGATGAGATGAGGGCGGCAGCCCGCCCAGCCCTCGCGAGTCTCATCCATGCCCATGAAGACGAGATCGCGCTCGTGGAAAGTACGACGCAAGGTCTATCCACCGCCGCAAATGCGATCCCTCTAAGATCTGGGGACCAGGTGCTGATCTCCGACCTCGAATTTCTCGAAGTGGCCGTCCCCTGGGTGCAGAAAAAGAACGCCGGGATAGAAATCAGCGTTGTCCCAAACCGTAATGGTGAGGTCCGGACAGAGGATTTCGCAGACCGCATTACGCCACGTACACGCGTGATCTGCGTGAGCACTGTTCAGTGGTCAAATGGATTTCGTATCGATCTCGACGCGTTCAGCCGGCTCTGTCACGACCGCGGCATCTGGTTGATCGTTGACGCGGTTCAACAACTCGGGGCTATTCCCCTCGATGTCCGTCAAACGCCCGTGGACATGCTCGCCTGCGGTGGACACAAGTGGCTGAACGCACCTTACGGCTGCGGATTTCTCTACATCCGCCGAGAGGCTTTGCCCAAGCTGAACCCACTGATCGCGGGCTACTTGTCCGTGCAAGATCCGCCCGGCGGCTGGGGCGCCTACTTTCAGACTCCCTCGATTACACCAGTCCGCGATTACGAGTTCGTGAACAGCGCGCGCCGTTACGAGAACGGCGGCACCTCGAACTATCCCGGTGCAGTCGGCCTCGCGGCATCACTTGCGCTTGTCGAGGAACTGGGCAAACAGGCTATTGCGGAACACGTCATAGCCCTGACCGATCACCTCATGGAAGGCCTGGATTCACTTGGCGTCGAGGTGATCACTCCTCGCTCGCGCGCCAACCGCTCCGGAATCGTGACATTTTCGGCCGGGTCAGCCGAACGGAACCTTAAGCTGATGAATGCCCTGCAGGAGAAAAGAATCCTGGTGTCGGTCCGCTATACATCCAAAGTCGGAGGTGTCAGAGTTTCCTGCCACTACTACAATTCGGCCGAGGACCTCGATCGCCTGCTGATTCAACTGAAACGAATCATCTGAGCCGGTAGACTAGCGATCCACGGCCGCCATCATGTTCTCCGGATAGCGCTTCCCTGCCGCAGCTCCGGCCGGAATCACTTCCCCGATACGCTGTATATCCTCCGGCGTCAAGTTGATCCCCGCCGCTGCGATATTCTGCTCAAGGAACACTCGCCGTTTTGTTCCCGGGATTGGAACGATGTCGTTGCCTTGCATCAGCACCCATGCGAGCGCCAGCTGTGATGGCAGGCACCCTTTCTCCCTGGCAATCTCCTCGACTCGTTGCACCAGATCCAGGTTCCGTTGAAAGTTCTCTCCTTGGAACCTCGGTGACAGGCGCCGGTAATCATCTTCTGCCAGATCTTCAAATTTCTTGAACCGTCCCGTAAGAAACCCTCGCCCCAGCGGACTGTAAGCGACGAATCCAATGTTCAGCGCCCGGCACGTCGGGAGAATTTCGTCCTCCGGATCGCGCGTCCATAAGGAGTACTCCGTCTGCAGGGCAGTGATCGGATGCACTTGGACCGCCCGCCGCAATGTCTGGGGAGACGCTTCCGACAACCCCAAGTATCGAACCTTCCCTTCTTTCACCAACTCGGACATAGCTCCGACCGTTTCCTCAATCGGAGTGTTTGGATCAACCCTGTGCTGGTAATACAAATCAATGTGGTCGACGCCCAGCCTCTTCAAGCTGCTCTCGCACGACTGTCGCACGTATTCGGGTTTGCCGTTGATGCCACGCACCTGCGGATCATTTGGATCGCGCACAATCCCGAACTTTGTGGCCAGCACAACCTTGTCGCGTTTGCCCTTAATCGCCCGTCCGACCAATTCCTCGTTTTTATAAGGTCCGTAGACATCGGCTGTATCGAGAAAGTTAACTCCCAAGTCAAGGGCCCGGTGGATTGTTGCGATCGATTCGTTGTCGTCGCGCTTGCCGTAAAACTCCGACATACCCATGCAGCCCAGGCCGAGGGTGGTGACTTCTAGTTCACGTCCGAGTCGCCGCTTTTGCATAACTGATTTCTCCCTGAACCTAATAGTAGATGCGGGGAGAACTGTCGAGATGCTTTTCGGGTTGATCCCGCTTCAACGCGGCACAATCGGCGCGTTTGCCGGAGCCATGGCGGCTTCGATCTGGTGCAGGACTGGGAGTCCTTTCATCCCGCTGTATATCCGGAATAACGCGTATGCGTGAAAAGCGACACTGAAGATATCTTTGAAGACCAAGAGTAATACCCCGTCCAAGGCGTAGAGGGCCATGCCCGTGATAAACGCCCAGCTCTGTCCTTTGCTGGCGAACTTCCAGAAGAGCACAAAAACCCCGACTACAAATCCGTTAATCACGATGTCGAGAACAATTCCGGAACCACCTACACTGTGAGCAAGAGTGTCCACTACTTGCGTCACGCCCAGCCCCACGATGAAGTGCACTCCACCTCCGGCAAGCCCAATGACGGAATTCACGATCGAGAGTAGCCCGATCCAGAGGAACCAGCTTGCTCCTCCCTTGATAACCTGCTGCACTGCCGATTTCTGCACGCTCAGATCAGCAATGGAAGGTGCTGGACCGACTCCTTGGCCAATGGACATGAGATTCTCCCGACTACGAAGGTAATTTGCCGTGCAGCGTAGCACGAGAACTCTGGCCCTGGAAGGGGAATTCAGACCAGGAGTTGTTCCTTAAGTCGTCACGGAGATCAGAGGACGGGTTTTGGGGACAACCTCTCCGATTTCTACGGCCGGGACTCCCGCCGATTGCAGCACGTTAAGCAGCCCAGGAGCTCGCATGCGATCGGCCGAGATCAATAAGCCCCCTGCGGTTTGGGGATCGAAAAGCATCGTCCTTAGTTCTTCGCTCACCCCTTCTTCGTATTCAACGACGCACTCAGCAAATTCGCGATTCGCCTTGAGGCCGCCTGGTATGTGCTTGCCGCGTACACAATCCAAAGCACCCGGCAACAGCGGCAGACGACCGGCATGCACTCGGAGACTGACTCCTGACCCCATCGCCATTTCGCGCGCGTGCCCGATCAGGCCAAAGCCGGTGATGTCCGTAAGCGCATGTACGGCCATACCGTTGGTTGTGGGTTGTCCGTCGTTCCCCGCGGCCACGATTTCTGCCGCGGCTTTATTCAAGGTCGTCATCGACGCAACTGCCGCATCGATCCATTCCGCCGCCGCCACACCTTTTTTGATCGCCGTAGAGATGACTCCCGTCCCTAGAGCTTTGGTCAGCAGCAGTTTGTCACCGGCCTTCGCGCCAGTGTTGGCCAGCACTTTCTTTGGGTTGATCAACCCAGTGACGGAATATCCAAACTTGAGTTCGTCGTCCCGAATGCTGTGTCCCCCGACGATTGTGCATCCCGCCTCGACCATCTTCGAAAGTCCGCCCGCCAGGATGCGCTCCAGGATCTGCAGATCACTCTTTTCCGGGAAGCAGACCAAGGCCAAAGCCGTCAATGGCCGCCCGCCCATCGCGTATACGTCGCTCAGGGAATTCGTCGCCGCAATCTGCCCGAAGGTGTAAGGATCGTCAACAATCGGGGTGAAGAAATCGACAGTTTGCACTAACGCGATGTCCGGCGCGATTTGATACACGCCCGCGTCGTCGGCATGATCAAAGCCGACCAGTACATTCGGGTCATGTTGCCGGGCTAATTTCCCAAGCACCGCGTCCAGCGCCGCCGGACTCAGCTTGGAAGCTCAACCTGCAGCTTTCACGGTCTCCGTCAGCCGGATCGTTTTCGTTTGGGACATACCTGCATTGTACCTATTGGATAGGCACCGGTTGACGAGACACTCCGGCGAGGTACCGGCTACTCTGTTCCGCTTACTTCGTGGTTACGTCGACGATCTCAATATCAGGATAGGTTTGCGCCCATTGGTTGGAGATGTGTTCGAAGGTGAGCCGGAACACTTTGCCCTGCTGAGGCGGAAGCGGGGAAGCGGACAGATCGACGGTGTCGTCATATGGGCCGCCAGTCTGCAACACATGAATCGGCACGGTTTCGTCTCCCACGACCTGCTTCATGTCGTCACGAAACAGTACTCGAACTGTAACGTGAGTAACTGTTTTCTGGCCGTCGTTGGTCAGTTTGCCGTCGATGTACGAGACCGTTTGCCCAGCAAAATTCTCGGCCGCACTCATTTTCAAATCAGAGATTTTAAGGTTGGAGGCATAAGCCGGAGGCCCGCTGCGCCTCGGCCGCGTATCGCGCATCGCCAGAATGACGAGCCCAATGATCACAACCACCAGGACCGCGCCAATCATTACAGGCCGCAAGCTCGACTCGCGCTCCGTTGACGCCGGCGACGGCTCGATCAGTCCACCCATGGCCGAATTGTACTACCCGCATCCGGAGCCGATAATTCCTGGAACAACATTTTCAGGTAATCCCAAATGCCGCATCTATTCTGAATTCCGACTCTTTTTCCACAATCAAGAAAGCTCGGCCCAACAAGATTTCGATATTTGCATTTGAAGTTTTCCTCCGAGAACCCGCGCCAGATGCGGCTTTCCGCATCAATGTTGCAGCGTACCTGCACCAAATCCGGTCATCGGCTTGTGAATGGGCTGCACTCGACTGATTTCAAAGAAGATAAACTCTCGTCTTTTTCGTTGACTCCCAGAATGGGAAGAGTAAAAACAGAATCGTTCTTTGACAAGTTCTGAAGTTTTCCCGGGTGGTGCAGCGTCCGGGGCTCAAACTAGATCGCCCTTCCGAGCCGCGAGGTAGGAGGGAAGGTCAGCAAGGGTCTATAGCAAAGCGCTGGTCGAGGAGAACCCGGAAAATTGTTGAAGGCAAGATAGAGTCCCGAGGCGTTAAGCAAGTTTTTCCAGTTGGCGGTAAGCCCGGAGCCCAAGCGTCAGATCGCGCTAACGTGACCGCAAGGAAATGTTAGTTCGAAGGGTCGGCAAGGGTCTAAAGCGAGCTACTGGCTGAGACGAAGGCGCTTAACATCACTTCGGGACTCTTAATTTTTTAATGCGGCTCCCCCTCCTCATCAGTCCTCAGCTACGTCCCTTAGCGCTTGCCTCTTAAATACAGCAGTGTGCTTACCTCTCTCCAGTAATTCCGCAGTACAACACCTTCTTCGGCCAGCGAATCCGAATGCCGACCGACAGGAGGTGAGGTGTGAATCAGCCGAACATAACGATGATCATCATTGCGGTCGTCGTAATCGTGTGCGTGGCAGCTCTGGGATATTGGTACTCACGCCGTCGGCGAACAGCCCGGCTACGCGAACGTTTCGGTCCTGAATACGATCGCGTGGTCCGCGAGCAGGGGAATGCCAACAAAGCCGAGAACGTGCTCGCTTGGCGAGCCAAGAAACGGCAGGAACTCCGCATCGAGCCCCTATCGCCGGCAGTGCGCTCGGACTTCGTCAACCGCTGGACCCGTGTCCAGTCCCGCTTTGTCGATGATCCCCGTGGGGCGGTCGCCGATGCCGACCAACTCGTCACCGAAGTGATGCACGCCCGTGGCTATCCCATGTCCGAGTTCGACCGTCAGGCGGAATTGGTCTCCGTTGATCACCCCGCAGTTGTTCAGAACTACCGCGCCGCTCACGACATTGCCCTTCGTCACGGTCGCGGCCAGGCCAGCACCGAGGACCTGCGCACCGCTATGGTCCACTATCGCTCGTTATTTGACGAGTTGCTCGAAGAATCCCAACCAGAACGTAAGGAGGCACGCGGATGAATTCCCCACTACGCAAAGACATGGAACACGACCTGACCACCGCCGACATCGCCCAAGGCAATCGAGAGGAACAGCGTGAAGTAGAAGTCGAACAGCACGACATCAATGCCCAGCAAAGGCGCGAACCAGTCGATATCGGATCCGCACGCGCTCAAGGTGCTGCTCGCACAGCGGGAGAGGCAACTCCCCTTTTCCCGGATAACGAACTCGGCGATTTGAGGACGCGATGGGACCATATTCAGGCAGCCTTCGTGGATGAACCACGCAAGGCAGTCGAAGAAGCCGATGGCCTCGTCGCCTCGACAATGAAGCGCCTCGCTGAGGTCTTCGCCCAGGAAAGATCGAAGCTCGAAGGTCAATGGGACCGGGGGGACAATGTATCGACCGAGGACCTGCGCGTTGCTCTGCAACGCTACCGCTCGTTCTTCCAACGCTTACTAGCAATCTAGTCTCGGCGCTTGCGGGTATCCCACTCTTTCCTGCCGTTCCAGAAGGGTGGGATCCCCCTACCACCCGGCCTGACGTCGTCGAACTACATATCTCTCGATTGTTCTCAGCTGAAAACCTTGGCATGAACGCTTGGTCATTGTTCACTCCGTACCTTGGGCCTCAGCGATGTAAGATTCGACTCCCAAGGAGTTATCCATGTTCCGATCGCTCTTCTTGATTTTGATCGCTTGTCCGGTTCCGCTGCTGTCCGCACAAAATTCATCGAACGCTCCTCTCTCCGACACTACGGCCCTGCTGCGCGACAAAGATCAATCTCTGCTCGATGCGATCGCACCCGGCGACACCAAAATTTGGGATGCAGCACTGGCTCCTGACGCGGTCTATGTCGACGAAAACGGCCAGATCATTCCTCGCGCTGAGTTCCTCAAACAGCTGACTCCCCTGGGGCCGGGCGCTTCCGGCAGTATCAAGATCAAATCGTACTCGGCCACTGCTCATGGCGACGTTGCCACTGTCATTCACACCGACGATGAACAGGAGAGTTATCACGGCCAGCAACTCCATGCCGAATACCTGACCACCGAAACATGGCGAAAGATTGGTTCAGACTGGAAGCTTCAGATGGTGCACACTTACGCCGTGCTTCACGATCCCCCGTCCGTACCCTTGGCAACCTCGGAGCTTGATTCGTATGCGGGTAAGTACTCGGCAGGCGATCTCGTCTATAGCATTCGGCGGAACGGTGACCACCTCGTAGGCGAGCGTTCGGGACGCACTCCAACTACTTTGCTATGCGAAGTTCGCGACGTCTTCTTCATAGCCGGCCAACCCCGCACCCGAAAAATCTTCCAACGTGATTCGGCCGGCAAGATAACTGGGTTCGTCGACCGTCGGGAAGGCGTCGACCTCACATGGACACGGGTTCCTTAGACCCTTGTTACCCTTCTTTTTGCACTGTTTGACAAAGAGAAGACTTAGGTACTAATATGGCGTCATACGACATATCGTCGGGTGACATGATGGACGATCTACCTCTGAGCGAACCGGTCCTGCTTGTGCTGCTCAGCCTTGCTGAACAACCGCGGCACGGTTATTCCATTTTGAAAGATGTCGAGCAGATGAGTGGTGGTCGGGTCATGCTCAGCACCGGAACGCTATACGGAGCCTTGCAACGATTGCTCCGCCACGGCTGGATCGAACGTTTTGTGGAGGACGAGGTATCGCGCGAACGCCGCGCATATCGGCTCACCTCGCGTGGCCGGCAAATCCTCCGACTGGAAATCGAGCGCATGCGGCATCTGTCTCGCGTTGCCGGGCTGCGCACTGCTCGCAAGGAGGCTTGATGCTCCCCATTTATCGAAGCCTGCTACGTTTGTACCCGCCAGCCTACCGTCGGGAGTTCGCCGCAGAAATGACAGAGGTCTTTCTCGACGCGCAACGCACAGTTGGGGAGCGCCGGTTTTGCGCCAGGGTGAGTTTCTGCGCCCGGGAATTCGCAGGACTATTGCGTGGAGCCATTCGCCAGCATCTCGAGATTTTTATCGGCTCGCCAGACTTGGGTGTCATTAGGAGGTTTAATATGCGTCCCGGATTCCGCTTTCCGCGTTCTGCAATTTCGCTGATGGTGATTATTCTCGCGGGAGTGATACTCACGATTGAGAAGTGTGCCGAGGTCACAATGAAGTACTCCGGCCCGGTGGTGACGATGTGGTCCACTTTCTGGAGCTTCGTCGTGGTTGCGTTTCTACTTGTGTGTGTTGCGGCAGCCGGAGCGTGGGCGGTTCTATTCGCCCTAAAACGTTCAGGCCTGCACCGACTTTCGGCAGTGCAGACCTGGACGCCAAAAACTTAACCTCGCTTGTGTGAGGTCGTTTATTTGTTCGACTGTGGTGCCGGATTCGCCTCCGGTGAAGCAGATGGATTGGCTTGTGGCGCTGCTGGGGCCGGAGCCGCTGGTGGGGCATTCTTCGCCTGTATCGACAACAGCTCTACTTCGAAGATCAGCGTCGAATTGGGCTCAATGTCCGCGCCCGCGCCGCGCTCGCCATAAGCAAGATCTGGCGGAATGAACAACTGCCACTTCGAACCGACCGGCATGAGTTGCAGAGCTTCGGTCCAGCCTTTAATCACCCCGGTTACGGGGAAGCTCGCTGGAGTCCCTCGCTTATAAGAGCTGTCAAACTCTTTGCCACTGATCAGCGTTCCGCGGTAATTACACGACACGGTATCGCTGGCTGCCGGTTTCGGCCCATCCCCCGCCTTCAGAACTTTGTACTGTAATCCGCTGGGCAATGCGACTACGCCTTCTTTGGACTTGTTCTCCGCCAGGAATGTGTCGCCCTCTTTTTTATTCTTCTCACCCATCTCTTTGATCTTAGCCATCTGCTTTTGCTGAAGATCCTTTTGAGCAGACCCAATGGTCGAACGAATCTCATCGTCCGACAACAGTACCTTCTTGTCTCCCATCGCATCACTCATCCCGCGAGCCAGGATGGAAGGGTCGATACTGACGCCGCTTGCTTTGAGTCTTTTACCCATATCCGCGCCCAGAGCGTAGCTCAATTTCTGCTCTGGCGTGGTGAGAGCAGGAGGTGCTGCAGTAGTTTTCTTCGTTGAGGTCGAGGCGGTCGCTGTCTTCTTTGTGGCGGA
Source organism: Terriglobales bacterium (assembly GCA_051984555.1). Lineage (GTDB taxonomy): Bacteria > Acidobacteriota > Terriglobia > Terriglobales > Acidobacteriaceae > Gp1-AA122. Next base: position 19,361 of record JBPYEW010000167.1, on the reverse strand, counting down.
AGTCGTCTTGGAGGGAGCTTTCGAAGTCGTACTGCCACTCGTATTCTGCGCGAAGCCTGTAGTCACGCCGATGCCGAGAAAAATCAAGGGCATAAGCGCGCCGAACCAGCGTGTGAAAGGGTTGCTCATCGCTGTATTGTACCTGCTGGATTTTCCTTCACCGCGGATTAATCTCGTGCGCGAAGCAAAATAAATACTCCTCCAGTAGCGGGCAGGTTTGCGCCAGAGCAACGACTAGAAAGAGTCCTGTCCCTGTTTTGCCAAATTGGCAAGTGGAAGCTGATTACTAAAGTAATCTCACCGTCCTTCGAGGTATCTCGCTCACAATCGAATTCAGCAATACGACTTTGGTAACTCGCTCTCCCGGGACCAGTGCAACTACTCTCTCGCCGAGGTGTTTTCCATACGCATGAACAAACTCACGAACTCGCTCCTAGTACTCGCAGCTAGCGGCCTGATGTTGGCCGGGTCCACTGCTGCCCAAAACAACCCCGCCGGCCCGGGCGCCGTTGATCCCGGACACCCGCGCGTTAACCAGGTAAACCGCCGCGAAACCCGTCAGCAGAAACGCATCGCCCAGGGCGTGAAGAACGGTTCGCTCAGCCCCAAAGAGACCGCTCACCTTGAGAAGCGCGAAGCCAGCGTACAACGGCAGGAACAACGGGACATGGCGAAGCACAACGGCCATCTGACTAAGGTCGAGCAGCGCCAGTTGAACCGCCGCGAGAACCACATCAGCCGTAGCATCTACAAAGACAAACACAACAGCAAATAGATTTTTGCCCCAAGCAGAAAGTTACTCCCGCGTCGGGACAGCCGCAGATAAACTGCGGCTTTTTTTACAGCCGCGTGCTGACCGCTAGCAGTTCTGCGCTAATATCCTGACCTCACGTCTGCGTTACGGTTCATGCGGCATATGCCATGTTTCTCTTCAAAAAATCGATTGTCTTCCGCGGGCATGCTGCCAACGGAAATTATCGTCCTTCTCGCTTTGTGGGGCATGGTTGGCATCAACTGCTTTGCTCAACAGAGTGACGTCGTCTGTCGAGACGGCGATGGCAGCTTCAAAGCGGTATCCGCCACAGCTGTAGAGATACTTGTTGGAGCCTCAAGAAATGGAGAACTCGCCAGTCGCAGGTGCCAAGCTCTTCTCAGGTGGAAAAATAACAGTGTTACCGTGGCGACAGAAGTTTCTGAGATCGATGTGGACACATTCAATGTGGATCTGGGCTTCTCCTTCCCAGTGACTACATTGCAGATCAAGAACTCTGCCACTGATGATTACGTCCTATACCAGATTTATTCCCTCGATAAAGATCCTCGTTTGTTGCGCACTCTGACAGGAGCCGAGTTCTTCTCCGCTGCAGATACCGATCTCGATGGCCGCGTTGAGATCTGGACGGCTGATGCAGTCGCCGTTGCAGGCTTTGAACATCTGAGCCGCGCGGAATTGAATCCGCCAGTTGTCGTGCTCCGGTTTCAACGAAATGTGCTGGTGGACGTGAGCCCGGAGTTTAGAAGTTACTATGACAATCAAACCACCTCGCTCCGACATGAACTCGACGCCGCTGCTGTGAGTGACTTCATACGAAGCGACGGTACATTGAAGTCCATTCCGGGTTTATCGTCAGAGCGGTTACATCAGCTACGAGCTGTGAAAGCCACAATTCTCGAAATCGTATGGAATTACCTCTACAGTGGCCGGCCGGAGCAGGCCTGGAATGAACTCGCACATATGTGGCCGCCCTCTGATCAGGCGCGCATCAAAGCTGCGATCCTGAACGCACGCGCTACCGGTTTAGTTTCAGAGGCCGTATCGACCTCCGAGTTTCAGCCCCATACGCGGAGTAAACGAGCTTATGTCTTTGATGGCATTGATCAACCAGACCCTGAAAAGCTTGGGGTGAGATCTGCGGCGGCAATACTGATGCGGCGGCCCGCTCCGCAGGACCAACTCAAGGAATCCACGGACTCACGGTTTGACCTGACCATCGACTCCGCGGGAAAGGTTCGCGCTGCCGAACCAGCGGGGAACAACAGGGTCACGGATTCGGCTCTATTGCAGGCAGCCAGGAATTGGAAGTTTATACCCGCTTTGAAAAATGGCCGGCCGGTTGCTAGCCGGATTCGCTTGTCGGTCTGGGCCCCGCAGTAAAACCATGGCGGGAACAGATGTTCATTTTGCCCGAGGCTGCTTCAAGCCGGTCTCGACGTAGTCTACCTTCGTCAACAACCACCGCTCCAGTTGTTCGCGTGATGTCTGTGGCAGATCGTGAAACCGAAGCCCAAGATTACCCGCACCGTCTCGCCAGGCCATCTCGACCTTCGGCTGCATGGAATCGCTGGTACCTGGTAACGTGAACTGAACGTTTACCAATCCCCCCTTTGGAAGCTTGCACTTTACGTGGACTGCCATTCCGCCTTCGCTAATGTTGGTTGCGCTCGCCCTTACTTCTTCGCCGTCGCCGAAGACAAGGGTTGTGATCATATCAACGGGAAGTCGGAAATAGCGCCGCCGTTCCCGCGTCATTTGACCGAACGCTGCGGCGAAGCACCGCATCGCGTTCACCGGTTGGATCGGCTTCTGCAAGACAAAGTTCGCTCCGAGCCCGAACGCCTGCTTCGTCGTGGTCTTGCCATTCAGGATAGCGAAGCACACGGAGTTACGGTTGCTCGCGCTTCCCTTGATCTCTTGCAGAGCATCGATCCCCCCTTGCAGATCATCGCAGTCGAGCACGATGCCGTCGTACTTCTCTGACTTCAAAATCTCTCTTGCTGACTGTGCGCCCCGACAAATCTCGGCTGTGATGGTCAATTTCTCAAATACCGGCCGCAATACATTTATGATGTCCGTATCGCGACAAATCACCAGACACTCCAACGGCATGAGTCTGATGGTAGTCACTAGCACCTTGCGCGGGAAGGTGACCAACGTACTATTACGAAACCTGCGTACGGCCCGAACTTTTATGGTTGTTTCTTACTGGAAATCGGAAATCGGAAACTATCTCAGTGCACAAAACCGTATATCTCTCACTCGGATCAAATGTTGGCAATCGTGAGAACAATCTAAACTCAGCTATCACGCGACTCGGCACACTCGGCAATATTCGAGCGGTGTCGTCGTTCTATGAAACAGAACCCGTGGAGTTCATTCACCAGCCCTGGTTCCTCAATTGTGTAGTGGCTCTGGAGACGCAGAAGATGCCGAAGCAACTTCTGTCTGCGATTATGGCCACGGAGAAGGAATTGGGCCGCCGCAGAGACCATGCACAGCGGAAGGGACCCCGCGAAATTGACATCGACATATTGCTGTTTGGCAATTCAGTCGTGAATGCACCTAACCTAAAAATCCCCCACCCTGCGCTGCATGAACGCCGTTTTGTCCTTGAACCTCTCGCGGAGATTGCCCCTGACTTGCGCCATCCGGTTCTGAAGCGTACTGCCCGCGAACTAGTTGCGGATCTGCCTGCCGGCCAAGTCGTACGAAAATTGAGTAGTCGGTTATAAAACGTCAAGGCAGGCTTCGCATACTTCTTCGATAGACCTGCCTTGAAAGATCGTGGCGCGATCAGTCGCTTGCACTCGCAGTGCAACCACGGCCGCGGACTCCTTTCAGCCGGAGTCGGCCCCAGGTTAGCTTCTTCCACACTGCTGCCTGGCGCTCGTCGTGTGGCTTGGCGTGACACAGGAACAGCACATCCCGTAATCTCACCGGCCCGGCTTTGTCGCACTTCGCAAGCTCGTGCTCGTCGAACCTAGGGAAAGCCGTCGCAAGTCCCTTCTTAACCTGCGCAGAAAGTGGCACGCGGCCGTCCTTCCAGTAGATTGCCACGAATTCAGCGAGTTCATCTGCTCGTTGAATCACTCTCGGTAGAGTGTCAGCGACCAGCGAACGATGCGTCTTGTAACGAGCCATTTCCCTCACCATGAACAACGCTACACGGCGCAGTTTCATCTTTTTGCGCGCTTCCAGTGCGAGCGCGGCAACGGTTACCGCCGAGACCTTGGGTACGAGCTCCGCGATCAGATTCCCGACTGGATCTAGATCTTCGACCAAGCGCTTTTCGCGACTCACCCTTGCCAGCACCAGCCGCAATTGCAACTCGGGCGACAGGGTGGCCGGGCAAACGTCTTCTAACTTCCCCAGTTTCGGCTTCGTCAGATTAGAACGCACCATGAGATGCTCCAGTCTTCGGCGGTTTTAGCGCCACATCCTTCAACTTAACAACCCATGTTGTCCTTCCAAACAATGGCTTCGGCCCGATTCGAGGAGTCTCGTGTTTGGGTTCAACACCCCACCGCCGAAGCCCGCTGGAACGAGGGCAAATTGCATAGTAGCCAACGCGCAGTCATGAATGCCCTGCCGCCGACCGCGTGTTCGCAGTGCATTACTTGCCAGCCGCGATCGCAGTTTCGGATCGCTGCTCGTCTTCGTTTTTCGACGGCGTAAAGCCAGCCAGCTTGCGCGTTCGCTCGACGGGGATGATGAGAGCCATGCTCTCCATCTGCTGCGGCGTAGGCACAACACTGCTGCGAAAGTGCGTACACTCGCGCACTGCGAACCGAACCTCCATATTCGGCTCCACGTACGTGCAGATAATCACTTCTTCGCTTTCACGGTATCCGTGAACCATGTGTACCCACTGGCAAGTGGCACACAAGGATTCCCCGTGTTGAGGTGTGCCTCCCTTGATGAAGATCTGCATAGTCATACCCTCGTGAATCTTCGAGCCCGAACAGTGAATAGTGGAGTTATCGCATTGCGGACGTACCGGGGTACTTTGCAGGATCCCCGGAACGCTGGCGCTTCCGCAACGCGTAATTATGGTGAGGGAACAGCCGGACACGAACAACGCTTACGCGCTGCACAATCGTGCCCTTCACCACTCACCGTCTCGAGTTATAGCCGGAGTAGTAGCAAACGTTGCACAGCCACACGGCCGCAAAGAAACAGCGATAGTGACTTACAGCATGGATAGCCGCGACCTACTGTACCTTGCTAAGTTGTAGTTATTCTGCGGGTTCAGCGCGCCGGAATGACTTAGCGCAGGTCAAACGACGCCCTTGTGCAAAGTGGACTGTTCGGCCAACCTTGCCCGCGCAGCGTAATGTGGGAGTTGTCTGCCAAATTGGGCGTCCTTTCGTGAGGTAAATACAATATCAAGATGCCATGCTTTTCAGATTTCCGCAACAGGAAATCTGCAGGGTGTCGCTGAATACCTGGCAGCGAAGTTCATTACTGATACGGAATCACGTAGTTGAATTTTCTTCTTCGCCGAAAACCTCGGCGGTAAATGCTTCGAGCTTCGCTCCCCGCTGCCATGCATCACTCGGCAATCCAGCTTTGCCGCAAACCTGCTGCAGGAACGTCATTCGGTCCCATCCATGTTCTACCGGAACCTGCGGCAGCAGCAGTCCCCGTCGAAACTCCATGGATACAAGCAGCCCATGCTTACCGATCTCCACGTCTTCAGGCTCGATTGGAAACAATGGGGAGAGGATGCTTATATCGACTCTCAATTCCGATAATTCCTCTTTTTTCAAGGTAGGGAATCTCGGATCATCGAATGCGGCAGCTCTCGCTGTCTCCGCAATCGTTCTATAAAGAGACGCCGCTGGTAGCACGTACCCAACGCACCCATGTAACCCGCCGCGAATGTACAAGGTTGTGAACGCCCCGCGCTCCTGCTCCAGGTGAGGCAATGGCGCATGCAGGTCCAGTTCTCGTCCTTCGAGAGCGGCTTCGATGGATCTATGCGCTAGGTTTAGCAATAAAGCTCGCTCTTCCGCAGAATACTCTGCCGGCTTCGGCGTAGAGTTAGATGGCGTCGAGGGAGTTGCCTGCGGGTTTGGCAGATGGGACATTACGCTTCCTGCGGCTGAGGACAAACGCGCGACGACGACGCTTCACTGCGTGACGGTCGATCTTCGACCAGAATCCCACAAAATAGTCGGCGGCCGATCCGAACGAGAGCGCCACCATTACCCAGATCGCGGCGAATGCTATCCAGTGAACGGGGAAGGTGTAATCACCAAACAGCGGCCAGGTTTTCCAGCGGTGATCGAGTACCACCGCTACTACGGAGACGATCTGCACAACCATTTTCAATTTGCCGAGGTCACTCGCTTGGATCGTGAAACCTTCTGATGCGGCTATTGATCGCAGACCGCTTACCAGGAACTCGCGCCCAATCACAACGACTGCGATCCACGCAGGGACAAGTGCCGGATTGAACTGCACGAGCGTCACGACCGCGGCCGCGATCAGCAACTTGTCTGCAAGCGGATCCAGCAGCATTCCCATCGTAGTGATCTGCCCCCTCCGGCGTGCCAGGTACCCATCAATACCGTCGGTGATCGATCCCAGAATGAAGATCGAAGATGCCAGGAGTTCCTTCTCACCATGGTTGCTGGTGAATCGTGAGCTAAGCAGGATCCACATAAACAGTGGAATAGCAATAATCCGGCTGAGCGTTATGTAGTTGGGCAGGTTCACAGCGATGCTGGGGAACGTTCGAGAGAAGCTCGCAACGCTTCCTTAGGGATTATCCTCCAGCATGAGGGAGGAAGCAATGAAAACAGCCGATCAACCCCCTCTGGGAGTACCGATGGTCGAGGCGGGAGCAATTCGACAGAGTTCCTCCTCCGTGTTCGCTGAGGAGTGAGGACTAGGCGTAGATTCCGCGTTGCCGGATCGTATACGCCACCCTATCAATGGCCAGCATGTATGCGGCAATCCGGTTATTCACATTGTGTGTCTCGGAATATCGCACGACGTCTTCAAACGCGGCCTTCATGATGTGTTCCAACTGCTCGTTCACGACGGACTCTTTCCAGAAGTAGCCCTGCCGATCTTGGACCCATTCGAAATAAGATGTGGTGACGCCACCGGCATTCGCGAGTATGTCCGGAATTACGAAGACCTTCTTGTCCGCCAGTATCTCGTCTGCCGCGGCCGTCGTGGGACCGTTGGCACCTTCCGCCAGGATCCGGCACTTCACGCGATCGGCATTCTTACTCGTGATCTGGTTTTCCGTTGCGGCCGGGATCAGAACCTCGCAATCCTGAAGCAGCAGTTCGGCCGGATCATGGGCTTCCGCACCACTAAAACCATGAACAGTGCCGTTGCGCTGCCGGAATTCCCAAAGAGCTTCCACATCGATTCCGTTCTTGTTGTACAGCCCGCCACCGACTTCAACAATGCCGATCACCTTGTAGCCGGCCTCGGACATCAGACGCGCGGCATTCGAGCCGACATTTCCGAAACCCTGCACGATCACTCGCGAACTGTCTCGATTCAAGCCCAGCTTCCGGATGGCCTCGTCGCATACGATCAGCACACCTCGGCCGGTTGCTTCGCGCCGTCCGCGAGATCCCCCGATATTGATGGGCTTCCCGGTCACCACTGCCGTCACCGTCTGGCGCATATGCATGGAATACGTGTCCATCATCCACGCCATTATCTGTTCGTTGGTGTTGACGTCGGGAGCAGGCACGTCTTTTTCTGGCCCGATGAATTCGACTAGTTCTGCGGTGTAGCGCCGCGTCATGCGCTCCAGTTCACCCATCGACATCTTGTGCGGATCACAGATAATGCCGCCCTTGGCGCCGCCGAAAGGAATATTGACGACCGCACATTTCCATGTCATCCAACTCGCCAGTGCGCGTACCTCATCGAGTGTGACGTCCGGAGCGTACCGGATGCCGCCTTTGGCGGGACCCCTCGCGATTGAATGTTGAACCCGGAATCCGGTGTAGACTTCGAGACGGCCGTCATCCATGGCCACCGGTATGTGAAGGATGATTTCACGGGTTGGGTAGCGGAGAACTTTCCAGAGTCCTTCATCGAGGTTGAGTTTCTGAGCAGCAAGATCAAAACGCGCAGCTTGTGACTCCCACGGGTTAGTTTCCTGCTCCATGGCAACGGTCTTCATGATGTTCTCCGATGATTGCGCTCAGATACCGGCGCTACGTCCCCTTTTTGGCGGGCAAACTCGTAAGTATACGAGGGCCAGCAGAAACGAAGCAAGCCAACCCTACAAAGACACAACTGGTCTACTGCGGACGTAAAGTCCTTTACTTGCACGAGCATCAAGCACCAACTTCGTTTCGTGAAAGGAATGCATGCGCAACAGAATTGGATGGCGACGCAGTTCGCCGCTACCTATCTCCCGCCAAGACTGGGATTCGCGTTCCTTGGGGGACTTGAATGCGCCGGAATTTGTAATCGATTTTTAGCTCCTTCGATAGGCTTGGTCTACTGATGCAGAATGCAATCTCGACAAAACGCGCCGCATTGGCACCGAGGACCAAGAACCCTACCCTACCCTGATGTCCATTCCCTCGGACGCTGCGCGCACACGCGGATAATGGTTCCGCGCCTCTGTAACAATCGAATCTATACAGACGTCGTTGTGATCCGGATCATGGTGGAAAAGCACCAGTTCCTTCGCGCCACTTTCCATTACCACGTTTACGGCTTCCCGCCAGTGACTATGCCCCCACCCCCGCTTACGCGCCTCGTATTCGTCCGGTAAGTATTGAGCGTCGTAAATGAGAAGATGAGCTCCCTCCGCCAACTTACGCACTTTCTTGTCGAAGCTTTCATTCCCCGGTTCATTATCGGTGGCGTAAACAACTACGTACCCGTCACTCTCGATTCGAAATCCCATGCAGCCTTGGGGATGATTCAGCCATGCAGTTTGGATGCTGACATCCTCCATCGGCACGCGACCTTCCTCAATATCGTAGAAATCGATCTTAGCTTTCATTTCTTTCATGTTCACCGGGAAATAGGGAGCCGACATTTGCTCGTCGAAGACCCGTTGCAAACTTCGTGTGCGGCTGGATGAGTGAAAGATGAAGTGCGACTCAGGATTGTCATAGAGCGGCCGGAAAAATGGGAGGCCTTGGATATGGTCCCAATGGAAATGTGAGACGAAGATATGTGTCGGTCCGGCATCGTCCTGCTTTGCCCAATGATTGCCGAGCACCCGAAACCCAGTGCCGCAATCGAATACATAAGAACGATCCTTAACGCGCACCTCGACACACGAAGTGTTTCCCCCGTAACGCAGGTTTTCAGGTTGGGGAGTAGGGGTAGAACCACGTACGCCCCAGAATTTCACCAGCATGATGTTAGACCCGGAACGACGTTTCACTTATCTTCTGATGTGCGACTTGGTTCGTCAATTCCAGTCGTGGTTCGCACCAGCCCCGATCAACTCGTCCTATAATGACCCATCCCCATGCTGCGGCCCGACTATAAGGAATTCTCCCGCCTTACCCCTGATGCGACTCTCGTGCCTCTGGTCAAGTCGGTCAGCGCGGACCTGCTCACTCCTGTCTCGGCGTTTCTTGCCGTGGCCGCAAGGGAACCAAATGCGTTTCTCCTGGAGTCAGTGGAGCGCGGCGAGCAGATTGGTCGATATACGTTTCTCGGCGCCCGGCCACACATGCAGATCGAAGCTCGAGGATCCGAGATCACGATAACGCGGCGCACCCGAAAAGAACGTCGCAGGGGGAACATATTTCAGGTCGTAAAAGAGTTATTGCGCGCGCATCGACCTGCGAGCGTCCCCGGGTTGCCTCCGTTCACCGCTGGGGCAGTCGGCTATTTCTCCTACGATGTCGTCCGCCAACTCGAGAATATCGGCCAGCATACCCGAGACGACCTGGACGTTCCAGATTGTCAACTGATGTTCTTCGATCGGTTGTTAGCTTTCGATCACCTGCGTCATCAAATCCACATTATTGCAACCGCCGACATCTCAGCCGACAATCCTAAACGCGCTTATCAGCGGGCATCCGACGATATCTCTGCCATTGAGAAGAAACTTGCCTCAGGGTTCAAGCCGAAGCTTTGGCAGATGACTGCGAACGGAAAGGCGGGCAAGCTCAAAGTGCATGCGTGCACCAGCCGAGAACAATTTGTTCAAAGCGTGAACGACGCCAAGGAGTACATCGCCGCCGGTGACATTTTCCAGGTCGTACTCTCTCAAAGACTCGATTTCGCGGCCGGGGTGGAACCGTTCAACCTGTACCGCGCTCTCCGCACCGTGAATCCCTCGCCCTACATGTACTTCCTTCGATTTGGAGACACCCACGTTCTTGGATCCTCCCCGGAAATGCTGGTTCGCGTAAGCGGCCGACGCCTGGAATATCGTCCGATTGCTGGCACGCATCCGCGAGGCGCGTCGGAGGTTGAAGACCAGGAGCTTGAGCGACGCATGCGGGAAGACGAAAAAGAACGCGCCGAGCACGTGATGCTGGTCGATCTTGGCCGTAACGATTTGGGACGAGTGAGTGAATACGGGTCGGTACGAGTCCGAGATTTGATGTACGTCGAGCGCTATTCCCACGTCATGCACCTGGTCTCCGCTTTGGAGGGCAAGCTCCGCCCTGAAATGGACGCGCTCGATGCTTTCGCGGCATGCTTCCCGGCGGGAACACTGTCCGGAGCTCCAAAGGTCAGGGCTATGCAGATCATTGAAGAACTGGAACCGACGCGACGTGGCGTGTACGGCGGCTCAGTGTTCTATGCCGATTATGCTGGCAACCTCGATTCGTGCATCGCCATTCGCACCATGTTGGTGAAAGGTAAGAAGGGTCACTTGCAGGCGGGGGCTGGCATTGTGGCTGACTCTGATCCTCACAAGGAATTCCAGGAAACGATGAACAAAGCGCAGGCCGTACTCAGAGCAGTCGAGCTGGCCCGCGGAAGTTCGTGAGCGTATGGTCTTCGTTCTCGACAACTACGATTCGTTTACCTTCAACCTCGTTCAGTACCTTGGAGAACTCGGAGCGAAGGTCGAAGTACGTCGCAACGACCAAGTATCCATATCTAGTATCGAGGAGATGCACCCCGAGCGCATTGTCATTTCGCCTGGACCATGTACACCTCAAGATGCGGGAATAAGCATTGACCTGATTCGTCATTTTGCCGGCAAACTCCCCGTTCTCGGTGTGTGCCTTGGGCACCAGGCAATCGGAGCCGCATTCGGCGGAAAGGTGATTCGCGCCAATCACCTGATGCATGGCAAAACTAGCCGGGTTGAGCACGACGCAAAAACAATCTTTCGGGGTCTGCCTTCGCCGATGACCGCCACCCGGTATCACTCACTAGTTGTTCAAGAGCAGGGTCTCCCCAAAGAACTTGAGATCAGCGCCCAAACCACCGAAGCCGATGGCTCGAGAGTAATCATGGGTCTACGACATCGGCGATTCCCAGTGGAAGGCGTGCAGTTCCATCCAGAGAGCGTTCTAACCGACCAAGGCAAACTCCTGATCGAAAACTTCCTCGCTCTCTAACTCGCTGTGGACTCGATCGTCACGCTCAATCATTCGTTGCTCTCTAGCCCGTACTTCGTGGCTATTGGCAATCTTCAGTGATAAGGTACTCATCTCGGGCATCCAGTCGACTCTTGACACTTACCTGCCCTGAAAGCGATGCTTAGGCAGCCTGGGAGGACGTTGATGGCCGAACCGTACCCCGAGAAGCGCGCCACGCGGCGTTTCGCGCTGCGTCTGCCGGTGGCTGTGACTTATAGCGATGAGGGCGTGCAGGAGAAGTCGGCACAAACCCGGGACGTGAGTGCACGTGGTATCTGCTTCTATGTAGACAATTCCATCGCCACAGGTTCGGCTATCGAATTCACCCTCACCTTGCCACCAGAGATAACCTTGACCGAGGCCATCCGCGTTCGCTGCAAAGGCCGCGTCGTGCGGGTTGATGGCATGCAAACGAACAGCAAAATGGCTGTGGCCGCAGTCATCGACGAATACGAGTTCCTCTCGGAGTCTCATTCCGAAGGATAGTACTACCGGTACTTCTTCGCCCCTTCCGATAGTGGTATTGTTGGCCTATCCCTTGAACGTGGGTGAAGTTTGCCTGGACCTCCTCCGTTTCGCGCACTTTCGGTAACGTTTGGACTGGTACTTTGCGCATGCCTGGTTTACGCGCAATCAGTACCGAGATCGTCCAAGACACCTCAGTCCCCGTTTGTTCAAGTTCGCGGCCTGTCTGTTTTACAAGACTCGGAAGGAACCGGCATAACGATCACCTCCACCGGACCACTTGTGCCGACTGTCACTCGGCTGGACGGGCCGCCTCGGTTGGTAATTGATCTGCCGGACACGGTCAACAAGGTTCGGACACCAGTTGGATCGCAGGCCTCCGACATCCGGCGTGTACGCATCAACCAGTTCCAGCAGGTACCCCCGGTAACACGAATCGTTCTGGATTTGGCCGAGCCGCGAAGCTATGCGTGGGAAATGGTGCAGAACAAACTGGTCGTCCACCTGCATCCGTTAACCGAAAACACGCAAAAGCGAGAAGATCAGCCACCTCCCGATCCGGCATTCACGCAGGCGTTGGAAGCGGCGGGATCAACTTCCAATGTCGCGGGAGAAGTTGCTCTCATTTTGGCCGGCGATCGAATAGCACCTGGCTCTTCAATTACTGCAGGGGAAGACACTGCCATTCTGCACCTGACGCGCGGGGGACAAGTTCGTGTCTGCTCCGGAACAACTATCTCTGTGACAACTTCCCAAAACGGGCGCGAACTTATGCTCGGCATGAGTACTGGTTCGATCGAAGCGCATTACCAAATCGATGATGCCGCTGACTCGATCCTCACACCCGACTTCCGGATCCTGCTTTCCGGACCGGGAGAATTCCACTACGCCTTCAGTGCCGATGCAAAGGGCAACACCTGCGTTCGGGCGCTGCCTGGGAATGCCTCGTCAGCAATAGTTTCGGAATTACTGGGTAATGGCAGCTATCAGGTCAAGCCGGGCGAACAAGTGGTTTTTCGAGCCGGCCAATTGGGAAAGGCCGATTCGGATGTGCCCGCCGATTGCGGCTGTCCCACGCAGCGCGAACCGATACTGCGCGCCGAAGCAGACGTGCCGCCTGCTTTGCCGGGGGACTCGGTTCCCCCTGACACTCCCACAAATCAAGTACGGAACCAAAGATCCTTCGATCACACCGAACCTGCAGGGCTGAACGAGCTGATACCTCGGGAAGAAAGTGCAACATCGCAGACCCAAGGACCGCCTCCAACCACGGCAAAAGCAGCTCAACCTCACATCTTTATTCAAGCACCGTTGGTGTTCCGAGCCAGCGATCCGCCACCAGCACCCGTCAGGGACACACGCCAATTGCCCTCTGTTTCGCGACGTTCCACACCGGAAACAATGGCCCTTTCCGTCGTAGCCCCTGAAAAGTCGCCCACCCCGGCTCGCCCCTCTCAGCCCGCTCGTCAAGAGAAAGAAGTTAAGGGCTTTTTTAGCAACATCCGGCACCTCTTCTCCAAGATCTTTGGATAGTGCCGATCACGCTTTCCGCGCCACGCCTCAAATTTCCAATTGAAACTTGGACAGAACCGGTGACCTTCGGGCAAAATTGCCTGCTTTAGGACCTCTCCGAAGGAATATACTTCCTGTAGGCAGGTACTCGCGATGTCAGTTGCCCAAGGGACATCGACGGCCCAATTGCCGCCATCTACGGTGTCGCCCAGCCCATTGCCGACTCTTGTGGGCGAGGGCTATGGGAATTATCGTGCGCGCCCCTCAGCATTTATTGCGTCTTTTGCGCTGAACATTTTGGTGACTAGCCTGGTCGTCTGGTCAGGACACTGGGTCGTTCAGCATCGGGAACAGATACGCCAGCAGGTAATGGGTGTCGTTACCGATGTCAGCCCATACATTTTGCCCACATCCGCCAAGCAGTCTGGCGGCGGAGGGGGCGGTGGGGATCGCGATAAACTGGCAGCATCTAAGGGCTCTCTCCCCAAACAACTACGTGAACAGATCACGCCCCCAACGGTGGTGGTTCGCAACGAAGCCCCGAAGCTTGCAGTTGATCCGAGCGTAGTTGCTCCGCCGATTCAAGTCACCCAAATGGGGCCGATCGGCGATCCGCTGTCGAAAGTTGTGGGCCCCGCCTCCAATGGCACGGGATTCGGCGGTGGGATTGGTACCGGCAGTGGAGGGGGTGTTGGTTCCGGCCGCGGCCCCGGCGTTGGTCCAGGGTACGGCGGCGGAATCGGTGGAGGCATCTACCGGGTAGGCGGCGGAGTGAGCGCTCCACGGGCAATCTTTGCGCCCGACCCCGAGTACTCAGAAGAGGCGAGAAAGGCTAAATACCAAGGCACTGTTGTACTCTGGATGATCGTCGGCCCGGATGGCCGCGCCCGCGATATTCGTGTAACCCGCTCCGTAGGTTTGGGCCTCGACGAAAAAGCTATCGAGGCCGTCAAGACCTGGAAATTCGAGCCGGCCCATAAAGATGGCCAACCTGTGGCGGTTCAAATTAACGTCGAGGTCAGCTTTCGCCTGTACTAGCGTTTTCGAGCAGCCTGCCGCAGCGGCTCCATCCGTTCCCGCGCTACATCGACCCAATCAGACCCACGTTCCACTGCGTCATTGATTCGTTCTTTTGCTTCGTCTGCGAAGTCCTCCATAGCATCTTTCGCGTCGTCAAAGCGACGACGGAGATCCTTGCGAAACTGCTTTCCGGTAGATGGAGCAAGCAACAGCGCCGCCAAAGCTCCAGCGCCAAGGCCGATTAGCAGAAAGGTTACTGCGATGCTTGCCGAGCTTTTGTCTGAAGATTCGTAACTGCCTGAACGCATAAGTCTCCTCGATTGTTTTGTCGCTTTACAGATGCTAATTCGCCGAGTCGGGTTTGAGCCAGTTCGTTAGTTACCGCGAGTAGCAGGCTTCCTCTTCCGGGATGTGCTCGAATCGGTCATTGAGAATGCCTATATTTGACTGTGGCTTGCCGGGTGGGCTAGCCTCAAGAGTCTCGCTGTGCATTGGCGAGCCAACCATACCCGCTGCCTTCGGCGGAAGCCCTGAACCATGCGATTTCGCTCCAAGCTGCTGACGCCGCTCCCCCTCATTCTGCTTTGGGCGCTATCTGCTGATGCTGCGTCCATGCGGCCTGTGCATGCACCACATGCCATGGTTGCCAGCGTGCATGAGCTGGCCTCACGCGCTGGTGTCGAGATGATGCAAGCAGGCGGCAATGCTGTCGATGCAGCGGTCGCTACCGGCTTCGCCCTGGCCGTCGTGCATCCTCAGGCCGGTAATCTGGGTGGGGGCGGATTCATGTTGATTCGGACTGCCGATGGTGCCACCCACTTCATCGACTACCGGGAAAAAGCTCCTTCCAGGGCAACTGCCGACATGTATCTAGATGCCCAAGGCAACATCGTCCCGAATGCCAGCCTCGTCGGATACAAAGCCATCGGCGTACCCGGCTCCGTAGCAGGGATGATTTACGCCGAGCAGAAATACGGAAAACTGAAATTGGCGAAGGTTCTGGCCCCCGCTTTACGGCTTGCGCGCGATGGCTTCGCCCTCGCCTACGAGGATGCAGAAGATCTACGTGATGAAGATCTTTCGAAATTTGCCGAATCGCGCCGCATATTCCAGCGAGACGGGAACTACTATCGCTCTGGCGAGATTTTCAAACAGCCGGAACTCGCCCATACGCTCGAGAGGATCCTTGCGAAGCCGGACGATTTCTACCATGGCGAATTGGCTCGGGAAATCGCTGAGGCGGTCCAACAAGGAGGAGGCCTCATTACTGCTGAAGACCTCGCACAGTATGAGGTGAAAGAGCGAGCTGCTATTCGCGGAACCTACCGCGGCCAGTTTGACATTATCAGTGCTCCCCCTCCTTCGTCAGGCGGGGTGGCCTTGCTTGAAATCCTGAATATCCTGGAGGGCTATAACCTCGCCAAGGCTGGAAATCGGTCGGCAGAAGCTATTCATCTCACCGCCGAAGCATTTCGGCGAGCGTTCTATGATCGCGCCGAATTTCTGGGTGATCCCGATTTCTCCAATATCCCTGTAGCTCAGTTGATCGACAAAAAATATGGCAGCGCATGGCGCGAATCGATCGATCCCGAGCACGCCAGTGTCAGCAAAGATCTGAAAAGACCAGTGATATTCAACGAACTAGAGCGTTATGCCGCAGTTCACCCGCACCCATCGGTTGGGCCCGAACCAGAAAACACGACCCATTACTCAGTTGTCGATCCTGAGGGAAACGCGGTGGCGGTTACGACTACCTTGAATGACAGCTTCGGCTCCCGCGTGTCTGTAGATGGGTTTCTTCTCAATGACGAGATGGACGATTTCTCGTCTAAACCTGGCGTACCGAACCTCTATGGTCTGGTTCAGGGACCCGCAAATGCTATTGGCCCAGGTAAGCGCCCCCTATCGGCGATGACGCCTACGATCGTGCTCAACAATGGCAAACTGTTCCTGGTGCTCGGCTCACCCGGTGGACCGACCATCATTACAACCGTGGCTAACGCCCTCATGGGAGTTGTCGATTTCGGACTCGACATCCAGGCAGCCGTGAACGCTCCTCGCTTTCATCATCAATGGTTGCCGGACGAAATTCTTCTTGAAGATCGCATCTCCCCAGATACCCTTCACCTGCTCGAGGCTAAAGGCCATAAGATAAAAGTGCGACACTATTGGGGCGACGGCGAGTGCATCGCCATTGATCCTAGAACGGGCGAGCGTCTCGGAGCGAGCGACGGTCGCAACAACGGAAAAGCAGTAGGATTTTGAGGACCATAGATCAAGATGCTGAAAGCGATGTCAACCTACCTTTACGTAAAGGAGCGGCTGCATCCCGGCTTGCTCGATGGCTTAGTCCGGGGCGGCGCCCAGGCAATTGAAATCTTCGCCGCGCGCCAGCATCTCGATTATGCCAACCGTAAGCAGCACGTGCGAGAGATCGCCGACTGGTTTCGCACCAGTGGTGTGCCGCTTCACTCCGTACACGCCCCAATGTTTGCTGATTATGAATGGGGAAGAACGGGGGCCGCTCCGGTGAACGTCGCGTCCACTGACCGTGCTACTCGTATCGAAGCCATGGACGAAGTCAAGCGCGCGCTCGAAATCGCTGAGCAAATTCCATTTCGGTTTATGGTTCTGCACTTGGGGGTCGGTAACGAAAGCTTCAGTGACCAGAAATTTGAAGCTGCCATGACTTCGGTCGAACACCTCAGGGCATTCGCGAAACCGCTTGGTGTTCGAATTCTCTTGGAAAACATTCCCAATGAAATCGCTGTGCCTGAAAAACTGGTTGAGTTCATCCAGGTAACTCACTTTGACGATGTCGGTGTTTGCTTCGACGTCGGCCACGCCCACATGATGAGCAATATTGCAGAAGCCTTTGAAATTCTGAAGGAGCACATCCTGTCTACCCATGTCCACGACAACAACAAGGACAAGGACTCGCACCTGTGGCCCGGCAAGGGCAATGTCGACTGGGCACAAACCGTCCAGATGCTGCGTTCCGCTCCTCGGACTCCGCCGTTACTGCTCGAGATTGAAGCCGACGAAAAGGTAAATCCCGTCGAAGCCATGCGGCAGACGTATGACAAACTGGAAAGTAAATAGGTTGTAATAATCGACATAGTACGAACCGCTTAGATTGAGAGCTACACCGAATATGGAATCATCCACGGCAACCCAAGCCCCGGTTACCACCATTGCTGAAGCCGGTAAACATGAGGGCCAAACCGTAGCCATTCGGGGCTGGCTATACAACCTTCGTGAGAGTGGAAAACTCCTCTTCCCCATCTTTCGTGATGGCTCGGGACTGATGCAGGGCGTTGTTGTGAAAAAGGTTGTTTCTCCTGAGGTCTTCGACGCGATCAAAAGCCTGACGCAGGAATCCAGCGTTATCGTCGAGGGAAAGGTTCGCGCGGATCAGCGCGCTCCCGGTGGTTATGAACTTGATGTCAGCAACATCCAAGTTCTTCAAAAAGTCGCCGAATCCGATCCTTATCCGATCACTCCCAAGGAACATGGCGTAGATTTCCTGATGGAGCACCGCCATCTTTGGATCCGTAGCGCGCGCCAGGCTGCCATTCTTCGAGTGCGCGCCGAGATCATACGCGCCGCTCGTGAATTCTTCGACGAACGAGGGTTTACCCTCACCGATCCTCCCATACTCACGCCAGCGGCGTGCGAGGGCACGACGACCCTATTCCCTGTCGACTATTTCGATGAGCAGGCGTTTCTGACGCAGTCCGGACAGCTCTACATCGAAGCCACAGCCATGGCGCTCGGAAAGGTTTATTCTTTCGGGCCCACATTCCGTGCGGAGAAATCGAAGACACGCCGTCACCTTACCGAGTTCTGGATGGTCGAACCGGAAGTCGCCTATGCGACGCTCGACGACATCATGGAACTGGCCGAAGGCCTCATTTCTCATCTGGTGAAGCGTTGTCTCGAGCGACGCCGAACAGATCTCCAAACCATCGGCCGCGATATCGCAAAGCTCGAGAACGTATCTGCACCCTTCCCCCGCATCACCTATGACGAAGCCGTGCAGATGCTGAACGAGGCACATGCCAAGGGTGCGCTAGAAAGCAAATTCGAGTGGGGTGGCGATCTCGGGTCTCCAGACGAGACCTATCTCTCCTCGCAATTCGACAAACCTGTCATGGTGCATCGGTATCCAGCCACTGTGAAGGCGTTCTACATGGAACCGGATCCGGACCGCCCGGAGCTGGCGCTGTGTGTCGACGTGCTGGCTCCGGAGGGATACGGGGAGATCATCGGTGGCTCCCAACGTATGGCCTCTTACGAGTTGCTCGTGAAACGCATTCGTGAACATAACCTTCCGGAGTCTGCGTTCAAATGGTATCTAGACTTGCGTAAGTACGGCAGTGTGCCCCATGGCGGCTTCGGTATGGGCATTGAACGCGCCGTCGCTTGGATTTGCGGCCTAGAGCACGTACGCGAGACCATCCCGTTCCCCAGGATGTTGTACCGCTTGTACCCGTAGCAGCTCGGCCGTGAAATCTTCGCTTACCCAGCAAGCATATGATGACGACCACTACACCACTTCCCGTGAGCAACATCATTCATCGCAAGATTCGCGTTATTGGCGTGCCCCTCGACCTCGGGCAATCGCGCCGCGGCGTAGATATGGGGCCATCTGCTGTCCGTGTTGCCGGCCTGGAGGCGCGCCTCGAAGAAATCGGGCACATCGTAGAGGATGGCGGAAATGTTGCCGTAGCCATGCCCGAGCAGAAGAAAGCGGGCGATCCAAACGCCAAATACCTCAAAGAGATTACGGCCACATGCACGAAGAATGCTGAACTGGTGTTGAAAACTCTGGAATCAGGTAAGGTCCCCATGGTTCTGGGAGGCGATCACTCGGTGGCTGCCGGAACAGTAGCGGGCGTCGCTGAGTTCTACCGCAAGCAGGGCCAGAAGATCGGCCTGCTTTGGATTGATGCTCACAGCGACATCAACACACCGGATTCTTCTCCTAGCGGGAACGTGCATGGCATGCCATTGGCGGCGATCATGGG
>JBPYEW010000166.1:0-19585 GCA_051984555.1 Terriglobales bacterium | reverse complement strand
ACCTACGAAGCCGGGATTAAACCAATGCTGGTGTTCCGCCTGGACCGCTACTTACGGGGCGGCGATCACTATTCTTTTAACCAGCAAGGATTCGCCGCGGTGCGGTTCACGGAATTCCGCGAGAACTTTACCCGGCAACATCAAAATGTAAGAACCGAGAACGGCATCGAATACGGCGACTTGGCGAAGTTCGTGGATTTTGATTACATAGCACGCGTCACACGGCTGAATGCGGCAACGTTGGCGTCGCTCGCGGCCGCGCCCTCGCCCCCTGCGAATGTAAAGCTGCTTACCAAGAACCTGGAAAACGATTCGACGATCACCTGGGACGCTTCGCAGGTAGCCGGTGTTGCGGGGTTTGAAGTTTTGTGGCGCGCGACGACGAGCCCAGAATGGGACCATGTCGAGCGGGTTGGCAACGTTGATCGGGCTACACTGAAGATCTCCAAGGACACTGTGATTTTCGCGGTGCGTTCCGTAGACGAACACGGACACGCGAGTCTGCCGGTAGTTCCGCAACCCGAGCGGTAACTCAACGATCCTGATAACATCTTAAGTTGGTTCCAGGCTCGGCGCTCGTAATGTTGCCTGGTGCTGAGCCAACATCAATGCGCGGACGCACTCTTTCACTGAGCTTCCCACCCTTCACCCATTGGGTGAAACGGATCATCATTGCCTGCGTTGTAATCTATTTTGCGCAAGTGGTGATCGGAGTTCTCGCCAAGCCTCTCACTCCTTATGTCATTTACTACGGATCTTTGATTCCGCAACTCGCACTGCATGGGTTTATCTGGCAACTCGTGACTTATTCGCTGCTTCATGGTGGCGTGTGGCACGTGTTGTTGAACATGCTGATGCTCTGGATGTTTGGTGCGCAGATTGAGCAGGAGTGGGGCCCTAAGAAGTTCCTGGAGTTCTATTTGTTTTGTGTCATCGGTGCTGGGCTGACGACTATCGCAGTGGCATATTCGCCGCTTCCCGGTGTCGCGCCAACCACTCCGACTATTGGAGCTTCTGGCGGTATCTACGGGGTTCTAATCGCTTTCGGCATGCTGTTTGGTGATCAGGAAGTATTTATGTTTCCTCTTCCATTCATGATGAAGGCGAAATACATGGTCGCCATCATGATTTTCCTGGTCGTAATTGCCACATTTCAGCCCGGGCCGAGTGGAGTGGCAAATTTCGCTCACTTGGGTGGGCTGCTGTTCGGCTTTCTCTACATTAAGTTTCTGCCGCGACGCGGCCTGGTGTATGCGGCATCAGAGAAGTACTACAACATGCGCAACGAGTACTATCGTTCAAAGCGGCGGCGTGCCGCACGGAAATTCGAAGTCTACATGCGCGAGCACGGTGAGAATCCGGGCCGCTTCGATGAGTTCGGGAACTACATCCCCCCTGACGACAAGAAGGGTGGAAATGGCAAGTGGGTGAATTAGGCACTACCGGCCTCAGTGTTGCTCGTCAGTCCCCAATAACAATGCCTTGAGCTCCTCAACAATTTGGGGGAGCAATTCTTTGTTCCTTTTCTTACCTGAAAAACCAAGGTCGTGACCTACTCCTTTGGCGTGGATTATGCATGTTTTGGCCGAGATGAGAGGCAAAGCGATTTCGATCTCGTCGTCTGAGGCGAACGGGTCGTTGCAGCCGTGGACGAAGAGTGTTGGAACAAGCACTTTAGGAAAGTGTTCCGTGCGTTGTTGCTGTGCTCTACCCGGTGGATGAAGCGGATAGGAGAGGAGCAGAAGACCATCAACCAAATTCTTGGTCTCAGCAACCAACATGCTCGCCTGGCGTCCGCCATAAGATTGGCCGCCCAGCAGAACTCTTTTGGCACCGACTTTCCTCATTTCCGCAGCTGCGTTGGCGAGTCCCTGACGGTCTTTTGCGGCTTCTCCGGGACGGGGAGAGCCGAATGAGCGCGCTTGGCGAAAAGGCAGATTGCAGCGGAGCACGGTGATTCCAGAATCGGCGAAAGCCTCCGATAGTGCGATCAGCATCGGTGAATTGCAGTTTCCACCGGCGCCGTGGGTCAGCACCAATCCGACCTGCACGGGAGAGTTGGGCCGGTGTAGAAATCCGCGGACCGGAGGATCCTGAGTCGTGGAAACGAACTGGTCGACAGTCATCATGCTAGAAGGATAGCTCCAAGCAGTTCACGAGTGATAAATCGGCGGCGATACCTTCGTCAGTGAAGAGTTCGAAGCAAGCCAACACGCCACCGGCCCGGGCGCGGTGCTACAGCTTGATCTCATCCAAGGATTCGTAGACCTTCAGGATCGTCATCTGATGTGCGAGGCGCGCCCAACATTTCTGGGCGGCAGGGTCCTCCTGAGCCTCTCGTCGGGCCGCATCGGATGCCCAGTGACGGATCAGAACATAGCAATTAGGTTTAGCTCGATCCCGATAGACGAGGTCGCGGCTGAAGTTTTTCGCGGCCAGAATGCCGATCAACTCGCGAAGAGTAGCGAGACACGCTTCTTCTTCGCCGGGATAAGGCTCAAAGACGGCAATGGATAAGATTTCCTGTGTCATCTCTCTCCTAAGCCTACGCTCGCTTGCCGGACTTCCGCGGGCGATGGCCAGGCTCCGGCGCGCGGACAGTGTGCAACCGCATGAAGTTGGTCGATCCGGAAGCAAGGCGCGTACCAGCGACGACTCCCATAATTTCTGCCGGACGTATTTTCCCGGCTTTTAGCAATTCCGCTTCGGCCATATCAACCATGTGTTCGGCCGAGCGGGCGGGATCATGCAGTACGGGCTGTACACCCCACAACAGATTCATGCGATTACAGACCTGAGGCATGTGGCTGAAGGCGAAGATCTGTGCTTTGGGACGATACTTCGAGATCAGCCGGGCGGTATTACCACTCTCGGTGAAAACAGCGATAGCGCCCATATCGAGGTCATTGGCGGCATGGGCAATCGACTCGCAAATGGTTTCGGCGACGGAGAGACGATGACTGTTACGCCGACGCCGCGGCGGGGGTTCATCCTCCCGCATGCTGCGCTCAGCTTCGATCACGATGCGGCTCATGATGGCGACAGCTTCCCGGGGATACCGGCCGCTGGCGGTCTCGGCGGATAGCATGACAGCATCGGTTCCGTCGAAGATGGCATTAGCGACGTCGCTGGCCTCAGCGCGCGTAGGCCGCGGGTTTTCGATCATCGACTCGAGCATCTGAGTGGCTGTGATGACTGGTTTTCGCCACTCCGAGCATTTCCGGATGACGTGCTTTTGAATCACAGGAACACGTTCTGGAGGCAGCTCGACACCGAGATCACCACGGGCCACCATGACGCTGTCGGTGGCTTCGAGGATTTCTTCCAAGGCATCGACAGCTTGAGGCTTTTCCAGCTTGGCGGTAACGAGGACGTCGCTCCGGTGCTGACGGATCATATCTTTGACGGCGACGACGTCGGCGGCCGAACGGACGAACGAAAGCGCGACGAGATCGACGCCGTGCTTGAGTCCGAACTCGAGATCGGCACGATCCTTGTCGGTCATGGAGGGAACGCTGAGGGCTGCTCCCGGGAGATTTATGCCCTGATGCTCGGCAAGCGTTCCGCCATTCGCGACCTCGCATTCGACATCATCACCGCGAATGGCAATGACGCTAAGTTCGATCAATCCGTCTGAAAGAAGAATGCGAGACCCTGGAGAAACCTCGGCGGCGAGGGTCTGAAAGGTGGTTGAAATCAGTTTCTCGGTGCCTGGAACGTCCCGCGGGGTAATTACGATGTGCGCGCCCTGTGCGAGTGTTACCGGCACATGGTTCTTGAGGCGTCCCGTACGAATCTTCGGACCTTGGAGGTCTTGCAAGATACAGAGATGGCGACCTTCCTTCTGGGCAGCGCGGCGCAGGCGGTCGATATTACGTGCGTGTTCTTCGTGGGTTCCGTGCGAGAAATTCAGGCGGGCAACATCCATCCCCAGGCGCAGAAGATCGCGCATAGTTGGTTCGGAGTTGGAGGCGGGACCAATCGTGCAAATGATCTTGGCACGGCGGATGCTGGCCAAAGCTCCCGGTTCGAGCGCCAAATCAATCGTGATGGACGCTTCTTCCGGCGAGAGTCCGTCACTGACTAAATCGATTTTGCCTTCCTTCAACTCACCTCCAGGAAATCGCGCGGCGGGAACGCCGCCATGGCACGATTCATTGCTGTGCTCAGGATAAGGACAACGAGGTTTGCTGCAGCATTCTATCCCGCGGCGATCTTCGGCATCTGTTTGTTTCCCAGTTCCTTGCCCAGCATGGCGCGCGGGAACAACATAGCATTGAATTCAGCGCCTACCAGGATAACGAGGGAGATCATGTACATCCAGACCAGCAGGGCGATACCTACGCCTAGAGAGCCATAGATGACGCTGTAGTCGGCATACCGGTTCAGGTACCACCCGAAAAGCATGGTGGCTCCGAACCACATACCAGTGGCAAGAGTCGCACCAGGCAAGACGCTGTGCCAAGGCTGTGTGCGCGGTACCGCGTTGTGATAAATCAGCGCGATTACGGCAATACTGGTAAGAGTCGCGATTATCCAGCGAATGGTCATCCACATCAGTAGAACCATGAAGCCGAACTCGTGACCGATGTAGAAGAGAATGCGGGTCTCGATTCGGCTGCCAAACGCGACCAGAACGGTCGCAAAGGTCATGGGAATCCCGGCGAGAATGACCAGTGAAAAAGCTATCATTCGCTCTTTGATCAGGCCCCAGGTTTTTGGCAACTGATAGGCGTTCCGGAAGCCCTCCATCCAGGAGATCATGACGCCGGATGCAGTCCAAAGCGTAAGCAGGGAAGTCATGAACAACGTACCGACAGAGCGGTAGGTAGTGCCGTGGAGATAAGCAATGGCAGTGGCGCTTCCGGCAGGAATAATGCGGCCCAGCGCATAGGAGATTTCGCGCAGGTAAGCGTTGAATTTCTGCGATGTGGCTAATATCGAGCCCAGCACGAGCAGTGCGGGGAAGAACGTCAAAATAGCGGAATAAGCGGCGGCCTTTGCGACGGCAAAGGCGTCATGTTGGAATGCCCGCCAAATGGCCAACCGAAGCAGCTGAAAAAAACGCAGCATCAGATGACTAAGGGTAGGGCGGGACGACGGCATCTGCAACTGCGAACTGCCGAGGCGGGGTACTCGATTAGACAAGTACTCAGGGTTCGCGTGCATAGGGAATAAGAAAACGGGGGCGAGATCACTCGCCCCCGGCTCGGGTTCAGTTTTACTCAGCGGTCAGTTCCTCAGTCTCACCCTCACGGCGCATGAGTTCCAGCGCGCGTTCGGCTTCCTCGTATGCCTGAGATACCTCTTCCTGGACCTTGGCCGCAGCCTCTTCCATCTCTGGGGAGAGGCGCACGTTCCGGTAGTACTCCATACCGGTTCCAGCCGGGATGAGGCGACCGACGATGACGTTCTCCTTCAGGCCGCGCAAGTGATCGACAGCTCCCTGGATGGAGGCTTCGGTGAGCACACGCGTGGTCTCCTGGAATGACGCCGCTGAGATGAAGGATTCGGTCGACAGGGATGCTTTGGTGATACCGAGCAATAAGGGGCGTCCGGTAGCCGGCTTTCCCCCCTGTGCGATAACCCGCTCGTTTTCCTCACGGAAGCGGAACTTATCCACCTGCTGTTCAAGGAGGAACTGGGTATCGCCCACGTCCTCGACTTTCACCCATCGCATCATCTGGCGAACGATAACTTCGATGTGCTTGTCGCTGATGTTGACACCCTGTAACCGGTAGACCTCCTGGATTTCGTTCACCAAGTAGGCCTGCAGCTCTTTTTCGCCGAGCACGGCCAAGATGTCATGCGGGTTCAGCGGACCATCCATGAGCTGTTCGCCAGCACGGATGCGCTCGCCTTCCTGCACGTTGATGTGGACACCGCGCGGCACCGAGTATTCCTTCTCCGTACCGTTGTCGGCTACGACGTAGATCTTGCGCTGACCCTTCGAGACCTCACCGAACTTAACAACGCCATCGATTTCGCTGATGACAGCCGTTTCGCGCGGCTTGCGAGCCTCAAACAGTTCCACTACGCGGGGCAGACCGCCCGTGATGTCCTTGGTTTTGGTGGTTTCGCGAGGAATCTTCGCGAGCACATCGCCCGGGAAGGTTTGATCGCCGTCCTGGACCATAAGGTGAGCGCGAGAAGGCATCAGGTAACGCTTGCTGCCCTTGGTGCCCTTCACCACGATTGCCGGCTGGCGCTTTTCATCCGGCGAGTCGCCGACCACGTGACGCGACAGGCCAGTCACTTCATCGACTTCTTCGTGCAGCGTGACCCCTTCCTGCAGGTCTTTGAACTGCACGGTTCCACCGATTTCGGTGAGGATCGCGAAGGTGTACGGATCCCATTCGACCAGGACTTGGCCGAGATCGACCGCGTCACCGTCGTTGACCTTTACCTTGGCGCCATACACGACCGAGTAGCGTTCGCGTTCACGGGCTTTTTCATCGACTATCGCGATGGAGCCGTTGCGGTTCATGACGACCAGATCGCCAGCCTTCGACTTCACCGTCTGCAAGTTGATGAAGCGGACCGAGCCAGCGTTCTTGGCATCGAGACGCGATTGCTCCGAGACTCGCGAAGCGGTGCCACCGATGTGGAAGGTACGCATCGTGAGCTGGGTGCCTGGTTCGCCGATGGACTGCGCCGCAATGACGCCGGTTGCTTCGCCGAGTTCGACGAGGCGTCCGGAAGCCAGGTTGCGGCCGTAGCACATCACGCAGACGCCGCGCTTGGACTCGCAGGTCAGCACTGAGCGAATTTTGACGCGCTCGATGCCGGCCGCCTGGATCGCTCCAGCCAGCTCTTCGGTGATCTCATGGTTGACATCGACGATCACGTTGCCTTCATAGTCCTTGATTTTCTCGAGCGACACACGCCCGACGATACGGTCGCGGAGAGGCTCGATGATATCGCCGGCCTCTACGATCGATCCGACGTAGATGCCGTCCACCGTTCCGCAGTCGTACTCGCTGATAATGACGTCCTGTGCCACGTCCACGAGGCGGCGAGTCAGGTAGCCGGAGTCGGCGGTTTTGAGCGCGGTGTCGGCTAGACCCTTACGAGCGCCGTGCGTCGAGACGAAGTATTCCAACACCGTCAATCCTTCGCGGAAATTGGCGGTGATGGGCGTCTCGATGATTTCGCCCGACGGCTTTGCCATCAAGCCGCGCATTCCGGACAACTGACGGATTTGCTGTTTCGATCCGCGAGCGCCGGAGTCAGCCATGACGTAAATCGGGTTGATCTCGCCGCTCTTATCTTCCTGTTGCAGCACGCCGAACATCTCGTCGGCAACCTTTTCGGTAATGGCCGACCAGATTTCGACGACCTTGTTGTACCGCTCGCCGTTGGTGATGGCGCCGTCCAGGTATTGCTGCTGGACGTTAACGACCTGCTTCTCGGCATCACGGACAAGGGTCTTCTTGTTGTCCGGGATGACCATGTCATCAATGCCTATGGACAGGCCGGCGCGGGTTGCGAAGCGGAAGCCGAGTTCCTTGATCTGATCGAGCATTTTGACCGTGGTCTCAAGTCCGAATCGCAGATAGCAGTAGTTCACCAGTTGGCCGATGCCCTTCTTCTTAAGCAAGCCATTGATGAATGGCATGCCCTTGGGCAACTGCTCGTTAAGGATGGCGCGGCCAACGGTGGTATTGATATAACCGCGATCGACGTTAGTCGAATCGGTGTGCATCACGTCCTGGTCGTCATAGGCGGCGGTCAGGTCGATCAATTCTCCCGAGTAGCGCAGGCGGATGGGGGTAAGCGTTTCCACCTCGCCTGCTTCCTTAGCGAGCAGCACTTCTTCGATGTTGGCAAACGAACGGCCCTCGCCCTTCGCACCCGGTTTACCTTTGGTCAGATAGTAGATACCGAGAACCATGTCTTGAGTGGGTACGGTGATCGGCTGACCGGAAGCCGGCGACAAGATATTGTGCGAAGACAACATCAGAACGCTAGCTTCGACCTGGGCCTCCGGCGAAAGCGGGATATGGACGGCCATCTGGTCACCGTCGAAGTCGGCGTTGAACGCGGTGCAGACCAGCGGGTGAATCTTGATGGCCTTACCTTCCACAAGTACCGGCTCGAAGGCCTGAATACCGAGGCGGTGAAGCGTTGGGGCTCGATTCAGCAGGACTGGATGGTCCTTAATGACCTCTTCCAGGATGTCCCAAACGATGGGTTCCTGCTGCTCCACCATCTCCTTGGCTTGTTTGATCGTCGTGCAGTGCCCGGTTTGCTCAAGGCGGTGATAGATGAATGGCTTGAAGAGCTCGAGAGCCATCTTCTTGGGCAAGCCGCACTGGTGCAGCTTGAGTTCCGGTCCGACCACGATGACCGAACGTCCCGAGTAGTCAACGCGCTTGCCGAGCAGGTTCTGACGGAAACGGCCCTGCTTGCCCTTGAGGGTGTCGGACAGCGATTTTAATGGGCGGTTGTTGGCGCCACGCAGCACGCGTCCGCGACGGCCGTTGTCGAAGAGGGCGTCCACTGCTTCCTGCAACATGCGCTTTTCGTTGCGCACGATGACCTCAGGAGCGTGCAGATCCATCAGCTTCTTCAAACGGTTATTACGGTTAATGACGCGGCGATAGAGATCGTTCAGATCGGAGGTCGCGAAACGACCACCATCCAGGGGAACGAGTGGACGAAGCTCCGGTGGAATGACCGGGATCACGTCCAGGATCATCCAGTGGGGCTTATTGCCGCTCTTGCGGAACGCCTCGACCACCTTTAAGCGCTTGGCGTACTTAAGCCGCTTCTGCAGCGAGGTCTCGTGCTTCATCTTCTCGCGCAGTTCAGTGCTGAGATTCTCCACATCGACGCGCTTCAGCAGTTCCTTGATGGCTTCCGCGCCCATCATGGCCTTGAAGCCGGTGGGGCGGTACTGCTGATCGAGTTCGCGATACTTGGCCTCGTCCTTGATGACCTCGCGCTCTTTTACCGGAGCGTCGCCCGGTTCGACCACGACATAGGCTTCAAAGTAGAGAACCGATTCGAGATCGCGCAGAGAGATATCAAGCAGGTGGCCGATACGGCTGGGCAGGCCCTTGAAGAACCACACGTGCGAGCAGGGCGAGGCCAGTTCGATGTGGCCGAGGCGCTCACGACGAACCTTGGATAGTGTGACTTCCACGCCGCACTTGTCGCAGATCACACCGCGGTGCTTCATTCGCTTGTATTTGCCGCAGAGACACTCCCAATCGGTGACGGGGCCGAAAATGCGGGCGCAGAACAAGCCATCGCGTTCCGGCTTGAAGGTGCGGTAGTTGATGGTCTCCGGCTTGGTGACTTCTCCGTGCGACCAGCTCCGGATCTTTTCGGGGGAGGCCAGGCTAATGCGGATGGCGTCAAAGTCGGCTATCGGATTTCCCAGGTCAAAGGGGCTCGAACGAAACAAGGTGTTCCTCCGCTTTTGGCGGCCTTACGCGGCCGCATGCGGTTCTCTTTGTTCCTCAGTTGCCGATCATCAGTGCTCAGTTGAAGACCGGTGCTGAGCCAAATCTGCTTTGCTGCGCCGAGAACGGGTCCAGCAAAGCGTCATCTTCCAAATCTTTCCGAAACCAGATCTTGTCCGGGTGGACAGGCGCAAACGCCCGTCCATCCCGAGTTTGTTAGTCTGCAGCGGCTGCGGTGGCCGGTTTCTTCTCGGCCGCCTTGATGAGTTCGACGTCCAAACACAGCGACTGCAATTCGCGGATCAGGACGTTGAAGGATTCGGGGACGCCGGGTTCCATCGCGGCCTCGCCCTTCACAATGGCCTCGTAAATCTTGGTACGGCCATACACATCGTCCGACTTCGCAGTAAGCAATTCCTGGAGGATGAAGGCCGCGCCATAAGCTTCCAGAGCCCAGACTTCCATTTCTCCGAAACGCTGTCCGCCGAACTGCGCCTTGCCGCCCAGCGGCTGCTGAGTGATCAGAGAGTACGGGCCGATGGAACGCGCGTGAATCTTGTCGTCCACCAAGTGCGAGAGTTTAAGCATGTAGATGTAGCCAACGGTTACTGGCTGCTCAAACTTCTCTCCCGTCATGCCGTCGTAGAGCACCGTCTTGCCCGAAGTGGGCAGACCCGATCGCTCCAACAGCGCCTTGATCTCCGTCTCCTTAGCTCCGTCGAACACGGGCGAACCCATGAAGACGCCGCGCTTCAAAGTGTGTGCCACGGCCTCCAGAGTTTCGTCATCGTATTCGGCGACGGTCTCGGCCAAGGCCGTGTCCTTGAACAAGGCCTTCAGTTCGCGACGCATTGCTTCCGCACGCGTGTTTTCCTTGAGCAGTTCGGTGATCTTTTCGCCGAGTTGGAAGCCAGCCCATCCGAGGTGGGTTTCGAGAATCTGGCCCACGTTCATACGGCTGGGTACCCCGAGAGGATTCAGCACGATCTCTACAGGCGTGCCATCCTCAAGGTAGGGCATATCCTCTTCCGGAAGGATCCGGGCAATGACGCCCTTGTTTCCGTGACGGCCAGCCATCTTGTCGCCAACGCTGAGCTTGCGCTTCATTGCGATGTAGACCTTGACCAGCTTGATTACGCCCGGCGGCAGTTCGTCACCCTTCTGCAGTTTGTCCTTCTTCTCGTTTACGATCTTCTTGAGAACGTCGATCTGACGGGACGTCATCTCTTCGATTTCATCGATCTGCTCATTGACCCGCGGGTCCTTGTCGGCGAATTTGATTCGCTTCAAGTTACGGGTCGAGATGCGCTCGATGGTGTCACGGTCGAGAATCATGCCCTTGGTCAGGAGGCGCTTGTTGGTACGTTCGTCGTGCAGGTCGGCCTGCACTTCTTTACCGCCCAGGATGTTTTCGAGGCGCTTCAGCCGCTCGTCGGTAAGAATTCGGATTTCATCCGAAAGGTTCTTTTCGAGTTTCGCGATCTGCTGGGCTTCGATCATCTTGGCGCGCTCGTCCTTCTCCTGGCCCTTACGCGAGAAGATCTTCACGTCGACGACCGTGCCCTCGATTCCGGGAGGGCAAGTGAGGGAAGCATCGCGAACATCCCCGGCCTTTTCGCCGAAGATCGCACGCAGCAGTTTCTCTTCCGGTGTGAGCTGAGTCTCGCCCTTGGGCGTGACCTTACCGACAAGAATGTCACCGGCCTTTACAGTTGCGCCGATGCGAATGACTCCGCTCTCGTCGAGGTCGCGTAGGGCCGCTTCGCTGACGTTGGGGATATCGCGGGTGACTTCTTCCGGTCCCAACTTGGTGTCGCGCGACTCGATTTCGAACTCCTCGATGTGAACGGAGGTGTAGTAGTCCTCCTTCACCATCTTTTCGGAAACGAGAATCGCGTCTTCGAAGTTGTAACCTCGCCACGGCATGAAGGCGACCAAGACGTTTCGTCCCAGCGCCAACTCGCCGAAATCGGTGCACGGACCGTCAGCAATGACCTGGCCTTTGTTGACGCGCTGTCCCTTTTTTACGATCGGTTTTTGGTTGATACAGGTGTTCTGGTTCGATCGCTTGAACTTTGTGAGCTGGTAAATGTCACTACCAACTTCACGCGAGAGCTGTCCGGGATGATGTTCGCCTTCAACACGGACGATGATGCGCTCGGAGTCGACCGAGTCCACCACGCCGTTACGGCGAGCGAGGACAACAGCTCCAGAGTCGCGTGCGGTAACGCCTTCCATTCCGGTGCCAACGATTGGCGCCTGCGCACGCAGCAGCGGCACGGACTGACGTTGCGTGTTGGCGCCCATGAGGGCTCGGTTAGCATCATCGTGCTCAAGAAAGGGAACGAGCGAAGCGGCGACCGAAACGAGTTGCTTCGGGCTGACGTCGATGTAGTCGACTTCGTCGCGCGCGACCAGCACGAAGTTGCCGGTCTTGCGAGCATTGACCAAGTCCGCAGCGATGCGGCCTTTGTCGTCAAGTTCAACGTTTGCCTGTGCGATAACGTGCCGGTCTTCTTCCCATGCCGAGAGATAGAACGAGTACGGCGCAACTTCCGCCGGCCGTTTGCGGCGATCCTTAAGATCAGAGTTGATCTTTTCAATCTCATGCTTCTCGATATGATCGCCGACCCGGAAATCGCCGTCGCCAGCATTCACAATCGAGACATAATCGAGCACTCGGCCGTTCTTTACGCGGCGGTATGGCGACTCGATGAAGCCATAGTCATTGATGCGGGCGTAACAACTGAGGGACGAAATAAGTCCGATGTTCGGGCCTTCTGGAGTCTCGATCGGGCAGATACGTCCGTAGTGGGTCGGATGAACGTCGCGGACCTCGAATCCCGCGCGCTCGCGGGACAAACCCCCCGGCCCAAGAGCCGAAAGACGGCGCTTGTGGGTGATCTCCGACAATGGGTTTGTCTGGTCCATGAACTGTGACAGTTGTGAGGATCCGAAGAACTCGCGGATCGCAGCCATAACCGGCTTAGCATTCACGAGGTCGTGCGGCATGGCCGTCGACATCTCCTGGTACACGCTCATCTTTTCCTTGATGGCGCGTTCCATGCGGACCAAGCCGATACGGAACTGGTTTTCAAGCAACTCGCCGACCGCGCGAACGCGGCGATTGCCAAGGTGATCGATGTCGTCCACCGTGCCGATGTTCTTGCGCAGCTTGAGCAGGTAGCGAATCGTCCCGTAAAAGTCCTCGGGATCGAGCGTGCGCTGGTCGAGGCTGGTGGCGTCGTTCTTCTCGAACAGCTTGATATTGAACTTCAGTCGACCCACACGCGAGAAGTCGTATTTCCGCGGATCGAAGAACATTCCGTGGAAAAGAGCTGTCGCGGTGTCAAGCGTCGGCGGATCACCGGGTCGCAACTTGCGGTAGATCTCGATCAGGGCTTCCTGCGGAGTCGTGACCGAGTCACGGCGCAAAGTCTGGCTAATCACGGTGCCTACATCGTCGCGCTCCGGGAAGAACACGTGGACCTCAACGACGCCGGAATCCAGGATCTTCGAGAGTTTGTCCGCGGTGAGTTCCGAATTGGCCTCGAGGAGAACTTCACCCGTGGTTGTATCCACCACATCGCTGGCCACAAATGCGCCTTCGAGGTCCGTCACATCAGCTTCAATCTCTGTGATCTTGGCCTTCTGGATTTCCTTAAAGTTCGCGTTGTTGATCTTGCGGCCGGAGTGAACAATCTCATCCCCTGACTTGTTCTTAATGCTGTGCGCAAGTTTCATGCCGATCAGGTTCGTCGGCTTGTCGGACGTGGGATCCAGTGTCCAGAAAACTTTCTTGTCGCGAACGCTTAGCTTGTCGACCGTATAGAAGGTGCGCAGGATGTCTTCACTGGAGCGCAGGCCCAGCGCACGCAAGAAGATCGTGCCCAGGAACTTACGCTTGCGGTCGATGCGAACGTAAAGGATGTTCTTCTGATCGTATTCGAACTCGACCCATGACCCGCGGTACGGAATAATCTTGCCCAAAAAATACGTGCGATTGTTCGCTGTCTCGAAGAATACGCCCGGAGAACGATGCAATTGGCTGACGATGACGCGCTCGGTGCCGTTCACAATAAACGTACCGTTCTGAGTCATCAGGGGCACGTCGCCGAAGAAGACTTCCTGTTCCTTGATGTCGCGAATCGAGCGGTTGCCGGTCTCCGCATCCTTGTCGTAGATGGTGAGACGCATCGTGACCTTCAAGGGAGCCGAGTAGGTCATACCGCGCTCTTCACACTCGCTGACGTCGTATTTCAATTGCAACCCGACGGGGTCGCCGCACTTATTGCAGAAGTCGGGAGTATTGGCGTTGTAGGTGCCGCATTTGTGGCAGAGCACGTCTCCGGGATGAAATGGGTCGGTGATGACAGTCGATCCGCAATTCTTGCAGGTCGTGCGGAGATGGTGCAGGCCTTTCAAGTGGCCGCATTTGCATTCCCAGTTGCCGATCGCATAGTCGACAAATTCGAGTTGCGAGACGTTGCGGAAGTCGGTGATGGGGAATACCGACTGAAACACGCTCTGCAAGCCCGCGTCGTCACGCTCGCTGGGGAGACGGTCCATTTGAAGGAAGCGATCGTAAGAACGCTTCTGCACCTCGATCAGGTTAGGGATCTGAATGGTGGCTGGAATTTTGGAAAAGTCAAAACGGGTACGGTAGGTGTTATTCTTCGACATTCAAAGACTCCCAACTTTCAGCGCAGCCAGCGGCTGCGAAAACCGCGGATTGTGGGGCGCCGTAAGACGCCGCGGTACCAGAACCAGAGAAAAAAGTTAATACGTACAGACGCGCCCGCGAGGACGAGATTCCCCGTGGGCGCCATTCAGGGCGCTTGCGTTATGTTTATATGTGTCGTATCGCGCCAGTTCCGTGTGTTTCCATCCCGCCGCTATCGGGATAGTTTGCTAAATCTTTGTGCAGCCACACTCCGCTTACCCGGGATACTTTCGGATCGTAGAGAGAAAGTGGGGCCGCGTTCTGTGACTCCAGGGAAGCGGTTGTTGATATAGATGGTAACACCTGCTCCCCGGATTCACCAGAGATCGATTTTCTTTCCGCAGAATGCACTATTTCTGGTGCAAAACCTGCGTTTTCGAAGCTTAGCCCTGAGCCGGGGGCAAGCCCGGCTCAGTAAAGGGCTATGACTACTTCACTTCGACAGTCGCACCGGCTTCGGCAAACTTCTTCTTGATCGTTTCGGCCTCTTCTTTCGAGACGCCATCTTTCACCGTCTTTGGAGCGCCGTCGACCAGGTCCTTGGCTTCCTTCAAGCCCAAGCTGGTGACTTCACGCACGGCCTTAATAACGTTGATCTTGTTCGCGCCGACTTCCTTCAGAACCACGGTGAACTCGGTCTTTTCTTCGGCTGGAGCCGCTCCTGCAGCTGCTCCCGCACCTGCACCACCGGCCATAACGACCGGAGCCGCTGCTGCGGCCGAAACGCCGAGACGCTCTTCCAGCTTTTTCACGAGCTGCGCCGCATCGAGCAGCGACAACCCTACGATTTGTTCTTCCAACTGCTGCAGATCCGCCATGTCTGTATCTCCACCTTTCAGTTATCAGTTGCTGATTTCGTTATCTGTGAACCAGGTTTCCAGTGCGAGTAGCTCCTCGGACCACGCCAGACAACGTGGTAGAAACGCCGCCGCAACACCTGAATCGACTGATAACTAAACCCAATCGGGCGGCATGGCCGCCACGAAACTTGTCTACACTCCTGCTGGAGCGTTGTTCTGAAACTTCTGCTTTTCCACGCCCTGATTGATGACAACTGCCAAATCGCGACCGACCGCGTTCATCGCGGTGACCAGGCGCTGCGCAGGCGCGTTCATCAGGAACAAAAGTTTCGAGTAAATCTCTTCCTTGGACGGCATGGTCGCGAGGGACTCGATTTCTTTAATCGAGATCACTCGGCCTTCCACTACGCCCGCCTTGAAGGTAAATTCCGGATTGTCCTTGGCGTACTTCGACAGCGCTTTCGCCAATGCGACCGGATCGCCGGTTGTGTAGGCAATCGAAGTGACGCCGGTAAGGTTCTTCAGCGCGTCTTCGACTTTTGTGCCCTTCGCAGCGCGCTCTGCCAGCGTGTTCTTCACGACCTGGTATTTGGCGCCGGCACCGCGCAGTACTTTCCGAAGCTCA
Source organism: Terriglobales bacterium (assembly GCA_051984555.1). Classification (GTDB taxonomy): domain Bacteria; phylum Acidobacteriota; class Terriglobia; order Terriglobales; family Acidobacteriaceae; genus Gp1-AA122. Next base: position 4,027 of record JBPYEW010000166.1, on the reverse strand, counting down.
TAGTCTTGCGCGACCGTCAGCTTGGTATATGTGGTGACAACCAGGTTCGAGACGTTCTTCAGATCTCCGCTCAGCTTGTCAACTTGCTGGTTTTTCTTTTCTCGCGTAACCGCCATCTTCGTTTCCCTTCAGAATCTTCTTGTAGATACTCACGCCGGTTTAGGGGCGAGAACGCCCGTGCACCACCGTTAGACCTTGGCCGAAGTCTCAATTGCAGTCGTGTCCAACTGAATCCCGGGTCCCATCGAGGAACTCAGGTAGCAGCCCTTGATGTACTTGCCTTTGGCTACCGAAGGCTTCGCCTTAACCACGCTGGTGATCAGAGTTGTCGCGTTATCAATCAGCTTGTCGGGCGTGAACGAAATCTTGCCCACCGGCACGTGGACGAGTGCGGTCTTGTCAGTACGGAACTCAACTTTACCCGCCTTCACTTCCTGTACGGCTCGGGCGACGTCAAACGTGACTGTGCCGGTTTTCGGATTGGGCATGAGGCCCTTCGGCCCGAGAACTTTGCCCAAGCGCCCGACGGACTTCATCATGTCCGGAGTGGCAACCAGGGCGTCAAAGTCTGTCCAGTTTTCCTTGGTGATCTTCTCGACCATGTCTTCGCCGCCTACGAAGTCAGCCCCGGCCTGTTCGGCTTCCCGGACCTTCTCTCCGCTGGCGATAACCAGCACTTTTTTCGACTTACCGAGACCGTGCGGCAGAACTACGGTGCCGCGGACCATCTGATCCGCATGTTTCGGGTCAACGCCCAGTCGCAACGTGACTTCAACAGTCTCGTCGAACTTGGCATACTTCACCTTCTGCAGAAGAGGCACCGCTTCCTGCAGCGTGTACGGGCGCTGCTCAACCGCGTGCCGCGCTTTCTCGATATTCTTTCCTGCTTTTCTCATTTGTTTCCTCGTCTCCCACCGCCCGGCAGATTTTTGTCGGACCGTAGTGTTTTCGACTTGTACCTACTGGTTAGTAGCTTTCATTGCCGGCAACCGAATTTATCCAACTACTTCAATCCCCATCGAACGGGCCGTTCCACGCACGCTCTTGATCGCCGATTCCACTGACGCTGCGTTCAGATCAGGCATCTTCTGTTTGGCGATATCCTCGACCTGCTTGGCCGTGACCTTGCCGACTTTATCCTTGTTGGGCGCGCCCGAGCCCTTCGCGATACCAGCAGCGCGTTTCAGCAGAATTGAAGCGGGCGGCGTTTTGGTGATGAAGGTGAAGGATCGGTCGTTGTAGACCGTCACCACGACTGGGATGATGAGTCCTTCCAATTCCTTCTGACTCGTCCGAGCGTTGAACTGCTTACAGAACTCCATGATATTGATCTGTGCCTGGCCGAGTGCAGGACCCACCGGAGGTGCCGGCGTTGCCTTGCCCGCCGCGATCTGGAGCTTTACAGAACCTGTGACCTTCTTTGCCATAATTCCTTTTCTGCTCGGACCGTGGGTCTAGGATTTTCGGCCCACGGGCTTCGAGACTTGCTGAACCTAGAAACCTGAAATTCGACCTGCTGCTACGCGACTTTTTCCACCTGCCCGAACTCCAGTTCAACCGGGGTCGAGCGGCCGAAGATCGTGACCATCACCTTCAGGGTTTCGCGGTCTTCGTTGACTTCATCGACCACGCCAGTGAAGGTTGCAAACGGACCTTCGGTGATGCGCACCGACTCGTTCTTTTCGAACTTGACCTTCAGCTTTGGCTTATCCTTCGACTCGCCGACTCGATAGACGATGTGCTGAACTTCTTCTTCCGAAAGCGGCGTCGGCTGCTGGCCGGTGCCGACGAATCCAGTAACGCGGGGCGTCGACTTCACGACATGCCATACGTGATCATCCATGTCCATTTCCACCAGCACGTAGCCGGGATAGAACATGCGCTCGCTGGTATATTTCTTGCCGCCGCGAACTTCAGTGACCGACTCGGTAGGAATCAGTACGCGACCGATCTTCTCCTGCAATCCAAAAGCCTGTACGCGCGACTCCAGTGATTCTTTGACCTTGCGCTCGAACCCGGAATAGGAGTGGATGATGTACCACTTCATGTTCGGGTTGCGGGGCGGCTCCATGGTTGTGGTGCCACCCGGAGTTCCCTCCTGTGGAGGTTCAGCGCCGTTGTGTTTTTGTTCGTCCGCCATAAATTAACTCAAACCTCTTTAGCGATGCGTCATGCTACGCATGACCCAGTCAATCGCACGCCCAATGGCCGTGTCGACGATAAAGAAGTACAAGCCAAAAAGGAACACGGTGATAACTACGATCGTGGTCGTGGCTTGCACTTCCTTGAACGACGGCGTGGTCACCTTTTTCATTTCGGTGCGCACGTCGTTGTAAAACGCTTTGACGCGGTCGGGCCAAGCCTTTATCCGGCCAAAACCTTCTTCTCCGCCGTCGGCTGCGATTGCTTTTGACATTCTCTTAGTCTCGACTCCCATCACTTTCGTCCGATCCTGGTCACCTAAACTCTGGCAGGGGCGGAGGGATTCGAACCCCCAAGTTCGGTTTTGGAGACCGACAGTTTAACCGTTGAGCTTACGCCCCTGAATTCAGCTTTCCGCGATGATCCGTCAGCTTCGGCTTTTATTTCACTTCTTTGTGCGGAGTATGCTTCCGGCAACGCCGGCAGAACTTCTTCAATTCGATACGGTCCGGAGTGGTCTTCCGGTTTTTCGTCGTCGAGTAATTGCGTTCCTTGCACTCACCGCACTGCATCGTAATGATCTCTCGGGGCATTGCTCACTCCAGAACAGCTATCAGTTCCTAGCTGTTTCGCTTTCACCTTATTCAGATTTTCTGCGGATGAACTCCGCATGACGGGCGATATGCCCGTCGGATTGTTACTTGATAATTTCGCTGATCGTGCCCGCACCCACCGTGTGCCCGCCTTCACGAATCGCAAACCGCAGGCCCTTCTCCATCGCCACCGGCGTGATCAGTTCTATGACGAGACTCACGTTGTCCCCCGGCATCACCATCTCCGTCCCCGCCGGCAACTCCGCCACTCCCGTCACATCCGTCGTTCGCAGATAAAACTGCGGCCGATAGCCCTTGAAGAACGGTGTGTGACGTCCGCCTTCTTCCTTCGTCAGGATGTACACCTCGCTCTTGAACTTGGTGTGCGGCGTGATCGATCCCGTCTTGGCTAGCACCATCCCGCGCTCGACATCTTCCTTGCCGATACCACGCAGCAGCAACCCGGCATTATCTCCCGCCATGCCTTCGTCCAGCTGCTTCTTGAACATCTCAACCCCGGTCACCACCGTCTTGCGGGTGTCGCGGAAGCCCACAATCTCTACTTCCTCGCCCACCTTGATCTTCCCGCGCTCGATTCGTCCCGTCACCACCGTTCCCCGACCCGAGATCGAGAAAATATCTTCGATCGGCATCAGGAACGGCTTGTCCAGTTCTCGCTGCGGTTGCGGCACGCTCTTGTCCACCGCATCCATCAGCGCATCGATCTGCTTCTCCCACTTCTCTTCACCGTTCAGCGCTCCCAAGGCCGACAACCGGATCACCGGCACATCGTCCCCCGGAAACTGGTAGCTCTTCAGCAACTCGCGAACTTCCAGTTCCACCAGGTCAAGCAACTCCGGATCATCCACCGCGTCGCACTTGTTCAACGCCACTACGATGTACGGCACTCCCACCTGACGAGCCAACAGCACGTGCTCCCGCGTCTGCGGCATCGGACCATCGGTCGCCGCTACCACCAGGATCGCGCCATCCATCTGCGCCGCTCCCGTGATCATGTTCTTGATGTAGTCGGCGTGACCCGGACAGTCCACGTGCGCGTAGTGACGGTTCGCTGTCTCGTACTCCACGTGCGCCGTCGCGATCGTGATACCACGCGCCTTCTCTTCCGGCGCGTTATCGATCGAATCAAACGACCGGAACTGGATCTTCGGGTTGTGCTTGGACAATACCTTGGTTATCGCCGCCGTCAACGTCGTCTTGCCATGATCAATGTGACCAATCGTCCCTACGTTCACGTGCGGCTTGGTGCGTTCAAACTTCTCTTTCGCCAT
>JBPYEW010000165.1:0-12585 GCA_051984555.1 Terriglobales bacterium | reverse complement strand
GTCGCCGTGAACCACCAGGCCGAGTTTGTGGCAATCCTGGGTGAACTGCCGAGCCCGTTCGACGGTAGCGCCCTTCTTGATGTTCTTCAGAATCTGCTGGTCGCCGGACTCGTAACCGACGATCAACAAGCGGCATCCGGCTTCCTTCATCGCTTTCAAGGTCTCGTAATCGGTGGTGACGCGCGACGTACAGGACCAGGTGAGACCAAGCGGTTTTAGCTTGGAACACAATTCGATGGTACGAGCCTTTTGAATGTTGAAGGTGTCATCGTCGAAGAAGAACTCCTTCACATTGGGCCAGTATTCTTTAGCACAGGCCATTTCGCGGGCGACGTCGTCGGTAGAGCGCTTGCGCCATGGATGTCCGCTCAATGTCTGGGGCCACAAGCAGAAGGTGCACTGTGCCGGGCAACCGCGTGTGGTGTAAAGGGAGACGAACGGATACAACAAGAAAGGAACGTTGTAACGGGTGACGTCTAGATCGTTCCTGTACACATCCGTGACATGCGGAAGCGCGTCAAGGTCCTGGATCTGCGCCGCATCGGGATTGTGGACTATCTTGCCGTCCTGCAAAAAGGAAACGCCAGCGATCTCGGCGAGGGGCTTGCCGTTCGCATAGTCAACGACCGCATAGTCGAATTCTTTGCGGCATATGAAGTCGATGGCGGAACAATCCCGCATGGATTTTTCCGGTAACACACTTACGTGCGGGCCTACAAAGGCGATCTTGATGTTAGGATTCGCCTGCTTGATGGCTTGTGCCAGCCGGATGTCGCCCGGGAAACCAGGTGTGCTGGTAAATAGAACCAAGAACTCGTATGCCTTGGCGATGTCGATCGTTTCCTCTGCGGAAACGTGGTGCGGAGGAGCGTCAAGCAGCCGCGATCCCTCCAACATGCCAGCCGGGTAGGCTAGCCAGACTGGGTACCAATAGGACTCAATCTCGCGTGTAGCAGGCCACCGAGATCCCGCGCCCCCGTCGAAATTTTCAAACGAGGGAGGATTGAGAAACAGTGTTTTCAAAGGCATAGATGGTATGTACGAATACTAACATCCTGTCTGAGATTGTGATACGGACCCCGGAATACGGCCAGTAATACCCTTGGGTAAAGTATAAGATGCACGGCCCCTGCCGTAGGCCGCATATTGCTGAACGTGGATTCCGGCGGGTCAGAGTGCAGCTTTGCGCAGCGGATGGTGGCCGGCTTGTTGAACGTTCGGTCATGTGGAGAACACGAACGACAATTTCGGGATGGTTTAATGTAGAGGGTCGAATCTCCACGAACTAAAGGCGAATGCTCAGAAGCTCAGCAAGTGGCGTATTGCAGCAAGATACGCCCATAATCCCAGCGAATTCGGGTTTGTCCTCCCAACGCTGGTCATTGATCATTATTTTCCTTTTGTGGCTCGTGATCTACGTAGGAGGGATGTTCAGCCCGGCCCTCCTGGACGATGCCGATTCAAAGCATGCTGAAGTGGCTCGCGAGATGGTGCTTCGGCATGACTATGTGACGCTTTACGCCAACGGCATTCGCTACATGGAAAAGGCACCGTTTCCGTATTGGTGCGTCGCGCTGAGTTACCGCATTTTCGGGGTGCACGACTGGTCGACCCGCTTGCCGATCGTGCTGTGGATGCTTGCATTGTTTGTGGTCATGTACTGGACGGGACGCCGCTATTTCGGCGAGCGCGGCGGATTGTACTCAGCAGTGGTTTTGGCAACGTCGGTAGGTCCGTACCTCTACACCAGATTCTTCATACCCGACACGTTGGTAGGGTTGTGGCTGCTCCTGACGTTTGCCTTATTCTTGCGGACGCTGGAAGAGAGTCCGCCATCGCGTTTTGCGTGCTGGGGTCTGGGAGTCGTCTCAGCACTGAACGTCTTGACGAAAGGCTTGATTGGTCTGGTATTTCCAGCGGCAGTGATCGGGCTTTTCCTTATCTTCACTGGAAATCTAAAACATCTTCTCAAGCTGCGTCTGGTCTCAAGCACTCTGGTCTTTCTTGCGGTCGCGGCCCCGTGGCACATATTGGCTGCGATAAGAAATCCGGACCAGGGTGCGGTGCGAGGGTTTTTGTGGTTTTACTTCATCAACGAACACCTGATGAGGTACCTGAACAGACGGGTGCCGAGGGACTACGACACGGTACCCCTGATCTTGTTCTGGGTGCTGACGGTCGTATGGCTGGTGCCTTGGACCGCTTTTCTTCCTCAAGCTATCCGTCAGGTTCCGCAGCGCTGGAGCAACTGGCGCGCAGATCTGAATGCTGGCCAGCGCGCGAACTTGCTGTTTCTCATCTGGGCCGCCGTTATCTTGCTGTTCTTCAGTTTCTCGACGCGCCAGGAGTACTACACAATTCCCGCTATCCCGGGAATGGCTCTACTCGTGGGCGGGTGGCTAGCAAAAGAAGCGGAGTCTCCGGCTAACAGTTCGGAACGTCGTGCGGGGAGAATCTCGGCTGCGGTGCTGCTGGTCATCGGTGGGCTCGCGTTTGTCTTTGGCATGGCAGTACTGTTCTCGTCGCGGGCACCGGCACCAGGCAGTGATTTGGCTGACCTGCTAAAGAAACACCCTGAAGACTATGCGTTGTCGCTTGGGCATTTTCTGGATTTGACGCCGGAGGCACTGGGAATATTTCGCGGTCCGCTGCTCGGGACATCACTGGCGTTTCTGATAGGAACTTCGCTGAACTGGTGGCTGCGTCGGCGCAACCGGCTCGGGCTGGCGAACTGTGCCTTGATCGGAATGATGGTTTGGTTGTTAGCCTGCGTTCATTCCGCGTATGTGACGTTTAATCCCGTTCTCTCGTCACGAAATCTCGCGGTGGCAATCGAAGAGCACTACCAGAACGGTGACTTGCTGGTCACAACGGGTGAATACGAAAGTGCCTCGACGCTCAATTTCTACACTGGCCATCATCTGTTGGTGTTACATCCACCTTCCGCGAGCATGTGGTACGGATCGCGTTTTCCGGACGCGCCAACGGTGTTTGTGACGCCGGAATCTTTTGCGAATCTTTGGAGTGGTTCGCACCGGGTGTTTCTTTGGAGTGACCGCGAAAACCCGAAAATTCTCGAAGGCCATCCGGCGATCCAGCTGGCGTATAGCGGAGGGAAGTACGTCTACATCAACAGATAGTGTGAAAGACGTTCGATACAGTTAGTGGGGAAGAGGTTGAGACGGAGATGATCCGTCTCAACTCAGACGAATTGGCGACTACTGATGATCCGGTGCCTGCGTGCCGTTGCTGCTGGCGCCGCTCGTACCCATTCCAGAGTTTGCGCCGGTGCTAGCACCTTTCAGCTTGCAGGTGCTCGATTCGTGATCAATTTTGTTGACCATGAATTGCTGACCGGTGCTGCTGGTTGATGTGCTCGGATTTGCGGTTGGGCTTCCGGATGAGCTGGGCATGCGCTCATTGCTGCTGGCTGCTGCTCCGGTCGCGCTGCCTTCATAGGTGCCGTGAACCGTGACCTGATGTCCAACGTGAGAAGCGAAATCGGCAGACCCGGCCAACTGAACCTGACTGCCATTCTTCTCCTGTAATACGTACTGCCCGCCCTGTGACTCGATGCATCCCTTGAGCTTCTTTTCGCCCTTGGTAGAGGCCTGGTTATCAGAATTCGAGCTTTGTCCCATGCTTCCGGCAGTCGATGGCGAGCTGCTCTGGGTACCGGAGCTGGTTCCGCCGTATTGGCCTGTGCCAGTCGCGGAGGAGGTCGAAGAGTTACCGGTAGTCGGGTTCGTGCTCTGTGTACCTGATTGCGGACTAGCTGGAGTGGTGTCTTGGGCAAGCGCCGCCAGTCCAAACACTACGACGACGGTGATGGTCAACAAAATCTGCTTCATGGTGAACTCCCTGTGCGAAGGATCTAACAAGCCTGTGGCAGCTAAGCCAATGCCAGAGATGAACGGCTTTTACGGACGCCGAGACGAAAAACGTGGCCTGAGAGTTAGAACGACTCAGAGAGAGGGTACTGCCGCGGGTGAATAGCAACCATTCAGTGGAAGCTGTAGAAGGAACGGTCTGCCGCCTGTAGTTGTGGCGAGGAGCGACACAGAATGGATGCATCGGCAACTTACCTCTAAGCTGCTTAAAATAATCAACTTACGAATGTCGCATCCGACAACCACTGCATACTTCTTGTCCATCTTAGGCCGCAGGAGAGGTGCGATGACTCGTTTAGGTAGTTCTCTGGTCGGGATCCTGGCGGCGCTGCTCATCACGGCAGGGTGCGGCGGGCACAGGGTTCACATGACTCCAGCTACGACGGTACCTGGAGCAATGGGAGTAGCTCAACTCACGAAAGACAAGAATGGAAATGTCGTGGTAGATCTTAAGGTGAGGCATCTAGCCAGGCCGGACAGTCTCACCCCGCCGCAGTCTGTTTACATTGTGTGGCTGCAACCGCGCGGTGGGCAAGTTACCAAGCAGGGCCAACTCCGCGTGAATGACAACCTCGAAGGGGAGTTCAAGACTCCTGCGCCATCCAGGAACTTCGACATATTCGTGACTGCGGAAAGCGGGCCTAACGTAACACAACCCAGTGGACAGGAAGTCCTCAGACAGACCGTCACTCAATCGTAGGAGGCGGGCGGGAAATCCGCCTGCCTTTTTCGACGGGAAGTTAGCTTTCAGCGGGTAGCGAGCTTGCCAATGCACAGGTATTCAAAGCCCGCCTGTTGCATGGTCGCGGGCTCGAACATATTCCTTCCATCCACAATGACAGGAACATCCATTGCTTGTCGCAATCGGGGAAGGTCAAGTTCCTTGTATTCGGGCCACTCCGTAAAAATCAGCAAGGCGTGAGCATGCTGGGCGGCATGGTACGGATCTTGGCAATAGGTAATCCGGTCACCATCTTCCGGCAGGGACAATTTCATCAGCGACATAGCTTTCGGATCGTGAAGCCGAAGGCGGGCTCCTTCGTCGAGTAGAGCGCTGATGATTTTAATTCCCGGTGCCTCACGAGTGTCGTCGGTATGGGGCTTGAACGCGAGGCCAAGCACTGCGATGGTCTTATCCTGCAAGACCCATAGAGCCTGATGAACCTTCTTGAGGAAAACATCTACGCGACGCGTATTGATGTTTTCGACTTCTTTGAGGAGGGAAAAGTCGACTCCGTACTCCTCGGCCAAGTGGATGAACGCACGAAGATCCTTGGGGAAGCAGTAACCTCCGAAGCCGATGCCGGCGTTGAGGAAGTCGCGTCCGATGCGCGGGTCCATTCCGATGCCGTTGGCGACCTGGGTGACGTCCGCGGAAATCAATTCACATAAATCCGAGACCATGTTGATGAAGGAAATCTTCATCGCCAGAAAAGAGTTTGCGGCGTGCTTGATCAGTTCTGCCGTCGTGGTTTGGGTTATCAGCAGTCTCGTATTGAAAGGCCTGTACAACTCCTCAATAATTGCGCGGGCGCGCTCGGTTTCTACACCACAGACGACCCGATCTGGACGGAAGATGTTATGGACCGCAACCCCTTCCTGAAGGAATTCCGGATTAGAGGCAATATCGAAGTCTACGCACTCTCCGTGGCCGTGCGATGAGGAACCAGGCTCGGAGCCATCCGACGCATTGATTTTGCCGTTCTTTGCGAAGCGCGAGATCGTCTTCTTGACCCATTGAGCGGTAACGGCCGGAACGGTGCTCTTCTCGATGATCAGCTTGTAGCTATTCAGGTTTTGCGCGATGCTGCGCGCGACGGATTCGACCTGGGAGAGATCGGCTTCTCCGCTTTCTTTCTGGGGTGTTCCAACGCAAACGAAAAGTATGGTCGCCTCGCGAATCGCGGTGTCGAGATCATCCACAGGCACAAAATTCTCGCCGAGATGCTTGGAGAAAAGAGGGTCGAGACCAGGTTCGTAGAAGGGAAGCTTTCCCGAACGAAGCTTGGCGATCAGGGCCGGGGAACTGTCGGCGCCGAGAACGCGCCATCCCATTTCTGCAAGGCCCAGGGCAGTCGGTAAGCCAACGTGTCCCATCCCAAGAACAGCGATCTTCACGCCGCGGGACTTGACGTGCTCCAGCACGCTATCTTGCGCGGAGATGGGACGAACTCCGCCTTCGGTCACAACGTTCCAGACTTGACTCGACACCTCTTCCTCCAGTACTGACTCAACCGACGGAAGGCAAGTGATCCCTCGAACGCGTCCAGAGGAGACGTTCTATGCGGCACGATCTTTGTGCGAGGAATCTTCCGCACTGAGAGTCTCAATCAGCGTCTTGAGATCCTCAGCATGCTCCTCCTCTTTCGCCAAAATTTCTTCCATTACACGGCGGCTGGTCGGGTCGCTATCGCCGAGATAACGGATGATCTCGGAGTACGAATCGATAGCGATGCGCTCGGCGATGAGGTCTTCCTTGATCATGTCGAGCAATGTTGTTCCTTCCGAGTACTCAGAATGACTACGATCCACGAGTCCTTCGGGATTGAAGTTTGGTTCGCCGTTCAGTTGGGTAATCCTCTCCGCTAATTGGTCCGCGTGTTCCTGTTCTTCTTGAGCGTGCTCCAGGAATTCTTCCTTGACAGCCTGGGCATGAATTCCAGAGGCCATGTAGTAATGGCGTTTGTAGCGAAGAACACACACCAGTTCTGTGGCCAGGGCCTCATTCAGAACTTTCACCACGGTTTCACGGTCGCCTTTGTACCCTTCGGTGATGGCGCCATTCTCGATGTGCTGGCGTGCTCGTTTCCGGATACCCTCGATATCAGAGACAAATTGGCCGCTAGTTGATTTCGCCGATGAACGATCCACTGTGTTCCTCCCCACTGGGTTGCTAGATTGACACTACGTTTGACTCTGGTTACAGCCGGCCCATCAATAGCAGGATGATCAAAATCAAAACCACCAGGCCGAGCCCTCCGCTGGGGTAGTAGCCCCAACCGGAGCTGTAGGGCCACGTCGGCAACGCACCGACGAGAAGCAAAATCAAGACGATGACCAGGATCAGATACATTCGACCTCCTTCGCCTGCTCTGTTGTCGCGGAATAAAGATGATCGCTTCGAGGCTGGCGTTTTCTGCTTTGTCTACTAATGACAAACAATCCTTTTGGAACTTACGACAGTGACGCGGGATGAGGCATCCGGTTGAACCTGTAACGCTTAGTGGGACATTCTGTAAGTCCCCGGCCGACAAAGCTGTGCGGTCGGGGGTCATGTGCCCAGGTGAGCTCCGCCGCCGGAACTTGGGCCGAATCGGCGTCTCCCTAGACGGCGTGCGCTGCGATCAAAGCATCCTAAAACCGCAGATTGAAACCAATTTGGACACTGTTGAAGGTTGGGAGAGAGGCACATGACGGGCGGAGAAGTATTGGTGGAAGTTCTACTGGACTGGGGCGTAGAAGTCGTTTTTGGCATTCCCGGCGATGGGGTCAACGGAATCATCGAGGCATTCCGAAAGCAAAAGGACAAGATTCGATTCATCCAGGCGCGCCACGAGGAAGCTGCGGCGTTTATGGCCTGCGGATATGCCAAGTACACGGGGAAGCTCGGCGTGTGTATCGCCACATCGGGACCGGGCGGAATTCATCTGCTAAACGGGCTTTACGACGCTAAGCTGGACAAACAGCCGGTGCTCGCAATTACCGGATTGCAATTCCATGACCTCGTGGGAACACACACGCAGCAGGACGTGGCGCTGGATAAGTTGTTCATGGATGTGTGCGTTTACAACGAAAGAGTCATGGGAGCCGATCACGTTGAGAACGTCACAGACTTGGCAGTGCGAACCGCGATTTCGTACAAGGGTGTTTCGCACATCACCATGCCAGTCGACTTCCAGGAACAAGAGACAAGCCGGCGTCGCAGATCGAAACGCAATGTTCCTCATCACACCTCGCACGTTTACGCTCCCATGCCAAAGATGCCGCCTTCTGAGCAGTTGCACCGTGCCGCGGAGATCCTGAACGAAGGGAAAAAGGTTGCCATCCTCGCCGGTCGAGGTGCGATTGGCGCGCGGGAGGAGTTGGAGCAGGTTGCCGAGGCCCTGGGCGCCCCAATCATCAAAGCACTTCTGGGAAAGTGCGCCGTTCCGGACGATAGCCCGTATACGACTGGCGCGATCGGGCTTCTGGGGACAAAACCTTCTCAGGAAGCGATGGAAGAGTGCGACACGATATTCATCGTAGGTAGCGCGTTTCCTTATATCGAGTTCATGCCCAAACCGGACCAGGCACGCGGTGTGCAGATCGATTTCGATCCGAAGCAGATAGGGTTGCGCTTCCCGGTGGAGGTCGGGTTGGTGGGAGATAGCCGCTATGCGCTCCAGGCACTCATTCCGTTACTGAAACCCAGATCGGACAAGGAATTCCTGCGAAAGGCGCAAGAGGGAATGAAGGAGTGGTGGGAATTAATGAAGCAGCGTGGCACCCGCCGCGATAAGCCGATGAAGCCCCAAGTTGTTGCCTGGGAATTGGGCAAGCGGCTGCGAAACGACGCGATCGTCTCCTGCGACAGTGGAACGATTGCAACGTGGTTTGCCCGTCAGATACCCGCAAAGGAGGGGCAGATGCACTCGCTTTCGGGGAATCTCGCAACCATGGCTCCCGGCTTGCCGTACACGATAGCAGCGCAAGTTGCCTATCCCGAACGGCAGTGTGTCGCATTCGTGGGCGACGGGGGCTTTTCTATGCTGATGGCCGACTTCGTTACCGCGGTCAAGTACCAGCTGCCCATTAAAGTTGTCATTATCAAAAACAACACGCTCGGTCAGATCAAGTGGGAGCAGATGGTATTTCTAGGAAACCCGGAATACGCCGTGGATCTCCATCCCATCGATTTTGCGGCGTTTGCGCACGCCTGCGGTGGAATCGGATTCACACTCGAGGATCCTGAGGACTGCGGGCGGGCAATGGAAGAGTTCCTCAACGCGCCGGGACCTGCGGTGCTGCAAGCGGTGGTGGATCCGCTCGAGCCGCCGCTCCCGCCGAAGATCACGGCCGAGCAGGCTTTACACTTTGCCGAGTCCCTGGCCAAGGGAGAGCCGGAGCGCTCGAAGATTGTAAAGACGGTGGCTGGCGATCGAATCCGGGAACTCATCTAAGAACGACGGTTCAAAATGAAAGCCGGTCCTTGGGACCGGCTTGTTTTTCGTGGACAGAATCTCGCTCAGACGTCAAATACTTTGAAAGCGGCCGAGGGTTGCTGCGACTGCAGCAATGTGATTGCTACATTGTGGACGGGGATACCCCCAGTGGTTTTGCCGTTCAGTGTTCCGTGATGGGCATGGCCGTGCACGACAAGGTCGGCGCCATGGCGATCGACTACTTCGGCGAGCCGGGAGGTGCCGAGGTAGGGAAAGATCTCGGGGGCTTCCCCTTGCACGGTGGCAGCGATGGGGGAGTAGTGCAGCACGACTACAGTCTTGTTGGTGCGGAGCTGTGACATAGCCCGCTCCAGTTTCAATGCTTCGTCGATGGACGCTTTGACGAAGGTTTTGATTTCCGGTTCACCGAAAGCGGTCAGCACACCTCGGCCAAAACCGCCGATAAAGCCCTTGGTGCCGGCGAAACCTACACCGTCTCGCTCATAGGCGGTTCCGTCCAAGACCTTGATTCCTTCGGCGGTCATCATCTTCATGAGTTCGTCCTGGCGCCCGGACTCGTAGTCGTGATTACCCAAGACCGTAATGATGGGCAAGCGCAAGCGCACGAGGACATTCACGAGAGGTTCCATCTCATGCGGCTGGCCGAAGTTTGTGAGATCGCCGGCGACAATCAGGACGTCGGCTTCATCTCGAACCCGCGCGAGTTGATCCTTCAGAGCAGCTCTCTGCGCGGAGTAATGAAGATCGGCGGTAGCGGCGATTCTCATTCAGCAGCCTTTACCATTGCAGCTCCCGTTGAAGGGAATCTTGGGAGCGCGATGCCTGTATTCCGACAAAATATTGTCTAGCTGCCATTCGTTGATATCGATGGCGAACATGTTTTCATCGATCAAGCTGCCTCGGAATCGTGCATCAGAACGGGGTTTCTGAAGTTCAGATTGGAAGCGGCCGATCAACTCGGTCCAGATGCGAGCGGGAACGTAATTTGTATTTGCGGGATAAATGTAACGGTACAAGACGAGCGCCCAAAGCAGGATTTCCCAATGTTCTCCAATGAGGCTGAGCACACGGTCCCAATCCAGATCTCCCGGGGTGCCGTAGATCACGTGAGCGATATCAGCACCGTCAAAGCGTTCGCGTCGGGTAACGAACAATTTGGAAGCGATCAATTCTTCAGGACCCAGCACCCGCGTGGGGACATCGACAACAACAGCCGGGCGGGACCGCTCGATCCAGTCGTCCTGCACAAGCAGCGCTGCATTACTCATTCCGGTAATGAGGTCCACAAAGAACTCGCCGCGGTGGGCTTTGGCCAACCACACAGGATCCGGCACTTCGCAGCGAAAACCAGCCTCGGCTAAGGCGGAGAGTGCTGTGGGCACTACCCTGGTGGTGACGAACACATCCAAATCCTTGGTCACGCGCCAAATTCCGGTGTGCTGCTGCAAAGCAAATGCGCCCGAAACGGCGTATGGAATTCGCTTGTCGTTCAGGAGTTGCAGGACTTCCTGGTAAAACCCTCGCTGTGCCTGATCGAAGTCCGGCTCAAACGACGACGTGACTGGCAGCGCCGCTGGGTTCTCGGGCATGGGGCCATTGGATGTAAGGGAGTGACAATACGGTTGCCGCCTAACCGATTGAGCGACTTGGGCATCAGGCTGCCGGGGAAGAGCGGGATGGGCGATATCGGGACTGGAGGGGTGGGGCGCACAACTCGGTTACGGAAAAACAGCATCCTTGAGACGACAGGTAAGTATCGATTTTTATCGCGAGGAGTGCACCGAATTGCCGTACTGGTCGCCTCGACATTCCAACCGAAAGGTCCTTAGGCCGAAAAATGGATCAGATCGACCGCGCTGTGGTGGAGGAGACCGAGGGAATACTTGACCTGAACTGGGTTTCGGATCGCATCGCCGTGGGGGGATGGGTAGAAACCGAAGACAAGATGCGGGCCGTAGCCCGATTGGGAATAACGCACATCATCAATATGGCGTGGGAGCACGACGAGACCGCGGAAGCTTCCAAGTACGACATCAAGGTGCTGCTGAACACAACCGACGATGATTTCCAACCGAAGGGCTGCGAACTCCTGGAGCGCGGGGTCGAGTTTGCATTGAGATCACTGGAAGAAAAAAATTCCAAGCTACTGATTCATTGTGTTGCCGGCCGGCACCGGGGACCCATGATGACGTTGGCTGTCTTCTGCGCGCAGGGATGGTCAATGGAACGAGCGATGGCACACATAGCTGCGTGCCGGCCCATCGTTGACTGGTCGCCGGTGTATGTAGAGAGCGTCAAGACATTCTTACAGGATTGCAACCGGGAGCGACCCGAGGCTGCCCAAGCGTCGTCACCGCCCCCGCTGACTTCCTGAATGTCGGCGGTATTGATCGTAAGGAGCGGAACATGCAAGTTGCCTCGGATGCCTCGTCCACGCCCATGAATCCCGGAGCACAGGGAAACCTGAGCGAAAGGATTGCTGAACTGGGCGAGTGGTTTCATAACCTGGACCTCAACGGAGTCAAGACTGCGCCGAATCACTTTTTGGGTGACTTTCCCAACATCAAGTGGCGTCTGATCTCACCAGAAATCCCAACGAATCTGGAAGGGGCTACGGTCCTCGATATCGGGTGCAACGGCGGTTTTTATTCCATCGAGATGAAACGACGCGGCGCCAAGCGTGTTCTGGGCATTGATGTGGATGATCGTTATTTGAACCAAGCGCGTTTTGCCGCAAAAACCCTGGGGCTCGACATCGAATTTCAGAAGCGTTCCGTGTATTCAGTCGACGAGATCCCTGGTCAGTTCGACCTGGTACTGTTCATGGGTGTCTTCTATCACCTGCGTTATCCACTTTTCACACTGGACAAGGTGATCAAGAAAGTGGGGGGAAAACTGGTGTTTCAGACCATGATCCGCGGTTCTGAAACGGTTAAGCAGTGGGCCGATGATTATCCTTTCTGGAACAAAGAGATCTTCAAGGATCCGGACTTTCCAGCAATGTATTTCATTGAAAAGCGCTATTCGGAGGATCCGACGAACTGGTGGATACCTAATTGTGCAGCAGTGGAAGGCATGCTGCGCAGTTCGGGATTGGAGATCGTGGCGCATCCGGAGACGGAGACTTGGGTTTGCATTCCGCAGAATGTGACACGGGATGGACGGTATATTCTCGACATGGAACTGGATGGAACGTTGTAGCTGGCGTGGTCACAGGAGAGATCAGGCATGGTGGAAGCGGTGATGTTGTGGAATGAACCCAATAACCTGTCACATTGGGATTTTCACATTGACCCGGATTGGAAGATGTTTGCGGAGATGGCCTTAGCTGGGGCGGCTTCCATCCGCCGGATCAACCCGCACCTGAAAATCGTGCTGGGTGGCACATCGCCCATTGACCCGAATTTTATTCAGCTGTTGGACTCCTATGGTGTGATCGACGCCGTGGATGTTGTCGCCGTCCACGGGTTTCCGCTCGACTGGAACCATTGGAACATTCATCAGTGGCCAGAGAAGATTGATGAGATTCGAGC
>JBPYEW010000164.1:0-10730 GCA_051984555.1 Terriglobales bacterium | reverse complement strand
CTGGCGAATAACGGCTCGTCATTCTTGTCTACTTCGCCGCGTTGGTCCGCCGGTAAGGCTGCGTACTCTGCAGCAGCAAAGGCGGCGAATGCCTTGTGCATCTCTCGCTCGAGCACGACCATTGATTCGTCTGCTGCAAGCGCCACTTCCTCCGCTACCCACCGGGGTCCGGCCGCCATGGTGACGGGCTCGGCAACCGCTACGACTGGTTCCGTCGCTTTGGTTGACTCGATCGCCGGAACTGCCACCGATGCCACGGCAGCGGCTACCGCGGTCTCCACAGCCTTCGAAGCGGGCGGCATAATCGGCGCAGACTTTGTTTCTTCGACGATTGCAGCCTTCTCCGCTTCCTTAGCTCCTTTTTTCTTCTCGACCGGTTTCTCGATTGGGGTGACGGTTTCCAGTGCCGGCGCGTCGGATTTAAAGCGCTCGAAATCTTTTCCCACATTAACGCCGACGTTCACGCGCGCAGCGGCAGCCGTGATTGCAGCAATCTCTTCGGCGGTGATGTCTTGCGGAATGCCAGCAGGAATCGGGCGGTCTATCGTCCGTGGAGAAGCTTTCGGCTCTCGATCATCCGCTTTGACTTCCACGGCATCGCGGAATATCGCGGCGGCCGGAGCCGGCATCTGTTCCGGTTCGCTCTCCTCCGGTTTGCCCCCTCCCGTCGGGATCGTGAGCCTTGCTTTCCAACCGGAATCCTGGTCCCCGAACTTCGGGCCGCCCTGTTCCATAGCCTTTTCGAAATTGGTCATGGTGGCGGTAGCGAATTTCGTGTCTTTCGCAGGAGACGGAGTGGGTACGACACCCAGCTTGTCCTGGAGCTTGCCTACTGCGGAAAGGAGTTCGGTAGCCTCGAAAGGCTTGATAATGAACGCGTCAGCGCGGGCGCGACGGGCTTCGTCCTGCTTGAACGGCTCGAGTTTACCCACAGTCAGGAGCACCGGGATGCGGGCAGTTTCGTTGCCTTCCTTCAGCCGCTGACATACCTCCAGCCCGCTGTATCCGGGCATATAGACGTCGAGCACGATCAGGTCGGGATGAATCTCGGTGATCTTCTTCAAAGCGGCCGAGCCATTATTGACCGTAATTACCTCGTACCCAGCGTCGGCGAGGATTTTGCGGCCCATGTTCTGGGCGGTCACACTGTCGTCGGCCAGCAGAATTTTTCGCGCCAAAGGAATTCCCTCGGGATGACCCGAAATTAACGTGTCCCAAGGGCTAAGTCAATGTGAATACATGACTAACAGGTTACGAGCGGACACTCCCTACTCAGCCCGTTTGGGTACCACGTCGACCAAGATTAGAGGGTTGAAACCCGACCAAAACGGGATAACCGATGAGGTACTACCGGCAACTTCCGGAGAGATACGGTCGAATTCATGCTTTTCCTCCCCGGCTAACCGCACCTGACCACCGGGGAGGACTCAAAGCCGAGGTATCTAGAAGGGTAAG
The DNA here is from genome assembly GCA_051984555.1 of Terriglobales bacterium. Lineage (GTDB taxonomy): Bacteria > Acidobacteriota > Terriglobia > Terriglobales > Acidobacteriaceae > Gp1-AA122. The sequence continues at coordinate 9,275 of JBPYEW010000164.1, read as the reverse complement.
ATCTTGCGCTTCTTCTTCTTTTTGCTCGAGGAATAGCTCTGATCGCTGTCCTTGGAACCGGAGGACGTCTGGCTTGAGCTCGAACTGGAACTCGAATCCGAGGAAGACGCAGAATCGCTGCTATTGTCCCCCGCACCGGACTGGATCTGGTTCTGCTGGGCTGGCGGTGGGGTTGGCGCTGCGCCGTTGCCCGAACTCGAATCGGGAACATTGGGCTTGAGCTCACCGATGCCATTGTTGGCGGGCTGTGCCGGAGCATTGGGATCCACCTGCGCCGCGTTATCCGAAGGAGCGGCCCCGGAGTCGGAGGGCGTGGAAGAGGATCCAGCACCGGTCTTCGCAGGAGCCGCTGTTCCGGATCCAGAGTCGGCCGGGGCGGCGGTATCGGTCGTTCCATTCGTCTCGGGAGCAGGCGTGTCGGAGCGGGGAGCGGCCTCATTCGGAGGTGGCGTGCCCGTCTTGACGGTCTCAACCGAAACCTTGTTGTTGCCAGCCGGCGCTACTCCGCCGCGCATGGCGCGAGTCTCCTCAACGACCACGTCCGAGGCACTGACTGTTTGCGTGTCGTTGAGCGTAGGATCGCCGACCTTCGTAGCCTGCGCGACATCGGGATGGCGCTGGAAGCCGCCCATCAAGTGCCCAAACATGCCCATGCTGCGGCGGCTGTCCTCCTCTTTGCGGTTAAGTGCGATGGCTTCCTTGGTGGGCTTGGGAACAGCCTGATGAAGAGCTTCGAGGCGCCTGCGTGCGTCCTCGGCACGCTCCATCACGGGATAGCGGGTAAGGATGCGATCGTAGGCCTCGGTGGCATTCTTCGTGAGCGCCTGGATCGCCGTTGCTTTATCTGTCTCCCGCATCTTCGAAGCCCGAATGTTGGTGATCTGTCCTTCGTAGGACTGGGCGAGCATGTAGAGCGCTTCATCAGCCTGGCTGAACAAGGGATAGCGATCTACGAGAGTGCGCAGACGCGCGATCGCTGCCGGATACGACATGCGGATGAAATAGAACCGGCCAATGCCGAATTCTCTCTGGGCGAGTACTTCCTGCACTTCGAGCAAACGCTGTTTCGCTTCCGGTAGAAGCTTGCTGTCCGGGTATTGCTGGATGAGCTGCTTGTATTCCTGTTCCGCGCGCATCGCGTGCGTGAAGTCGCGGTCCGGCTTCTCCATCTGCTGGTAGTGAATGTTGGCGATCTTCAACTGCGCTTCGGCAGCTTCCGGCATGTTAGGGAAGAAAGTTTCGAAGTCGCGATAATCAGCTTCGGCCTGCGCAAGCGCCGTGCTACCCCCTTCCGCGTACCAGGAATCGGCCTCGGCCAGCTTGGCGCGAGCGATGAACTCGGAATCGGGATAGGTGTTGATCAGGGTCTGGAGGATCATGCGGGCCTGATCGAAGCGGTTATGCTTCATCTGTTCCATGGCGCGGTCGAACAGCACCTTATCGGGCTGCTTGGAGCCCACGTTCGCCAGCGGATTGTTCACCTTCTTGTTCGTACAGGCTGCGGTAACGAGCAGCAGCGCTGCCAGAAGAAAAATTGCCGGAGTACGACGTGACATAAAACCTCAATGGCCAATGGCCGGTACACAGTTGCCGTTCGCCGGCGTTGCGGGTTCGAGCGCTACCTCGCGAACGACTAGCGGCTAACTACCAAGGATCAAACTTTCTGTAGAGTAGCTTCCGTGGCGGCCTTGAGCAAATTCTGCGCATTCGCTTTAGGATCACCCTTACCAAACACAGCGTTGCCGGCTACCAGGATCTCCGCCCCGGATCTCACGATGTCGCCAATCGTGTCCAGAGCAACGCCCCCATCTATTTCGATGCGGAAATTCAGCCGGTTCACCGAACGGTATTCCACGAGTTTGCGTATTTTATGCAACACACCGGGGATAAATTTCTGCCCCCCGAACCCCGGGTTCACTGACATAACCAGCACGAAATCTACGATATCGAGGACTTCCGTCAGCGTATCGACGGTAGTTGCCGGATTGATGACGACACCGGGCGAGCAATCATGATTGCGGATAAGCGTCAGGGTGCGATTCAGGTGCCGGCAGGCCTCCTGATGCACGGAAATCCAATCGGCGCCCGCTTCGGCAAAGGCCGCGATGTACTCGTCAGGATTCTCGATCATGAGGTGACAGTCGAGAGGCAGGTCAGTGACTTTGCGAATCGACTTCACCACCGGGGGGCCGATTGTAAGATTTGGCACGAAATGGCCGTCCATCACGTCAAGATGGATGACCGAAGCCCCGCCTTCAACGGAGGCGTGGATTTGGTCGGCCAGACGCGCAAAGTCCGCCGAAAGAATCGAAGGTGCGAGTTCGATCAACCCTGGGCTCTCTGAGAGTGATTGGTGGTGAAATTCTAACACTACCCGTCACTACCTAGTACTCAGTACCTGGAACTCCGAGTTGCGAGAGAATGGTCGTCAACATGGATAGCCTTACAGGCAAAGTGGCGCTTGTGACGGGTGCCAGCCGCGGTATCGGGGCCGGCGTGGCCATTGCCTTGGCCATGGCCGGGGTAGATGTGGCCGTGAATTATCGCTGTCATGAGGAGGAGGCCCACTCGGTCTCCGAGCAGGCGAGGAGAGCCGGCCGCCGCACGGTCCTGGTGAAGGCCGACGTCTCGCAGGCCGACGAAGTCCGAAAGGTGGTCGCACAAGTGGAGAACGAGTTGGGGGTGGTCAGCATTCTCGTGAACAATGCTGCGATCGCGCGCCCACAAAAGATCGAGGAAATCACGGAACAAGATTGGGACGAGATCATCGACACAAATCTCAAGTCCACGTTCCTCGTGACCCAGGCAGTGCTCCCAAAGATGCGCGAACAGCGCTGGGGACGCATCATCAACATGTCGTCGGTGGCGGCGCAAACCGGAGGAGTGGTTGGGCCGCACTATGCGGCGTCGAAGGCGGGAATGATCGGCTTGACGCACTCACTCGCAAACCTTCTGGTGAGGGAGGGAGTGACCGTGAACGCGATCGCTCCCGCACTCATAGCGACCGAAATGGTCACATCGAATCCGAAGGCCAATCCGGGGCTCATACCGGTCGGGCGGTTCGGGGAAGTCGAAGAAGTCGCTTCGGTAGTGGTCATGCTCGCCAACAACGGATACATCACAGGCCAAACCATCAACGTGAATGGCGGGTGGTATCTCGGTTAGCGCTGTCGTAGTCTTGCCTGCGCGAATTCACATAGCGCTCTCGATCTATTCACACGGAATCGCGGAACGATGGATTATCCACGGCGGCGCTGCTTCTCGAGCTCTTGCAGGAAGTCGCTGCGTTTGTAAGAGCCGCCTACCAGGATCAGGTTCAGCAGCTCGTCGAAAGGCACATCGCCGGAAGAAGCGCCTTTCGATTTTCCCGCACTTTTCTTGTCTGGCGCCGCGAGCTCGACGCGCACTACGGGGATCTTGTCGCCATTCGCGCTGAGCGCGTCGATGAGCGCCGCAATGCGGGCAGCGTGTTCGTCGCCCGTGCCAGAGAACTCGATCCCCATTCCTGCGCCAACATGTTCCACTCGCACGCTGCCATGAAAACTGTGTTCCCGGTCACCGGCTTGCACCACGAGTTTGACGGGAGCATGCAGGGGAAACGTAGTGCCGGTTTGAACGTAGCATGCGCCGACACTGATGGCGGCGAGACGGCACTCAGAGAGCAAGCGCCGCAGCACGGCGGGAGAAATCTCTTTGGACGCAACCGGTGCTGGCTTTGTAGCCGGCACTTGCGCGGCTCCTGCTGACGCGGGCTGTGGTGGGCCGGGAGACTCTGCGCTTCCCGTGCTCTTGCTTCCCCCAGGCTTCGGGTGCGAGATGGGGCGATGAATGTGCAGATGGGTTGCGCCTGTGCGTGAGGGCTCAGCGGTTTCCTTCGTGGGGCCACTCGACGACTGAGGTATGGGTGCTGCGGCTGCCGCGGGGGGGCGCGCGGCCGGCTCACTGTCCTCTTCGGCCCAATCCGCCGGAGCATATTTGATTCCCCAGAAATTTCCGGGCCGCTCTAGTTCCATCCCCAATAACCAGGATGTCTGTTCGTCGTTCAGCGGCACTACTTCGAGAACGCGCGCTGGAGTGCTTTGCTTGTCCGCGACGATTTCAAGTTGAACGGTAGTGCCGGAGGCGAGCTGGCGCGGTGAGATAACGCCGCAGCCGTGGGCGCTCACGGTAACCGTATTGCAGTTCTCAGCGAACGGTCTGCTGGCATCCGTACTGGTGACACGAATAGGGACTTCCAGGGGCAGGCGGGTGCTGCGCCGTATGGGGAAGTACTTGGTTGCTTGATCCAAGTCGTGCTCCGCGGAACCGCTATTCTCTCAGGAGGAAAGCTCTCGTCATTCATTAAGACACGGCAGGTATTGGGAAAGCAAACAGTCATGCGGAGGAGAGTACGGGCACACAGTTGCGAAGCGGTAGGCGCAAAAGAGCCCCGACCAGTGCCGGGGCTCATTTCACTAGGTGCATTCGCTCGGGCTTACGCCCGGGGAATCTTGTTGAGCGAGCTAGGCTGCCTGTTCCGTCTCCTCGCGTGATTTGGAGCGCAACTCAGCAAACATGTTGATCATCTCGCGGTTAAAAGCGGGAATGTCCGACGGCTGGCGACTGCTGACCCAGTTCTGATCGCGGACAACTTCTTTGTCCATCCACTGCCCGCCGGCATTTCGAATGTCGTCCTGGATGGTGTGATAGCTGGCGAGTGTACGGCCATCGACCAGGTCGGCTGAGATGAGCAACCAGGGTCCATGACAGATCACCGCGATAGGGCGGCCGCTGTCGTCCATGTACCGGACAAATTCCTGGGCAGCATTTACCACGCGGAGAGCGTCTGCGTTCAAAGCCCCGCCCGGCAGCAGCACAGCGTCGAAATCCTCCGCATTCGCTTCGCTGAGGACTAGGTCGACGTCCACTTCGCCGACCATTTGGTCATGCTTGAATGCTTTAATCTTTCCCGCCTTGGGAGCGATCACCGTAGTGCGCGCACCCGCCTCATCCAGCGCCTTGCGGGGTTCGATCAGTTCGGCCTGCTCGAAATCATCCGTGGCGAGAATAGCCACACGCATGCCGTCGAGCCTGATATTCGTCATATATAGTGACCTCGAACAGGAACATTAAGGGACAACCATTCCAGTTTTCGCCTTAAGCTTGCGCGGGGACATCAGGTCCATTCTCTACATGGGGACTAAATGTTCTGTATGAGACGTTCTCGGAACAGCAAGTCGCGACGCAAAAGGGCGGCGTGCGAAAGGCGCACTTCGATCGAGAAATTTAGTTTCCCGCGCCGTGCGGGAGACGGAAATCGACGCCGCGATCATCGTTCTGCTTCTGCGTCGCAGAGACGTCGAGGTCGCCAAGATCAATCTTGTGTCGCGTTCCCGTCGAGTAATCGTACAGAGTATTGCCGACGATTGCGTAATTCTTCACCTTCTGCGTGTGCCCATCGCGAAAGACCAGGATGGTCTCGGGTTGATCACGCGTAGGTATCGGTGGTTCCGCCTGCGCTGAAAGTGCACCCGGCTTCGCCTGCTCAACTTCCTCGAGTTGCTGTTCCAGGCGTCCAAGACGGGAATCGAGTTGCTGCGCGTAGGCAGACGCGTTGTAAGCGTCGTCGCGATCAGCGCGTCTAGAACCGTTGCGATCAAAAATGGTCGGACCGGGAGCATAAGTCTGCTCCATGCTGTCGTCGACTGGATCGATTACATCGGCCGGATAGTAGTAGGGCATGGCGACGATAGGGTAGCCGCCATATACACCGCGCAGGTTAGCTCCATCTCCAGGATGATGGTGGTGGTGAAAAGTAAAACCGGGAGCGGGTCTCACCGGACGGATAAGACAGCACGGTCCGGGAGTCCAGCCATTCGGTCCTAAAGACGTGACGCTGGCACGCGGGCCCGGCGGGTTGAATATCGTGAACTGACCGCCCAAGGATGTGACGGAAGGACGCGGGCCGTTGATTTGTCCGAAAAGGATGCCGGCAAAAAGAACCACAAGGAACAGGGTGAAGATCGAGCGCACCCAAAAACGATATGGCGATGCTTCTCTCATAAAGCGCGCCTCATTACGCTGAGTATCCTACCTTCTTAGATCGCAAATCCATGCAAAAGTTGCCAGGGTATGTTGAAGGAACTCAGGACGAGGTCCCAAAAGGGAGTGGTCTGTACAAGATTTTTAATTCCAGCGGCTTAGCAGGAGAGCCTTTTCCCTAGAAAGTGGGATATGGCCGATGCCAGGTCACATCGGCCCACCCGAACGCTGATGAAACCCGGTTTTGCCTAGATTCCCCCAACCTTCTTAAGGCTGATGGAACCATTCACCGTGCTGACGACCAGTTGCCGTCCACCGCTGCCGATCGTACCTTTTGCCGAGTGACCGACGAAGCCCCCGGTTATGGTCACAGGGAACGCGGAATCGATATGGCCGTTCACCGAACTGAACTTCACATCGGCGCTGAGGTCGTCGGGCATTTCCATCTCGACGGCGCCGTTCACTGTTTCGATCTTCAGGGTGCCGTCCCAATTCGCGCTTCCCATTCGGACTCGGACCGTGCCATTCACGCTCTCAGCGTCCGCCCAGGAATCGGTGGAGACTCGTACCGAACCATTTACGCTCTGCGCGTGGACGGAGCGTCCCAGGTCTTCCGCCTCGATTCCGCCATTGACCGATGTCGCCGAGAACCGAAGGTTTCGGGGCAGATGAACTGTGAAGTTCACCCGCGTGTTATCGCTGTGCACGTTATCCGTGTGCCAGTGATTGCCAGGCTCGCACGGGCCCATCGAACCCCCGAAGACGGACGTCGGATAGATCGCGCAGATAGTCACGCCTTGCGATGAAGGCACCACTTCTATTTTTATCTGGTCGGCTTTAGGGCCGATCTTATCGGCAGTGACTTCGATCTGGTCGCCGGAGATGCCGTTCGCCGCGATCTTGCCGTTGAGATTCTTGATTTCGACGACCTGGTCGGCCGCCAGCTTGCCACTCCAATGGAACTGCTGTCCCTGCTCCTGAGCTGCAAGTGTGCCCGCAAAAGCGAGTGCGGCAACGGCGATCCATGCTGAACGGTTACGGCGAATCTTCATGGCGGCCCTCCTAAACAGTACAGACGGACATCTTCGACAGTTGTGAGCGAGTACCGCTGTCCGAATTCGCCGAAATTTTTGGCTTAGCGACCGCTCGCCGAACAGACCACCAGGGCGCACAGAGAACAACGTGTCTCGCTCTTTAGTTGTTACGTAGTGGACGACCGGATTAGTTCCACAAGACTCAACATCCCGGAAGCCACGAGCAGGCCCCAAATGCAGGCTAACACCATGGACTTATAACTAGTTTCGAGCAGGTCAGCCGCAACTCCGGCCACGAACAAAAAAAAGAATGGCAAGGAGAGCAGCCGGAACCCCATGCCAGGGTAGTGAGGCGTAGCAATACCGAGAATGATGAATACGACAGCCACGATCAGAGGTGCCGTGTTGCCGAAGTACCGTGTTCGTTTCCAGAGGACAAAGGTGATCAGGGCGGCTGGTAGCGCTATCTCCAGTGCTGGACACAGTTGCTGGAATTCCATCCATAACCGGCGGTAAGCGCCGGCCATATCGAACGCCCTCGGCACGAGCCCAAGACTCGCGCGGTGCAACCCGTCCAGGAAACTGACCGGGTGGAATCCATACGACGCGAACAACAGGATTGCCGCAATGCCGCACGCGGCAAGCCAGATCACCGCGGCTGCCCCTTGCCGTGTCGGAGCGACATAAAGCATGAGAAGTAAAACAACTGGCAGCAGAACGACGAGAGAGAACTGGGATCCAATAGCTAACCCGAGTGAAAGTCCCAGCAGCAGTATGCGTCGCCAGTTCCAAAGAATGACTTCGCGAGGAGCGTAGAGGGTGTGAGCGACGGCGATCGCGGTGAAGACTGCTCCGAAAGCGCCCCATGCGGCCCCGGTTTCCGGTTCCGCGAACCAGATCGCGCTGCTACGGATGAATCCGGGCGCGAAGCAATACAGGGCGAGAGCGATGTACCCTCCCGCGTTTCCGTAGAGACGCCGCGCCACATACCAGAGTGATGCTCCGAGCAAGATGCCGAACCCAATGAACGGTCCGCGCGAAAGCCAGCTCCATAAAGGAGACACTGCCGAGATAGTCCCAGGCCAGATAACAAACGGAACGGCAGCGATCACGTAATACATCGGAGAACGATTCGAATCACGTTGGCTGATGCTCAGTTCGTCGTCGGCGGATAACTCGCTATGAGCGGTCTCGTGAGACGTCCCGCCGAAGCGTCCTCCCCAGACCTGAAGTCCGCCCAGAATACGGCTTTCATTCGGGTCGGCGTTTGGGAAGCGCGTTGCCCGCATCGCGAGTAACCCGCACTGAAAGAGGAAAACCAGCAACATTAGAGCGGCGAGAAATTGCGGACGGCCAAAACGTTCGCGGGTGAAAAACTTGCTCATGGAGCCGAAGGCCTGTTTTAACATGTCGGGGAGTTGTTCTGGAGAAAACTTTGAGCGAGTGGAATCCGTCTCCCGTGCCGGATATGGCTCCTCCGGCCGAGCCGAGCAATGCGCCTCAACCCCCTCCCAACGGATTAGCCAGTCTTTTCGTCGGACCCCACGGTATTCGCGCCGGATGGCGACTGGCGATTTATATCGTCATGGCCATTCTGGTCGGCATGGCGCTTTTCTTCATCCTGCAAACCTGGCATCCGAAAGGCTCTTCGAAAATCTGGGAATTCCCCATTGCGGAGTTGGTCAGCTTTGCTGCCGCGGCGATTCCTGCCGCAATCATGGCGCATATTGAGAAGCGGACGTTTGGAACTTATGGGCTTCCAGCGCGTTCGGCATTTGGCAAGCTGTTCTGGATCGGTGCCATCTGGGGACTGGTGGCGATCACGCTGCTGCTGTGTCTCCTGCGCGGCATGCACGGATTCTATTTCGGCCACCTTTCGCTGCACGGCCCGCGCATCGTGAAATTCGCGTTGTTTTGGGGCATGGTCTTCCTCATAGTCGGCTTCTTCGAAGAATTTCTATTCCGGGGATATTCCCTGTTCACGCTGACGACGGGTGTAGGATTCTGGCCAAGTGCCCTTCTGCTGTCGCTGATGTTCGGTTTCGCTCACAAGGGCAATGCGGGGGAATCGTGGTTCGGAGAAGTAGCCGCCGGGTTGATAGGACTCTTCTTCTGTTTGACCCTGAGGAGAACAGGAAATTTGTGGTTCGCGGTCGGGTTTCATGCGTCCTTCGATTGGGGTGAGACGTTTTTGTTCTCTGTGCCCAATAGCGGCACCGT
>JBPYEW010000163.1:0-8740 GCA_051984555.1 Terriglobales bacterium | reverse complement strand
GCACAAAGTTGCGCATGGCCCGGGAGTGGTTCCATCCGCCTCACCGCGCAGCCAGTGACGAAAGCGTTGCTGCCTTGGTCGAACGGCACTACGGGCCAGAAATGGTGGATCGTCTTGCCGACCCTCTGCTCTCGGGAGTCTACGGAGGAGAGGCTGCCTACTTGAGCGTTCGCGCTGTTTTGCCCAGGTTTGCAGAGATGGAGGCCAAGCACGGCAGCCTTGGGCGCGCCATGCTGGCCGCTCGCACCCGGATGGCTGGCACAAACGCTCCCGCCAGGCCCCTTTTCACATCGTTGAAGAATGGTATGCAGCAGATGGTCGATGCGATTGCGGCGCGGCTTACTCCCAGTTTTATCCAGCGAAGCGTTGCCGTGAACGCGATCCACTCCAAATCGGACGGATGGCTGGTGTCCAGCGGCGGTAAGTCGGATCCATTCGATGCTGTGATTCTTGCCACCCCGGCCCACGTCACATCTGTTCTGGTGAAATCGGCTAGTCCCCAGCTTGCGACCGAACTCTCTGGTATTGCCTACACCTCGTCGATAACGGTGAATCTGGGGTACGACAGCAAAGTCCGCGACTCGCTTCCACCCGGGTTTGGCTTTCTTGTTCCTCGGAGCGAGAACAAGCGCATGCTGGCGTGCACCTTCGTGCACAACAAATTCCCCCATCGCGCCCCGCAAGATAGGGCGCTGCTACGCTGTTTCGTTGGAGGGACGCGCAACCAGGAGATGCTGAACGCCGCCGACTCCGACATCGTTGACGCCGTGCGGCAGGAATTGCTCCAAGTCGTCGGAATCAACCAGGCCCCGCTCTTCTCGCGGGTGTACCGTTGGCCGAACGCTATGGCTCAATACGGAGTTGGCCACCTCGAACGCCTGGATCGGATCGAGCACCTGCGCCAGCAACTACCGGGGCTGTATCTCGCCGGAAACGCCTACCGGGGAATTGGCGTGCCGGATTGCGTTCGTTCCGGCAAGGACGCTGCCGGCGCCGCTTTGCAGGCCCTGGGAGTTTCAACCTCTCAGGCCGTTATGCACTAACCAATCGCTCGCTCCATTGCCTACTAGTTCGTCACGACGCGAACGGCCTTCTTCGAGGTCTCATGCTGCTGGCGCAATTCGCGGGCGATGTCGCCCAGCGGAGTCTCGTGCGACACGGTCGCAAATTCCCACAGCGGCAACACACCTCGCCCCGAAACTGCCGTGGATCTCTCCAGCACACGGGCCTCGACCGCCATTCCGGACTGCACGGCCGGCCTGGGGTGACTGTAGAACTGCGTGATAACCGGCTCGGCACTCATAGCGGATGCACCAGCTGCGGATTGTCCCCACGCAACACTCGCGCAGAGAATGCATAACGCGAACATTAGGGTCTTCATTTGTGTTTGCTCCAAAGTTTTCGCACTCGCGATTCTTGTGGCGAAAGTTCGCAAGTGTCCGGGAGTCACCTGGGTACGACGGGGCTCCGCTGTGATCACAGCAAGCGTCGTACCAATGTGAATTGCTGAATCACGCAGTTTCCACCAACCATAATCGAGCGAGTGCACGGCGTGATCGCGCTCTGCGCACTCGCGTTTCCTTGAAGATAAATGTCGCTTTGACTCGATCAGCGCATTCACCAGTTCCCCTTAACGGGATCAAAGGAAGCGCGACGGTGTCTCCTAATTTCTTCCGGTTTTCACCGTGTTTGTACTGAACTCTTCGTACGTCCCACGGCGCCCATGCTGGTGCACGACTTTGCACATCCTCTCGAGAAAATCTCCAGTAATGGCCGTAAATGCTTGGTCTCTGTGCAAGATCACGGATGTCTTTGATGGCAAGCAATGTGCACATATCAATGGCTCACCCCAGAAGGATTTATTCAGCGCAGGAATACACTTATGGGACATCGTCAAGAACCTCGCGTCGATCTCGACTGGTCGGCAACACTTTGTGGCGTCGACAGTCAGGGCTGTTCTTTTCTGGAACGTGTAACCATCCGCAACATGAGTGGAAGAGGCGTTCTCCTGGACGCCACGAAATGCGAAGCGAAAATCGGCGACACCGTCGTCTTGCGCTGTGGTAAACACCACGGGCGTTTCTTCGTGAAATGGGTGGTTCGTGCTCAAAACGCCCGCTGCAGCGTGGGATTGCAACATGTTTCTGCAAGCCCGCTTTTGTGGGGCGTCGAGATGCCTTCTGCTTTACCGGATACATATTGTCGCCCACGCAAAGCGAGCCGACGCTCCGCCCACCGGTGCATGGCCCAACTCTCCGTGGAAGTGCGTGCTCAAGGTAAAGCACCCATCTGGAGTAGCACAGCGAATGTGAGCGAAGGCGGGTGCTTCGTCCAAGTGCTGAACGGCTTGCCGTTGTTCACTCGAGTCGAGGTTGCGCTCTGGTACGGGCTCGAAAGATCTTGGCTCGAAGGAATGGTCGTCAGCAGCACAGCCGGCTCGGGTATCGGCATCAAGTTTCTGTCCGTGCCGGACTCGGCTCGACAAATTATCCGTGACGTGATCGACGCCGCGGCACCCATTGAGGATCGACGCTACGGCACAGACGCGCCTACGTGGAATCATCACAAGGAAGCATATTCGCAGGTTGACGAAGCAGCGCCTCTTTTTCAGGCCGCTTACGACTGATTTTTTTCATTCGAACGAAACCGTGAACTCCGCATCCACGTTCCGGGGTCTTCGCTTGTCAGGATTCCGGAAGACCAGATAGTACTTCTGCGCGTCGTCCATCGTCGGCTGCAATGCGTAGTCAACCGTCTGCCCTGTGCTCCCTACAACTGAATACGTGGGCTCGCCTGCTCCGTTGGAAAGATCCTCAAGCTGCGCCGGAGTAAGTACCAGTAGGTCCACCGAAGCAGCTTCGGCCGGATTACTGGTCGAATATGCTTTGAAGGTGCCGTGCATCTTGGGGCTGATCACATGCTGGGGAACGTCGAATTCGAATTGGGCCGAGGTCGTAACTTGGAACGTTTTGTGCACCACTTGTATGGGTGCTGGCGGCTCGGCTCGCTCTACCTTGTCTAGCGGTTCCGGCGCCTGTGCGGCGTTTTCCCCCGCTTTCTTTGTGCAGGCGCAGCCAAAGATCAGTCCCGCGCCAATTGCGCCCAGGATTACTTCTCGCCAAACTCTCGTGATCAAAACATCTCCTCGCTCAACGTGAGTCGGCATCTTGCAACCTGTCATTGGGCGGTCACTATGATCTTTAGGGCGAACAGGGTTTGCCGTACTCGGTGTTGTAGTGCAACTTGATCTCACCACAGGTGCCCTGTTCTGGGGAATAGACTATGCAGGTATCAAAAGGACGTGAATAGACGTGCAGGCTCACGGCCCGTTGGTTGAACTCGCGAGGATTGAAGACGCGATGCACCGGGTCGGTTGGATCCACGGCGCACGGATGAGCGGCGTTCATCTCAACTGTGTTAGTAGGCTCTAAGTTGCATTTTCCGCCTTCGATGTCTTGCGCCACCAGGTGGAAGTTCCCCACTAGCAAACGGCCGATCGGCGCGGCCATCCAGCAATTCTGATCGCGGTGATTGTGTACCGAGCTACATTGCCCCACTTCCCAACAGATCGCGATCAGCTCGTAGAGCGGCGTCTTATCGATCAGGTTGCGCGTGTAATGCTGCCGATCCCAGGTGAGATACGGGGTGAGGGTCTCGGGGACGACCGGCGTGTTCCGCAGGAATCCCAGTATTTCCTCGGTACCCTCGAACGCCGCTTGCGGGAACTTCCTTAATTGAGCAACAAAGCCTTGGATCGAGAGCTGCGTCATCGTGCCCATGATTTCACCCCACCACGCAGTATATTCCGCGAAATAAGCCTAGGGCTGCGCTTTCTGGCCGGACGCGAAGACCACCTGGGCGCCGAAATCGATCCCGCCGTCACGTTGATATTTTCTAAGCTCGTGAAGGACTTCCTGGTTGATCTTCGGCCAGGCTTCGTTCGGCACCCTATCGAGCATGGCGCGAAACGGCGCAGACACGGATTGTGAGTACTCCCAGACTTCTTCCGGTTCCCCCGGCCAAAACCACCCGATCGTTCGTGTCTCTTCTTCGATGTGTTGGAATCCAGCCCGTTCCAGAGCGCTCGATAGACTGCCCGGCGAGGCAAATCGAAATGGATCTTGTCCCCCAGGCGGAATCAAGGGTCCACCCACGTGCTTGTAGACGGTGTTCATCATCGACTGCCAGTATGGCTGCTCGAACGGTCCCCAAGCCGCAAAATACGCACGCGCGCTGGGCCGCAGGACTCGCTCCAGCTCCCGCAGTGCCTTATCTGCATCCTTGAAAAACATGACGCCGCATCGGCACGTACCAAGATCGAACCTGTCGTCTTCGAATGGCAGGGCTTGAGCGTCGCCCTCCTGGAAGCTGATGTTGGTAAGCCCACGCTGTTGTGCTCGTTTCTTTGCGATGTCCAGCAGCTCCGAGCTGAGATCGAGCCCGACAACCCTCCCGGTCCCCTGCAAATGTTCGGCGATGCTTATGGCTGGTTCGCCGGTGCCGCTGGCAATGTCCAGAACCTGCATTCCGGGCCGCGGCTGAGCATACTCAACCAACGCCTCGGTAAGCGGTCGTCCCATCGTCGCTGACTTCGCTTTCCATTTCTCCGAAGCGACCAGCCGGTACGACGATCCCCAACTTGAATCTGGTTTGGAAGTGCTTGTCATTTCGAGGCGACCTTGAACAGCTCCAGAAGACGGAGGTATCAGGCTTGCTTCCGCCGTCGCGTCGCCGCCCGCTTTTTCGCGATAGCCGTTTCGAGGTCAACTGGCTCCATCTTCTTGGCTGATTTCCAGAGACGTTCCAGGTCGTAGTACTTGCGAGCCTTCTCCGAGAAGACGTGTACCACGAAGTCGACATAGTCGAGCAGCACCCATTCGGCCTGCTGATAGCCTTCCACGTTGTTCGGACGTAGGCCAGCCTTCTCGAGACGTTCTTCCACTTCGTCGGAAATAGCTTGGATCTGCCGCGGATTGGTCCCGCTGCACACGACGAAATAGTCGGTGAATGCTCCCGAGCCCTTTTCCAGCTCTAGAACGGTGATCTCTTCAGCCTTCTTTTCCTGGCAGGCGTTGATGGCTTCCGCGACTTGTCGCTTGATGTCGTTCTTCTTCATGGACTCAGAATTATCGCCCCATCATTCTAATGCGAAAGCAGATCTTGTGTTTTTGTGCATGCCCGCTTCAGCGGTATAGGTTCGCCTTCTTAATGTACTCAGCAACAGTTGGAGCCACGTACCTGGTCAACGCCTTGCCTGATGCGGCTGCCGCTCGAATCTTGGTGGCCGAAACATCCGAGTGCACGCTCTCCAGCAGATGCACGTTGACCCCTCTCAAAATCAGGTCCCCCTTGGCCGGTTGTTTCTGAAACGGTTTGGTGACCGACGCAGCCGGGCGCAAACTTTGCGGCAGACAATTGGCAACATCGGCCAGCGAGTAACCCGGGCGGCTTGCCACGATGAATTCGCATTCCCGGAAAAGCTGTTCCGGTTCCCGCCATTTCGCGATATCCCGGAAAGCGTCAATTCCTATGATGAAGAACAACCGGTCAACTTTCTTTAGCCCCTTCCGAAAGCGTTGGACGGTGTCGATTGTGTAATTCGGTGATTCCTGTGTTTCGTCTTCTGGCGGTGCCTCAATGGTCGAGGGCACTAAACCTTTCTGGCCCGCTGTGGCGAGGGCGATCATCGCATACCTGTGGGCAAACGGAGTGATTGGCTGTTTCTGTTTGTGAGGAGGAATACTGGCCGGCACAAAAAAGATCTGGCGCAGACCGAACTGTTCAGCCGCGGCTTGCGCCAACGCTGTGTGTCCCAGATGGATGGGATCGAACGTCCCTCCAAACAGGCCAATGTTCATGGCGACAAATATACAACCCAGTCTGCCGTACTTGGCCCCCTGCCCTTAGGACACATTCTGTTCATCCGCTTGAATTTGTGGAGCGGAATCGAGGACCGTGGACCCAGAGCTAACTAGGTAACCAGCGAAGTAACGCTTTTACCCCTGTACTGTAGGCCACTTGACCTCCGGAACCCTCATCAATGTACTACCGTAACTCGTCGCTGCCACCCTGACGATCTACGATCAACCAGAGGTCTGCGAAGTGAAACTCCCCCGTTCCCATTCGCAGCGCAGCGGCAGTCTTGTTCCCCCGCGTAGCGCTCCTATTTTGCGGTACGGCGTTGCCGTACTTAGTACCCTGCTCGCGCTTATCCCTGGGTTCCTTCTCTCGGATCTGGTTGAAAGCCGCCTGGTTGTCTTTGCCGTGGCCGTGATGGTGAGCGCCTGGTACGGCGGCTGGAAACCTGGTCTGGTTGCCACCGCCTTTGCTGTCACCGTCAATGCTTACTTCGCGTTGAACGGTGTCCGCACCGAGGCCGATTACCGCAAGGCGGTCGTCCACCTGACTCTGTTCATTTTCGTGGCCCTCCTGATCTGTTCGTTCAACGCGGCGCTCCGATCCGCGCAGGAAGGGTTGGCGCGTTCGGAGGCGAACTTTCGCTCGCTGGTGACGAACTCGCCCTACGGCATTTGCCGCTGTGATCTGGATGGCACCGTCGTCGAGGCGAATCCCGCGTTCGTTCACATGCTCGGCTTTGAATCGACTTCCGACGTAATCGGTCGCAATCTCGGATCATTGCATCGCGATTCCGAGCAGTGGCTGCACCTTACAGAGAATTTCAACACGCAGCAGGATTTCACCGGGAGCACTTCCGACTTTGCCCGAAAAGACGGAACCGTGGCGTCCATCCGCCTTTCCGGTCGCGCTATCCGCGATCGTGATCGCAAATCCACTACTTTCGAAATCTTTGCCGAAGACATCACCGAACGCCGCGCTCTCGAACAGCAATTGCGCCAGGCTCAAAAGATGGAGGCCATCGGACGGCTCGCCGGCGGCATTGCCCATGACTTCAACAACCTGTTGATGGTCATCACGGGCTACTCCGAGTTCCTCCTGGAGAA
Organism: Terriglobales bacterium; assembly: GCA_051984555.1. Lineage (GTDB taxonomy): Bacteria > Acidobacteriota > Terriglobia > Terriglobales > Acidobacteriaceae > Gp1-AA122. The sequence goes on along the minus strand of JBPYEW010000163.1, from coordinate 1,778 downwards.
GGTCGTCGATTCTAGCCTGCGCACTCCGGCCCAGGAGATCGCCAGTGCCGCCCAGCGCGCAACGTCCTTGACCCGCCAGCTCCTGGCCTTCAGCCGAAAGCAAATGCTGGCACCCAAGATCCTCGACTTGAACGGCGTCGTAACCGAAAACCTGCGTATGCTGACGCGCCTGATCGGGGAAGACATCGACCTGGTGATGACGCCCGCAGCCGACTTGGGTCCGGTCAGGGCAGATCCCAGCCAGATGGAACAAGTCATCATGAATCTCGCCGTCAACGCGCGAGATGCCATGCCGAGCGGCGGCAAGCTCACTATTGAAACATCCAACGTCACCGTCGATGAGAGCTATGCTCGCGTGCAGGCCGGCATGGCTCCCGGCGAATACGTCATGCTCTCGATCAGCGACACGGGTTCCGGCATGGACACCGAAACCCAGGCGCAGATCTTCGAGCCTTTCTTCACGACCAAGGGAGTGAAGGGCACGGGTCTCGGCCTTTCGACTGTCTACGGAATCGTCAAGCAGAGTGGCGGGTACATCTTCGTATCCAGTGACCCGGGCCGCGGTACCGCATTTCGCATTTACTTACCGCGCATTGTGGAGGTCGGCGAACTCGCCATTACCCGTCCCGCTGCCTCTGTCTTCGCTCCTAAACCGGCGATCGAGACAGTTCTGATCGTGGAAGACGAGACCAACCTCCGGCGCATGGCCTGCCAATATCTGGAAAAACAGGGCTATCACATCCTCGAAGCGGCGGACGGCGCTGCCGCTATGCAGGTATGCGTCGCTCATCAAGGCCCTATCGATCTGTTGCTAACCGACGTCATTATGCCCGGCATGAACGGACACGAGGTGGCCCAGCGCGTGCGCTCCATCCGCCCCGAAACCAAGATCCTCTACATGTCGGGGTACACCGAGAACGTGATCGGCCATAACGGCACACTGGATCCGGGAATCAACCTGCTCCAGAAACCATTCACCCTTCAGGCGCTGAAAGAAAAAGTGCGGGAGGTCCTCGATGCTGAACCACTGCCCCAGGAGGCTGCCATGTCACCACGTTCGGCTGCAACCGTTGCTCCGTACGTTAATCGGATCCCTGCATTCCGCGCTCAGCGCTTCAAACTGAATCTGCCGGTGCGCTATCGCTTGCTGGGAGAAGAGTCGTGGCGGGAGGGAACGACTGAGAACATCAGCCGGTCCGGTTTGCTCTTCCGCGTGGACCAGTTGCTCGAGCCCACCACGCAAGTAGAAATCAGCTTGGTCCTGCCTCCGGAGATCGCGGGGTTGTCGGCTGCCGAAGTCGTCTGTCGAGGAGAAGTCGTGCGAACGATGCAGCCCGAAAGCGCCAGCGGGAATCCTGCCCTCGCTGCCAAGATCTTGCAATATCACTTCCAGCATGGAGCGCAGATTCCACAAGCCTGATCGATCACAACGAACGTTGCCTTGGTCCGAGTTCCGAGTACCGAGTACCGGTTCGATCTGATTTGCATTCTGCAGGGGAAGCGAGTTGGGCGTAACACGGTACTCGGTGCCCGGCGCTCGGACCCGGCTCTGCCCGGGGCTGGCTCGGCCTTCAACCGCTGCGCCCCGGACCTTAGCATCTTCTCTTTGATTGTCATTCCGACCGAGGGGGGAATCTGCAGCTTCGTCTCCTGAATTGTCACTCCGACCGACGGGGAAATCTGCAGCTTCTTCTTCTGATTGTCATTCCGACCGAAGGGAGGAATCTGCTTTATTTCAGAAAAAACTAGTGAGGCGGGAAACCGCTCTGAGCTTGGCG
>JBPYEW010000162.1:0-5606 GCA_051984555.1 Terriglobales bacterium | reverse complement strand
CTTCATAGGAATTTGCGGGAACTTGGATGCCGAACTTCGCTTCGGCGTCTGACCGAACATAAAGGCAGCTTCTCAGGCGACTCTTCTCCGGCGTTTGGAATCTAAGCTTCGCCTGTACAACGTGTGTTTCCTGAGCAGTTGAGGGCAAGCCATTGATTCGAGAGCTCTTCGTTGAAACCTACCGCTATCGCGAGCTGATTTGGGCGCTCGCCATGAAAGAGCTCCGCGTGCGTTACAAGCGCTCGGTGCTCGGGTTCTTATGGGCGCTGCTGAACCCCGCGCTGCTCATGCTGGTGTTGACAGCGGTCTTCGGCACGGTGATGCGTTTCAACATCCCGCGATACTCGATTTTCCTGCTGAGCATGTTGCTGCCGTGGACGTTCTTCTCGCAGGCTCTCGCTTATTCGGTCGAGTCGGTTGTTGGCAACGGTGAACTGCTGAAGAAAGTTCGCGTGGCGAAACTTGTGTTCCCCTTGGCCGCGGTGGTCTCGAACATCATCAATTTCCTGCTCTCGATGATTCCGCTGTTGTTGCTCGTTCTGGCCCTGCGCTTCCCCGTCCACTTGACCTGGTTGTATTTGCCCGTCCCCATGCTCGGCTTATTTCTTTTCACGTTGGGAACGTCATTCCTTTTCGCCACCGCGAACGTCTTCTACCGCGACGTCAGCCATATCGTGCAAGTTGTACTCTCGGCGTGGTTTTATCTTTCGCCGATCATCTATTCCCTGGATTTCGTCCCGCACAAGTACCAGTGGTTCTTCCGGCTCAACCCGTTGCTTTATGTCTTGAACGGTTTTCGCCTGAGCATTTATTACGGCCAACTCCCGTCTCCGGCATCGATTGAAATGTCTTTAGGTTGTGGCGTCTTCGCGCTGGTCATTGGGTATGCCGCATTTCGCAAATTCCAAGATTCTTTCGTCTTCTATATCTAGATGAGACCATCCGCCGCGATCGAATTCGACGACGTCGTCCAGCGCTTCCGGATCATTCACGAACGATCCGACACGCTGCGCGAGCTCTTTGCCAAGCTAACCCGCCGTCAAACCAGCTACCACGATTTCCTGGCGTTAAAGCACGTGTCATTCTCTGTCGACCCCGGCGAGATGGTTGGGATTATCGGCCGCAACGGCTCTGGCAAAAGTACAATTCTAAAAATCATCGCCGGAGTGTATGCCCCGACCTCCGGTCGGGTTCACGTAAACGGCACTATTGCGCCGTTGATCGAACTCGGTGCCGGGTTTCATCATGAACTGACCGGCCGCGAGAACATCCTCTTGAATGGCTTGCTCTTAGGTCTTACCAAGAAAGAAGTACTGGAACGCGAACCGCGCATGATCGAGTTCGCGGAACTTGGCGATTTTATCGACGCTCCCGTGAAGCAATACTCGTCCGGAATGTATATGCGGTTGGCATTCTCGGTCGCTATCGAGGTGGACCCGGACATCCTCTTGATCGACGAAATCCTCGCGGTAGGCGATACCAAGTTCCAGCAGAAATGTATGGAGCGCATCCGCCAATTCCGTGCGGCCGGAAAGACCATGGTTTTCGTGTCTCACGATTTGAACACGGTGCGCGACCTCTGTGACCGCGTGCTATTGGTTCACCAGGGGGAGTTGCTGGAGGACGGTCCGCCGCCCATTGCCATATCCAGATATGAGGAACTGGTGGGACAAACGCCGACGGTGGCGGCCTGAATGGGCACCGACACGATTTGTAAGGCACCGGACGGACTCAATGGGCAAAGCTGAACCAACAGCTCGCATCCAAAAATCTATCGTCCTGTGTCTACTTAAAGATATGGCAAGAAGATGCTCCCGGAGAGTCCTTCTTGTAAGCAACGGAGCATAATGTCTTCGGTACCTAAAGATTTCCCTCTCCCGTTTTCCACGCCTGGTGCCGTCCCCAGCTCGCACCCCAGCGCGTCGCATTATGGTGCGGATTACTATCTAAACCATTTCGATCCCCCCTATTCGCGGGAACATTCGCACTGGCTTGAATTCTTCAACAAGATTGCCGACGAGATTGTCCGCACAATTCGTCCCAAGAGCGTTCTTGACGTAGGCTGTGCGAAAGGATTCCTGGTTGAAGCTCTGCGCGACCGCGGGGTGGAAGCCTACGGCATCGACATTTCGGAACACGCGGTCAGTGAAGTACGCGAAGATGTCCGGCCATTCTGTTCCGTGGCCGGGGCGACGGAGCCGATTCAGCGTCATTACGAGCTCATCACTTGCATTGAGGTTTGCGAGCACCTCAGCGAATTCGAGGCTCGCAGCGCCATCCGTAATATGGCCACGCACGCCGATGCGGTGCTCTTCTCGTCCACGCCCTCCGATTTCGCGGAGCCGACCCACATCAACGTGCGTCCGATCATTTACTGGCTACGCGCCTTTCGGGAATTCTCATTTGCCCCCGCTGATTTCAATGCGGATGTCGTCGCCCCGCAGGCAATTCTGTTCCGCCGCTCGGACCAGCGCCCTTCCGATGATGTTCTGCACCAGATTGCGAAACTGAAGACAGCAGCTGTCCCTACTGCAAACCATCCACAGCAGCAAGAACTCGTTCGTGAGCGTGACGAGCTGTGCGCGGACTTGCAAAGTGTCAGTTGCCGGCGGGATCAACTTGAGACTGAAGTCTTGGATCTCAAGCAGAAGCTCGCCGAGCAACAGGAGCGATCGTCCTTCCTAAATTCAGAACTCGAGGAACGTCAGGACGAACTTGCAGCCCGTACGGCTACGCTCAATGCCGTCCTGAGTTCACGGGGCTGGAAACTGCTCAATCGTTTTCGCGATCTGCGTACGTGGGCGATGCAGCACGAATTGCTTCGCCGCTTCGGTCATGTGATCTTCCGCAGAATCGTGGGCGCTACCGCCGGAGACCTCGAATATCAGCGCTGGATCGAAGCCCGGGAAAAGCCATCCGTCGATGTTCCCGCGATCCTGCGTGATATAGAAGGCTTCCATTACAAGCCGACTATCAGCATTCTCATGCCCGTCTACAACACAAATCCCAAACTGCTCGATGCTGCCATCGAATCCGTTCGGGCTCAGTACTACGACAATTGGGAACTGTGCATTTGCGACGACGGCAGCAATGCCTCGCATTTAGGCCCAGCTCTGAAGGCCTGGACCGAGAAAGACTACCGCATTAAGGTGATTCGGAATTCCAGGAACCAAGGGATCAGCCTGGCTTCAAACTGCGCCCTGTCAGCCGCATCTGGCGAATATGTGGCCTTCCTCGACCACGATGATGAGTTGAGCCGCAATGCGTTGTACGAAAATGTGAAGCTTCTGCAGGAACATCCGGAAGCGGACATGATCTACAGCGACGAGGACAAGTTGGGTCCGAATGGCCGCCGGATCGATCCCTTCTTCAAGCCTGACTGGTCGCCGGAATACATGCTGTCGTGCATGTACACCTGTCACCTGGGTGTCTATCGCAAAAAGGTCTTGGACGAACTGGGCGGGTTCCGGGCAGGCTTCGAAGGCAGTCAGGACTATGATCTCGTTCTCCGGTTAGCCGAGAAGACGAAGAACATCTTCCACATCCCTAAAATCCTCTACCACTGGAGGATGGCTGCCACCTCTGCCGCATTCTCCAGTCACGCAAAGCCATATGCCTACCGGGCCGCCAAGCAAGCGATTTCCGAGCACCTCAACCGGCGGGGTATTCGTGCGCAAGTGCTGGATGGCGCCTGGCGGGGCCATTATCGGTTGCACTTCGATGTAGATCGAACCTCCAAGGTCTCAATCATCATTCCCTCGCGCAACAAGGTGGAACTGCTTTCCAAGTGCGTGCGTAGCATCGAGACTAAGACCAAGTATAAGAACTACGAGATCCTGATCGTCGACAACCAGAGTTCGGAACCCGACGCCGTCGAGTACTTGAAAGCATCCCCGCACCGAGTCATCCCATTTACCGAGCCGTTCAGCTTTTCGCGCATTATCAACTTTGCCGCCCAGCACTCAAAAGGTGACTACCTGCTGTTTCTCAACAACGACACGCAGGTGATCTCGCCTCGCTGGATTGAAGAGATGCTCGGATATTGCCAGCAGAAAGAAATCGGAATTGCTGGTGCCAAGCTGCTTTTCCCCAACGATCAGATCCAGCACGCGGGTGTGATCCTTGGTATTGCCGGTGTTGCCGGCCATGCATTGAAGGGTTTCGCTTGTGACAGCCGGCAACATTTCGGCCTGTCCTGTAACGTCCGCAACTACTCGGCGGTAACGGCCGCGTGCATGATGGTCCGCAAGGAAGTTTTCAACGAAGTCGGCGGTTTTGACGAGTCGCTCCCCATCGCCTATAACGACGTCGATTTCTGCCTGCGTGTCCGCAACGCAGGCTACCGAATCGTGTGCACCCCCCACGCAGAGCTTTATCATGTCGAATCCGCCTCGCGCGGCTATCCCAAGACCGAGCGCGAATTCACGGATATGCAGAACCGCTGGGGCAAAGCACTGATGAATGATCCGTATTACAACCCGAACCTCACTCGTGACCGCGAGGACTTCGGGCTGCGCATGTCGGGCTAGTTCGTACAAGCAAGGTTGTGCCCTCTGTGCACGGTGCAAAGTGCTAGAGAGAATGCGTTTGGGGAGGCATTCATGGCAACTGCAACTGCTCAACCATCGGTAGCCCCGAAACACGGCACCAGTTGGAATCGCGCCATCGTGGCACAGTGGTTTCTTCGCGGCTCGGGCATCGAGATTGGTCCGCTGCATCAACCGCTGGACGTCCCAGCTGGAGCACACGTTAAGTATGTCGATCGACTCTCGCGAGACGATCTGCGCAAGCATTACCCGGAACTAAACGCGCTGCCGCTGGTCGATCCCGACGTCCTTGACGACGGCGAGAAGCTGGCAAAGTTCTCTCCCTCCTCCCAGGATTTCATCATCGCCTGTCATTTCCTTGAACACTGCCCCGATCCCATCGGAGCTCTCCACACATTTCACCGCGTCCTGAAACCGGGCGGCATTTTGTACATGGTCATTCCGGACAAGACCTATACGTTCGACAAAGAACGGCCAAGCACGCCGTTCGAGCACTTGGTGCGTGACCACGAAGAAGGACCAGCATGGTCTCGCGACGCTCATTTTCTGGAATGGTCGGAAAAGGTGGACAAATGCACCGGTGAGGCTGGTCGCCAGCGAGCCGAGTCACTCAAAGCTATTGACTACAGCATTCATTACCACGTCTGGAGTAAGCCTGAACTGATGCAGGCTCTGGATCAAATAAACGGACGTTACCACCTCGGTTTCGAGATGCAATGCTTCGTCAACAACGGCGAAGAAGGCATTTACATCCTCTCGAAACCAGATGTCCCGGGCTATGCAGCTGACATTCACCAGCAGGCGCCGTCTGTGTCGCTCCGCTTGCTGTCTCGTGCCGCGAGGCGTATCGGACACGAGATCTGGAAATGACTCCGGCCTCGGTAGCCGGCACTTCGAGCCTCAGAAATATCTCGCAACGGGTTCCCCCTTGGGTTTCGCCCGTGGTGGTCTGGATCGTCTTCCTGTTCTATGCCGCCCGTTTTTTTCACCTGATCTCCCATTGGGCCGTCAATATTTTTTTCTGGGATGAGTGGGACGTCACCAATGCCACTCTTTTCC
>JBPYEW010000161.1:0-42010 GCA_051984555.1 Terriglobales bacterium | reverse complement strand
TTCAGGTCATAGAGCGCAGCCAACTCCATCACGAAGTCGTGAGGATGTTGACCATCCACAATCGGTTTTCGGTAGGCGGTCTCACCTTGTTGGAATAATTCGGGGTAGTACCGGTTCGACACCGTTGCAGGCTCGAGGCTCAACATGACCCGAGCCGTGAAAGTTCCAGGTCCCAGTTGCCGTTGCGCCATGGGCATGAACCAGTTCGTGGAAAACACCTTGTCGGCGCCTCGAGGTCCGCTCTGCTGCACGGAGTTCAGGAAAGCCTCTCCGTGAAACATCAGCATCCACTTGCGCTTCATCGTCATGAGCATGGGCATGGGCGTGGAGTTTGGTTCCGCCGTCGTCCCCGAAGTGCCGTGGTGCTGAATTTCCTCAACGAACTTTGTCGGTTGCTCCTCCATGTTCATTGCGTGACGAGTCATTCCCGGCATTTGCTGCATTTCATCAGGCGCTTGTTGTGCTTGATGAGATTTGTGCTCACCTGAGTCCTGTCTTGATGACGCCATCGATTGCGATTGCAGTCGGGCACTTGCCAGCAACCAAATCGCGGCTACTATGCACATCTCTATCACGCTCTTTCGCACGAGGATCTCCGTTGCAAGCTCGAAGACAGCGTCAGGTTTCGGGCGCGCAGAAATTATTGATAGCGCCCCTGCCTTTGCGAAATATCAATAGAGCGGAATCAGATGCGAAGAACCGATTGCGGCGGTGGAGAGAAGTCGCGTTCCCAGAAGTCCGTCGGCCGAGGGTTCGCCAAGTGAACTGTCAGCGGTACTGCCGTTGTGACTACCAAATGGGTGTTTGCGAGGATGGAGTTTATCTGGACCTGAGCAGGCGCAAGCGGACGCGCATAGCAGCAACTATGCGTGGGTACCGGCATAGACATGGGCCCGTGATGGCCGTGGCAACCGCCCGAATCGCCTGTTGGCAAAGTGGGCAGCGAAAATGAGAGTGCCGGCAGTGCATAAGCCAGGATGATCAGAAATGCGAGAGTACGGCCTATGTTGGACTTGTACACGTTCTGTGCTCGTTCTTTATGATGCCCGAAAAGACGATTTCGAGCTTCTATTTTCTAAAGTGTAGTCCAATCAACCCTCATCAACTCTCCCCGACTGTCTGGATGTTTGACCGTGTCTTGACGCGCCGCAAACCAACGGCGCTCGGGCGTAATTATTGAATTTAACTATGTTTGCGTGTTCTAACCTTAGCCTCGCCGCGCTGCATCGATCGCGGCGACGTCAATCTTGTGCATGGTCATCATGGCCTGAAAGGCACGTTTTGCCTCCGCGCCGCCAGCGGCAAGCGCATCGGTCAACGTGCGTGGCGTGATCTGCCAGGAGAGGCCCCAGCGGTCCTTACACCAGCCACACGCGCTTTCCTGGCCGCCATTGCCGACGATCGCATTCCAGTAGCGATCGGTCTCTGCCTGATCATCGGTTGCTATCTGGAAGGAAAAGGCCTCGCTGTGGCGGAATGTAGACCCGCCGTTCAGACCGATACACGGAATACCGAGGACCGTGAACTCGACTGTTATGACATCGCCCGCTTTGCCACTCGGGTAATCGTCAGGTGCCTCGTGGACGGCAGTCACTTCACTGTTCGGGAAGGTTGCGGCGTAGAAACGCGCTGCGCCAAGTGCGTCCTTGTCGAACCAGAGGCAAATCATATTCTTTGGCTTCATGTTCCTGTGCTCCGTGCGCTTGATTTACGTGGAAGAGGATTTAGATTGGATTTCTAACGTTTGGGATGTTCACTTCCTCGATCGCTACGGTTTCGTTACCGAAAAGGAGTGGCGTGCGGCTGTTGGCGTCCCACTCTATTCGTAAGTTTGAACTCCCTGGTGAAATGATCCAAGATATGGAACTACTGCGACGGGAGATCACTAGCATACAAGACAGCCTTATCGCTGGCTCTTTGATTACCATCTCCTAAGTCGCCGTCGGCGACAAGGCCAAGGCTTTGCTGCTCTGGACGAAGGCTATCAGGATCGATCGGAGCAGATGCTTTATCTCGGAGTGGAACCGCTTGTCGATTCTCTTGGCCGCGATCTCCGATTCATCTCTCTTCTCAAGAAGGTCGGGATTCCCCATTAACGACGGGAATCTGGACGCCAATATAAGCCAAAGGGTTCAAGATGGGTTTCTCTCTGCACCATTCTGTGACCAGTGCCGATGTTCGCCTACTGTCGGCTCAAATTGAACTCAGAACGATTTCAGGAGTTTTGCTGTTGTTCGCACTGAAGCTCTGAATGCTCACCTAAGGGCGTGCAAGCTTCCATGCGCCCGCATGATGGCTCAGGCCGCTGTATCGGCGAGCCCATGGCGAGTGAAACGTGGCTAGCATCTCATGCGCATCAAGTTTCCGCCTGCGAGCTTCTTGCGACAGGACTCGAGGAATAGTTGGCTTCAAACCCGCATTGTAGTCGCTAGCACTCATACAATCTTCTTCCGTGTCGTTACAAGGCAGCAGAACGACGGCATGAAAGTCGCCGCTCGGCAACATTCCGGAGCCCGCAATTTCCCCGCGATCATTTATGGATTCGCCATCCGTTATCACCAGCTCGGATTGGGGCGGGACAAAGTCGTTCAAGTTGATCAAGGATCCGCCGTGCAACGACAAAAATCCGTGCTGTTCGAAAACACCGTCGGGGCAGTCCCCAGAAGTGCCTACCACAAGTCCCTGTGAATTCATCCCGTGAACGACGCTGCATGTGTCATCGTTGATGGTTCCTAAATCCTCCATCACGCCATTGGTCCAGAGAAAAGCATGGAGCGCCTCATCGTGAGCGGTCCAAGCTCCTCCACTAACTTCGCCCAGGTCATTCAGGGCAGTGGCAAATCCGAAGCTACCGCCAAGACTCCCGAGATCCTTCAGGGCCATCCCGTCCCAAAGAAATGGGTGGGAGGTCGAATCTCCAACAAGGTTGGATTCGCCGGCAACCTGACCTCGATTATTGAACGCATTGACGAAGCTAAGCGTGCCTCCGAGACTTCCGAGGTCTTTCATCCTACCGTTTTCCCAGAGGAATGGATCTTGAGTCGGGATTCCCGTCCCGGGATTAGCGGTCGAATTTGTGTAGGCGACTCCAGCCACTTGGCTTCGCTTGTTGATGAAAATTGCGAATGCGTCCGGGCCACCGAGAGTGCCCAAGTCCCGCATTGTTCCCTTCTGCCACAAGAATGCCCGTGTCTGGGTTGCCCATCCAAACATGGAGAACTCATCCGGAATCGCGTTTGCAGCCCCTCCCACGACCTGCCCCTGGTTATTGAGCGTTGCGGCCAAGCTTTGATTACCCCCTAACGTTCCTAGGTCAACGATCTGACCGTCGCTTTGCCAGAGGACGGCGATGCCCGCTGGTGTACCTACCAATGGATCGATCAAACCGTTCAACGACTGCCCGGCGACCTGGTTATGGTCGTTGATCCCATTGCCTTCACTGCCGAAGCCACCAGGAAGCCCACCTAAGTCGGTGAATGTTCCTCTCGTCCAGATGTAGGCGTGGTTGACGAAGCAATCGGGGTTGTAGCAATTGGGGGCATTGGGATCAGAATCGGAGGTATCGGACGCACCAGTGATTGCGCCTTGGTTGTTGATGACTGGGGACGCAAATTCACTGCTACTCGGCCCCCCTAACGTGCCAAGATCGACGAGTCGGTATCTGATGCGCCGCCGCTGGTCGTAATCTAATTGTGGAGAACCTCGCTGTGCTATTAGCTGGGAACTAGTACTGAATTCGATCGGATTCGTCCATGAGGAAGGAGACTCGGTTGCCGTGAGGTTGCCCGATATTTGACCGGTTGTTATCCCGCGGCCCGGAATGGTTTCATAAGCGAAGTCAATAAGCGTGGTGCTCATCCCGGGTCGAAAGCCCGCGTGGACAGAAATGGCTACTTGCGCCCAGCCGTAGTGGGTTTGACCATTGATCTGGAACTCAAGTCCGAGATACCCAGCGGCGAATTTTGAGGTGCTACCACAGGCTTTGAGCTGCGCGACTCTCGATCGAGCATTGTAGAAAATTGAGCTGGCGCCTACCGCAGTGCCACGCGCCAAGAGCGCCGCGAAATTCAAATGCGAAACGACTATACCGTCGCCTATCGTCGGGCTTATTTGTGTGGTGCCCGTATAACCACCCCCTACGGTTCCGCAATAAGCGGACTTAAAGGACGACTGGAGAACAAAATCCGTGACCGCATCGTGATTCAGGTCGATTTTGATCGATCCATTGCCTGAGAGAGTGACGTTGGCCGGAGTATAAACAACCTCCGCTGCGGCAGTGGAAGCAAACGCGAGCAGGGTCACCAACAATGGGCCTATCACCATTGCTGCGGTGATTCCGTTATTCGTTTTCATCTCTTCTCCTTGTGCATTCTCGCAATGCGTCGCCATGCGATAGCTAGAAGTCATCACCCCAGTAGGCCGACTATTGCACTCGAAATGAGGTATTACCAACCTGGTGAGAACGTCTATACGGCAAGGGCCATCCACCTTGTTTCGTGGGGACGAATCCCGTTTTCCCGACGTTCTGAGTCGCTTTCGACTGTGCAGCTGCCTCGCGGCAGCCTTCGCTGTCCGCAGGTTCGTCATCGCATGGGACCAGTAAGACGGCGCGATGATCGCCGTTGGGAAATGCACCGACAACGGCGATTACGCCGCGGTCGTTAATGGTCGCGCCAGCTCTCAAGTGCAGATCGGAGCCGGGAGGGACGAAGGCGTTCAGGTCGATGTTCTGTCCGCGTTCCCACAGAAAGGCGTTTGCATCATCCGCGCCGCACTGGGAATGCGAGATTCCGACAACTTGATCGCTGGAGTTGATCGAAAACGCCTCGGAGCACTGATCTGTTCCGACGGTGCCAAGATCGATGGTGAGGTTGCGCCTCCACAGGGTGGCGTGGAATTCTTGGGAGCCGGGAAGCTGCGCCGATCCCACAACATGCCCGGCTTCGTTCATCGCTGAGGCAATGCTGCGACTCCCTCCCAGAGTTCCCAGATCTCTAAGGTGAGGCTGGGAGGTTCGGTCCCAACGAAACGCGTGGTAGGCCTGGTCTCCCGCCAGATTGGACCAACCGGCGACCTGTCCCCGATTGTTGAGGGCACTTGCCAGCGTGCAGGTTCCTCCCAGGCTACCAAGGTCGGTCATCCTCCCTTTTTCCCAGAGGAATGCTCCCGTTGTCAGAGGGAAAACGTTGTCGTTGTAGAAGCAGAACGTGCTTGGATCTGTGCTGGTATAGGAATCCCCCGCAACCTGCCCATGCTCGTTGATCAGAACAGCGATCGCATTGGTGCCCGTTCCCAGCGTGCCCAGGTCTTGCATGACTCCGTCTTGCCAGATAAAGGCGCGGGTTTGTTGATAGAGAACCCCGTAGAAGGATCCGGTGATGGAGTTGGGGTCGGGAATGGTGTTGAGGGAGGCTCCCACCACCTGACCTTTGCTGTTGACGGAGCGGGCGATGCTTTCGTATCCGCCATCCAGCGTTCCGAGGTCGATGATTTGACCGTGCTTCCAGAGCACGGCTCGAATCTCCGGAAAACCCGGGTTCAGAGGATCGAGTTCGCCGTTCTCCGAGTCTCCGGAGATTAGTCCGTTATCGGCGATCCAGCGCTGGTCGCTGTTCACGCCGTCGACCAACGCCCCCAGGTCTGTCATGACGCCGTTCTGCCACTGGAATGCATGTGCGAGGAGGCAGTCGCCATCCCAACAAAAATCCGGATAAGGATCGGGCGCGGGGGTGGTGGCCAACCCTGTAACCTCTCCGCGCTGGTTGAGCGTTTGGATCTCGGAGATCCTGTCTCCGGCGGTCCCGAAGGTGGCCGAGGGGCCACCGACGGTCCCCAGATCTATGAATCTGTAACGATGAGTCTTATGGGCGCCCGGTGTAATGGGCTGTTCTTGCGCTCTGAGAGAAACCGGTATCGCCCACACCGTCAAAATGGCAAACGCAACCATCATCCATGCGAAAGTGTTTTTCATGTCCTCTCCTTCCAAAACCATCCCGACAAAGCTGGGAAACTTACGGCGGAGACCGCCGACATCTTTGTGTTACGCCGATCTTTCTTGCAGCATTGGCAAATACTGGCGTGTCATGTCATCTGCACTCCTACTAACTGAGCGTCTCTCCAGATAACAGCTACTGGTAAAGCTCCGCCGTTCTCTTGCTGGTCTGTGGGTATTGGGTGCCACTTCCAACCACGAGCACCGTTCCGTCAAGGAGCATCGTCGCGGTATGAAAGACGCGCCAGTCCGTCATGCTCCCCGTCAGAGAGAAGGTACCGGTGGTGGGGTCGAAGAGTTCCGCAGAGCTAAGCTGTGTGCCTCCGAAACCTCCGGTGACAAGAACCGTTCCGTCGCTCAACAGTGTCGCGGTGTGATCGGAGCGCTGGTTGGCCATGCTTCCGGTGGATACAAAACTGCCCGAGGATGGATCGAAAAGCTCTGCTGTTGGAACGGTCGTTCCACCAGTAACCAGGACTTTTCCATTCACGAGCAGTGTTGCAGTGTGACCCTGGCGCGCGTTTGCCATGTCGCCTGCCGACGAAAAGGTCCCTGCGACTGGGTCATACAGCTCCGCCGTTGCTAACGAACTTCCATCCGCTCCCCCTGCCAAAACGACCTTTCCGTTAGGCAGCAGTGTCGCCGTGTGCGCGGCGCGCGGGCCTCCCATACTTCCGGTGGGTGCAAAAGTTCCGCTGGCAGGGTCGAAGAGCTCCGCTGTGCTGAGCGCGGTGGGGCCCGCGGCGGTGACGTTCTCTCCGCCAGCAATCAGAACTTTTCCATTCGCTAGCAAAGTGGCCGTGTGGTAGCAACGTGCAGTGGCCATGCTCCCGGTTGGCGCAAAACTGCCGCTCACCGGGTCGAAAAGTTCTGCGGTGGCAAAGTAACTTCTGCCGTCGACTCCGCCCGTTATCAAAACCTTCCCGTTCGTGAGTAACGTGGCGGTATGACAATAACGAGCAATCCCCATATTCCCGGTGGACGAGAAAGCTCCGGCAGTCGGGTCATACAGCTCCGCAGTCGTAGTCGCCAATGTGCCTGTACCGGGTGAAAAGGCCACGCCTCCCCCGGCAACTAGCACTCTGCCATCCTTAAGCAGCGTCGCACTATGACTTCTCCGCCCAACCGCCATGCTGCCGGTTACCTTGAAACCATTTGCTGCAACCACAACGGTGAAATTCTCGGGAACAGCGTTGCGCGCGAGTGAGTCCGAAACCATTACCGTAATCGGGAAGGAGCCAAGAGCGATCGGAGAGCCGGCCATGGTGCCGTCCGTAGCCAAACTTAGACCGGGTGGTAGTGCTCCAGTTTCGCTCCAGGCAAAGGGACCAACTCCGCCAGTTGTGGTAAATGCAAAGCTATAGGGAAGATTTATCGCGCCTACGTTTGGGGAAGGAATAGTGTTGATCGATGGCGGGGGAGGTGGGAGTGGCGCGATCGTGATCGCATACGCAACGCTTTTTTGCGCGGAGGGAGCCTGTGAGTCCGTCACGGTTATCAGAACGTTGTAGGTATTTGCTTGCGTAGGCGTGCCCGAGATCATCGCATTCGACAAAATGAGTCCGGGTGGTAAGCCAAAGACGCCGCTGGATCCTGTGGTTCCCGCCGCCCAAGTCCACGTATACGGGCCCTTGCCGCCGGATGCTATGAGAGAAAATCCGGTTCCGGCGTAGGTAGCGCCGACGGTTCCCGGTGGCGGAGTGGCCGATGTGATCACCAGAGCTGGAGGCGCGGTCTTAGTGATCGTCTGCGGCCTTCCCCCGCAGCCGGACAGCAAAACAGTCATCACGAGCATCACTGAGCTCAAGATTTCACACGCCTTGTTCTCCATACGCAGCCTCTCCAACGGACACTGGCGTTATCCAGAATCGCCAACTCTGGCCGGACCGCTTAAAGCCACGGCGACCTTGTCTGAAACCCACTCCCGCATCAATGCACTGGGGCTGGCATTTGTATGACAGAGTTATGACAGCGCTAAGTTGTTGGATTATTTCGTTTTCACTTTTGAATGAGCGTCAGAGTAAGTCGATGAAGTGAGAGGAACGATCCTTGCATAGTGATAAACTCACGCCGAGAAATTCCCGTGGATCGCCTTCCGCAACCCACTCTCGCTCGCTTTGGAGTCTTCGAGCTGGATCTTCGGGCACGCGAGCTTCGCAAAGCAGGGCTAAGCACTGGCCTACCAGAGCAGTCCATCAAGATCCTGGAGCTGCTGCTGGAAAAGCCCGGCGAAGTAGTGTTGCGAGAAGAGATCCGCAAGAAGCTCTGGCCTAACGATACTGTTGTGGAGTTCGATCACAGCATCAATGCCGCCATCAAGCGTCTGCGCCAGGCGCTCGGCGACCCGGCCGATGCGCCGCAATATGTCGAGACTCTCGCCCGCCGTGGCTATCGCTGGAAGGTTCCCATTGAGTGGGTAAAAGTCGACCGTGTGGCCGAAGGGGCGGAAACCCGAGACCCTCACCCGAATCGCGTCGTTGCGGGTGGCGGCCTAATTGGGAAAAAGGTAACTCACTACCGAGTGCTGGACGTCGTGGGCGGAGGCGGCATGGGCGTCGTGTACAAAGCCGAGGACATCAAGCTCGGCCGTCGCGTCGCACTCAAGTTTCTGCCAGAAGAGCTCGCGAATGATCCGGCAGCCATGCATCGTTTTCAGCGAGAGGCGCGCGCCGCTTCGGCGCTGAACGATCCCAACATCTGTACGATTCATGGAGTCGATGAGCACGAAGGCCAGCCTTTCATAGTCATGGAGTTGATGGAAGGACACACGCTGCGCGACATAATCGCCAATGCGTCGAATTCAAGAACAAGCCTTCGCTTAGCGGAACAGCTGGACATTGCACTCCAAATTGCGCGCGGACTCAGCGCTGCGCACCAGAGAGGCATCGTTCATCGCGACATCAAGCCGGCCAATATCTTCGTCACAAATCAGCGACAGGTAAAGATTTTGGACTTCGGGCTCGCGAAGCTGCATGAATTCGAAAGCGTGGAAAGACAACTGCACGCTGCTGTGCAGGCAGAACCGCAACCCGATTGGAATCCGCTACTGACATTGACCCGCACAGGTGTAACTGTAGGAACCGCAGCTTACATGTCACCAGAGCAGGTGCGTGGCGAACAACTCGATGCCCGCACTGACCTGTTTTCTTTTGGGCTGGTCATTTACGAGATGGTCACCGGACAACGCGCTTTTCCGGGTGACACTGCTCCGATTCTTCACGACGCAATTCTTAATCGCACGCCTACGCCGGTCCGTGAGCTCAATCCGCAGGCTTCTGCAAAACTCGAAGCCATTATCAACGCCGCGACTCAAAAAGACCGGAATGCACGGTACCAAACCGCCGAGCAGATCGCGGGTGAACTCGATGCTCTGCGACGCGAGAGCTCACCACAACATTGGTCCCGGAGGTGGGCGGTCGCGCTCATCATGGCAGCCGCAATTCTGGTTTCCTCGCTGATCGTGTTGAAGATTAGAACACCGAAGACAGGCAGAGTCGTTCCGGAAATCAAACTACGGCAGCTCACAACCAACTCCAGTGAGAACCCAGTGATAGGCGGCGCAATTTCCCCGGACGGTAAATACCTGGCCTATAGCGACACCCTTGGGCTTCATCTGAAGCTCATCAATAACGGTGAAACTCGCACGATTCCTCAACCGGAAGAACTGAAGAACCGGAATACAAAGTGGGCTGTAGTTGGCTGGTTTCCGGATAACACCAGGTTCGTAGCGAATGTGTATCCCGCTACAGAAGACTGGAGGGACTGGAGTTCGGCTACAGCCAGCATTTGGGCGGTTTCTTTGCTCGGCGGAGCACCGGTCAAGCTTCGTGAACATGCTCTCGGCTGTGCCGTTTCTCCCGATGGTACCGAGATCTCTTTTGCCACCAACAAAGGTCTGATGGGAGACCGTGAAATTTGGTTCAGCGGACCTGCAGGTGAGCAGGCGCACAAGACCTACGAGGCCAAGGAGGGCGCGGCCATGGAGTGCTCGGGATGGTCTCCGGACGGAAAACACTACCTTTACGTTTCAAGGAATCAATCGGGTAGTACAGGGTGGGTTCAACCGCTGGATGGCGGTTCCCCGGTAACAGTGCTTCGCAATGCCGAACTATCAAAGATGAACGACTTCGTGTGGCTGCACGATGGGCGCGTCATTTATGGCTCGCCGGAGAGCGATACCGTCTGCAACTACTGGACAATGCGCTTTGACCTAGCCACTGGGAGACGTCTTGAAGAACCGAGGCGGATTACGAACTGGCCTAACCTCTGTGGGTCTAGCGCTAGCGTCACGAATGATGATAAGCGTTTCACATTCGCTGCATCATCTGGATTGCATACATCCTATGTTGCTGATCTTGAGAATGGTGGGAAGCGGCTCAGTGATATTCGGCGCTTCACTCTGGAAGAGGACGCCGGTGCACGCGGTTGGACCTCCGACAATAAAGTTCTGCTTGCTTTGAATCGAACCGGTTGGAGCCTGTACAAGCAAGCTGTTGATTCGGACACTGCAGAAGCAATCGCCTCCTCGCCGTCGGGAGGCGCGCTGCTCTTAGGTGCGACTACTCCCGATGGCAAAT
Source organism: Terriglobales bacterium (assembly GCA_051984555.1). Lineage (GTDB taxonomy): Bacteria > Acidobacteriota > Terriglobia > Terriglobales > Acidobacteriaceae > Gp1-AA122. The sequence continues at coordinate 31,441 of JBPYEW010000161.1, read as the reverse complement.
GGTATCTCGGACGCACTTGGCCGGAGGGCGAGACTGTTGAGCACCCCACGGTACCTTTTCCGATCTTGCGAATCCCGTTAGCTGGTGGAAGGCCAGAAACAATCCTGCAGCTCTCACATCACGCCAATGTTTCATGTGCGCGGCTGCCTTCCAACACCTGTGTCATAGCTGAACAAAGTGAAGACCTGAAGCAAATGATCGTCTCAGTTCTCGATCCGATCGCAGGACGCGGTCCTGAGTTGGTGCGCTTTGATTTGGATCGAAAACTCGGTGTACTTGAAGTCCCCCTCTGTACCGTTTCTCCAGATGGTACTCGCCTTGCGATCGCGAGAAGTCCAAAGGGCCCGATTGAAATTCGCGCATTGCAGGGGCAACTTATGCACGAGATTCCTTCTCCAGCAGGAGGAGACTTTATCTGGCTGTATTGGTCGGCTGACCAAAAGGGACTTTTCGTAACGCGGAGGGGGCAACCCGGGAACGAGCTGTTCTATACGGATCTTCAGGGAAGAGCGACAAGGCTGCGGAAGTGCATCGGCACTGAAACTTGTTTTGGCTTACCCTCTCCCGACGGACGCCAGTTGGCGATTATTGACAGCAATCAAAGCAGCAATATGTGGATGATGGAGAATTTCTGAGCAGCGCGAGAGCGCAACTCAGATGACTCAGAATTCCATCTCGGCTTTTATCTGAATCATCCTGGCGGACGCGCCTCCCCCAAGGATGCCGGTCGACGGGCTTGCGGTGTAGACAATTTGGCCGAAGGTGGGTGCACCGGAAAAACCATCAGGCATGCCGAAATTCGGATGGTTGAAGACGTTGAAAAACTGAAAGCCGAATTTGAATTGCCCCTTGTCCCAGCCGGGCAACCGAATGTTCTTCATGATGGTCAGGTCAGCATCGAAATAGCGCGGCCCATGAAAGCGATTGCGTCCTTGGGCAAAACTCACCACCTGTCCACCGCACTGGTCTAACGGATCCAACGGGTTCGGCAAGTTCCCGCTGTTGAAATCTGTGGTGCAACCTGCCTGAATAAATGATGCGGCGGGATTCGGCGATGCTCCGTCACTCAGAACTTGCGGCGTTTGGCATGGCTTTGTGACCGCCGGAACTGCCGCTCCACTGCTACACGGCAACTGTTGGCCAAGAACGTGCGCAGGAACAGCGTACAGCACTCCCCCGAAGTTTTGTGGGCGAAGGCGACCGGATTCCACATCGTCGTAAACCGTGTATCGGAACCCACCACGCGCAAAGACGGTTCCTGAGATCTGCCAGCCGCTGGCCAAGTAGTCCGGACCGCGATTTCCGAACAATGCTTTCAGCGGAAGTTCCCAGACGTAGCTCGCAGTTATCGAGTGCCGAACATCGTAATCGGCTGGCCCGTAACCGCCACGAGGATTGTTGGGGTCTTGCGGATTGATCGCGTTACCGCCAGCTCCGTTCACAAACAGCAGCAGACCTCCGTTCGAGACTTCATCGAATGCCTTGCCATATGTGTAATTAACTTGAAAAAAGCCCTGACCAGGCCCGCCGAGGCGATGTTTGAACGACGTCACCAAACCGTGATAATTCGAAACACCTATGGTGGTTTGACTAGTGACCATGCCGAAGCGTGGGTCGGAACAGGGTGGAACCGGCGGACTGGTACATTGTCCAGGAGGAAGACTCCCGAAGCCGTAGGCGTTTGCGTCCACATTCTGGATGAGTTCGTGGATTCCGTGATTGCCAAAATACCCCAGACTTATGGATGTATTCATCCCTAAGCCCTGCTGCAATTCCAAGCTCCACTTTTGATACTGAGGAGAGAGGGTCCGGCGATCCGGGTTGGTGAACGATGGTGGAGTGAAGCCCAATGGCTGACTGAGTGTTGTAGCCGAAAACGCCCTGAGGAAGGTCTTATTAGAGTTGGCCGCATCAAGGAACAAATTGTTTGGCTCGCCTGGAGCAATGTTGTTGTTGGCCAGGATGAAACTGTTGTTCACTGGCGGGTTCAGAAAAAGCAAGTCAGCGAGAAAACCGGGCAGGGAGTCATAAAACATACCCGCTCCTCCGCGAAGCACCGTATTGTGGGAAACGCCGAACGGCTGCCAGGCAAAACCGATTCGTGGCGCCCACAGAACACTGTTCATCTCGGCAAAAGCCTGCCTCTGATCGGTTAATACTGCTTTTCCGTATGACTGACTCGGATCGTGGCTAAGCGATTCGAATGGTCCCGCCAAACGAGCGAAACAGCGGTCAGCGCAAACTGGATTGGAGTGGTGTTCTGCCCTCAACGCTAGCGTAAAGGCGAGGTTGGGTCGCGCCCGCCATTCGTCCTGCGCATAGAGTCCCAAATTGTAAAATGCCACACGGTGCGAGCGCGCGTTTGAAAACGCCTGATCCAGCTCTGTGAAATCGGATTGCTCGCTATTGTTGTCAAAGCCACCCTGATAAAACGCATCCAGGGAGTGTGGGAGTAAATCTCCGGCAGAGTTGAAGTAGAAGAAATTGTTGGCATCGACACGCAGAAAGTTAGTTCCGATTCCGAGTTTGTGACCGCCTCGAATCACAGCCAAGTCATCGGAAATTTGCCATTGCGTGGTCTTCGCTCCCGTTGGGTTGCCAGAGTTGATACCAAGGTTGCTGAAACTGCAACTTCCTCCATCGCACCATCCGAGCTTGGTGGGAAAGGTGGCCAAGGTCTGTGCGAAGTTCTTGGGCATGGAGATCGCGCTTCTCCACCAACCCGCAACAACGAACTGGTTCGCTCCCGAAGCACCCAATGTGTGGGTTTGCACCAGCTGGCCTTGCCACCAAGGCTGATCGGTATCAACGTTAAACAAAGGACTGATCGGATCCGGTGAGCGATTTAATCCGTGGTCATACTGCAGAAGGAGAAATATCCGATCGTTACTCGTAGCATTCCAGTCCATCCGTCCCGAGATCAGTGACTCATGCGTAGGCTGGGTTCCACTGGTGACGAAATGAACGGCGCAGGGCGGTTCAGACGGCAAGCTGAAAGAAGAATCGCAGCCCGTCCCGTTGTCAAAAAAGCCTCCGGTCTGGACCGTATGGGATCCTCTCGCTGCGTCATAGAGATCGAAGATTCGCTGGTAGAAATTATGGGACGCGGAACTTGCGCCAAACTTCGAGTCGATATTGGCCATGGTTGCTGCCTCGAACTCGGTGCTTGGTACTACCACCGTAAATATCACCGGAAGTGTCAGGTGCAGTCCCTCCGTGTTGAAGAAGAAGTAGAGTTTATCCTTCCGGACCGGACCGCCCACCGATGCGGCCCATTGGTTCGCAATCGCAAAAGGCCGCGGCTGTTGGGATGCTTTGTTGATCCAGTCATTCGCGTTCAGCACGCGGCCGTTCCAAAAATATTCGGCGTTCCCGTGGAACCCATTGCTCCCGGATTTTGTTATGTAATTCACATTCGTGCCGGCAAAGGTACCGAATTGACCCGTATAACCATTCGCCACGACCGTCGCTTCCTGAATCTGGTTCTGACCAAGTGTTAGGCCCAAAGAGCCCGCCTGGTTCAAGTTGAGAGTCATGTCGTTATAGTTCATCCCATTCAGAGTGAACAAATTTGAGGTGCCCGGCATGCCCAGGCTCGAGAAGCTACCGCCGCCGCCGTCCGTGTCCATCACTACACCCGGAGCAGTTTGCGCGATGTACGTCAGATCATTGCCAGGATTCGGAACTTCTGAAATCTGCACTTGATTAATGGTCACCGAAATATCAGCACTCTCCGCTTGAATGGTTTGGGCCTCGTCCGTAACCGTCAGTTCGCTGTTGGTTTTCGAAACCTGAAGGCTGATGTTAACGGTTGCTGAAGGGCCCCCCTGGATGGTGATCAACTTCCGGGCTTCCTGAAACCCGGGATGTATAACCGTAAGCATGTATCGACCTGGGCGGAGGAAAAGAAACTGATACACGCCTTCAACATTGGTTTCGCCTGACCGGATGCTTCCCTGAGCGATATCTTTGAGTTCAACCGCCGCGTCGGGGACGACTGCGGTGGTCTGATCCATGACTACACCCGATAGGCCGCCAGATGTAGTTGTCTGGCTCTGGACAGGAGCCCCGAAGACAGCAACGGCAACAAGGACTGCAAGGCCGTAGTATGTCGACCCTAAGCGCATTGAACTACCTATAAACATGATCCAACAACATTGAAACCGTTTCGACATAATACGCCCCCAGTCTTCAAAACCGCCGCCTGAAGCATGCCGAGATTTTGCGGGGCCACCGCCGGGGGGATTGGACGATTCCTTTGAGGATCCAACTTTCGCAACAGAGGTATGACCGGTGTGCGACAACAGACCAGAGTCTCGGACAAGAGTCAACCCATGAAAAATCCGGGTAGTGTCTCAGGGCGGCGCGCCCAACAAAACGCAGCGACTTGCCGTCCCAACGTTCGTGGGCACATGGAAAACGACACGTCACGTCTTCATCATGGCGCCGCTGGTCATCTTTACGATGGAAACCTTCGCTGCATGCCAGCAAGGCATGTCGACTAGGCATCCTTCCTTTAGGGATCTTCTGTACCCGCATCCCACAGAGGACAACTGCCGGCTGACACCTATCGATCTAGGGTGTGCCTTTTTATGCGTATGAAATTCTCAGCGATTTTCCGCAGGCTCTTTAAAAGATTTGGCGTCCCAATCTATTCGTAAGTTTGGACTCCCTGCTGACATTATCCAAGATATGGAACTACTGCGACGGGAGGTCACTAGCATACAAGACAGCCTTAGCAGGAATGCGAAGATGTTGTGAGCACTCGCATCGCAGCATAGGAACGGATGCCGGTGTACCAGAAGGGTTTAGCACCTTTTCGAACATGACAACTATCTTACGCATCCGGGCAAACCACGATCATCGAATATTGGGAATCCGGCGACTATCCGTGGGATAAACCGAATGACTTCTTCATAACATTACGGCGGACGCCAGGAAGGTGGATCTCTTGAATATATTTCTGCCAGTCGATTGCTGAGACATCGAAAAAGAATTGCATTTGATCCTCTCTGCTAAGGGAATGGAATAGGCGTCTTGTACTGCCCGTCGCGAATTGACAATGGAGCCGAGTGTAGTCACTGTAGAGACGACTAAGATGCTCAAGTCGTTCAAGGTGCATCTGCCGCACGTAGAGCTTGCGGCTCAAACGGGCCCCGCCGGAACAGAAAGTGATTCTGTTGTTCAAGGCGGCTGCGGCCCGTAACATCTTTTGGCTCGCCGCAAGCCACCAGTTGAATTTGCTGCGCCCGCGATATCTCCAGGGCCGCAACACCAGACCTGTTCCGGTCCGCATGGGGAACTGGTGAAAGTATTCTCGGGAATATCCCATGAGTTGCTCAAGACGGAGCGGATTCTCGGAACTACTGGCGACTTGAAGCACACCGGGGCTCCGGCCGTCAGTTCCCACCGCGACGCCCGCCAGGATGGCGCTGACAACAAAATCGACGGGGATAAAATCAATCAAACTGTTTGGGTCGCCCGGAAAGTCCGGAATTTCGCCTTTGCCGTAGCCAAAAAGAATCGGTGTACTTGTCTGGAAGCCCTCGATCCAACCCGGTTCCGGTTCCTTCAAGCTGCTCTCAATGATAGAAGGCCGAAGGATTATCACTTTGACCCCATCGCAGGACTTGACCAGCAACTGTTCTCCCATGGCTTTCGTAAAGGTGTAGGTATCAAACCACCCATAGTGTCGCGATCGCGAAAAGCCTTCCTGCGAGAGAGTCGTGCCAACCCATTGTTGGCGCTTCCGTTCCGCCGCCAATTCCAGTTCACGATTGTCTGGCGCCTGACCTGTGCCGCGGTGAGCCTTTGCCTCATGGCGAAATTCACTACGCGCCGACGGTGTCCGCGACTCCCTTTCCACAGATTCGGCGAGCCGGAGCGCTCTTTCAATTTCCCGCTCCACACAGAACGGAGCACCATAGATCTCTGTCGTAGCAACTGGAGCAGTATCTGGCTCTAGAACCTGTTCCGGTATGCAGCCGCTTCTACGCCCGTGGACGAACGCTGTGGAGACGTGCAACATAGTCGGTCTTCGGAAGCGCTTCGCATAGTTCAGCAGGTAATAGGGGCCCAAACTGTTTGACCGAATGGCATTGTCGACGCGCTCGTCAAAACCAACGAGAGCGGCAAGATTGACAATGACGTCTACTTCTTGGAGCTTCCGGGATTCCGGCGGGATCCCCAGATCCGGACGAGTAAGGTCCCCTGGTATGACTTCAGTTTTCTCGCTAATGAATCGGTCGAATCCAGCCCCATAAAACAAACGGAGGCGATTGAAGATTGAAGAGTTGAAGATTTCCCTATTCGCCCGGGCCCGTGCCGACGCTGCCGGATCGAGATTCGAGTTGGGTCTTATCAAAAGGAATATTTTGCATACCTGAGGAAGCCGACGCAGGATTCTCTCGAGCAGTACTTTCCCGAGGAAACCGGTGGTGCCGGTGACCAGCAAGGTCTTGCCGTCGTAATAATCGTTTATCTCGCTCATGCAAACTGTGTTTGGGAACTGCGCACGATCGCCTTTTATTCCTTCAGAACAACTTGCGATGCGTCACCACACCGCTGTAGTAGCAGCTTGAGTTCCGCATAATCAACCTTCGCGTTATGCCTGGTATCCACCGGTATACGGCTAAGCGTCACCAGGCGATCCAGATTTGCCCAGCCGAGCTGCTGCTTGAACGTGGTGCTATCAAATTCGTGGCCATTCTGCGGTTCAAGGACGAGAACCCGCTGGCCGCCGACTTCTACGAGGGCACAGCGCGCGACTCGCACGTCGTGTTGTGCCGCGCACTCCACGGCCAGGGGGTACAAGGCCCCGCGGTGGTCTTCTATTTTGGCGCTACAGCGGCCTAGCAACCATAACCGGTTGGATGAGTCCAGATATCCCATGTCTCGCGTCCGATGCCACCTGACTCCATCAACATCGAATTTGTTCTCGCGGCCCTCTTCGTGCAGATATCCACCGAGCACGTGCTCTCCAGACACTACGATCTCTCCAGCGGTTTCGTGGGGCGCGAGCATCTCCGCAAATTCGGATGCGCTCATGCGTCCAATTGGACTGTTCCCTTGCTCTCGGATCACACGCAAATCAAGAGAAGAGGAGGGACTGCCTACCAGTAAGCCGTGTCCATTCCGCATAGCGGCAAAGTCGTCTTCGCTGATGGAATCGAAACGGATGCCGGCCATCGGTTCGGCTTCTGTGGAACCATAGATGGCCATCAGGCGGGCGTCCGGAAATGCTTTTCGAGCGCTTTGCAGAACTCCGGGAAAGACAGGAGCGCCGCCAAGGAAAACCTTTCTAAGTGACCTCAGGGGATGTGAGGTTCGGATGCATTGGTTGGCGACGCGCTCGATGAAAGCCGGCGAAGCCGCTGTGGAGCTGATCTTGTGTTTCTCGATTTGTTCGATCACTGGGACCGGATCGCAGGAAGCAGGCGCTCGCATGTCGGCGTCGGGAAGCACGCTGCATACACCGGAAGCCAGGTTCGCGAGAACAAAAATCGGTAAAGTTGTCAGATCCACGGTTTCCGCTGTCAACTCCAGGCTCGCCGCTACTGCGCGGTGTTGTGCCAGAAGAAAATGGTGAGTCCGAACAGCAGCTTTAGGAATGCCAGTGCTTCCGCTTGTAAACGTGAGCAGCGCCGGTGCGATACCAGTGACAGGCGTTGCGTCTTTGCGAGTTTCAGCGCGCAACGAGGACAGAGTAACTGTTCGAGGCTGCCATGAAGTCCCGACGAAGAGCGCTATTCGCCGAACCGCCGGTGAGGCCATGCGAAGTAGATGGGCTCGAGCAGTTCCGAAGAACATTTTTGGCGGATACATGTCGCAGCATCGTTCAATTTGCGTGCGACCCGCCGACGGATCGAGAAAAATGCCGACCGCGCCCAGGTGAAACAATGCAAGAAGAAAAACATACAACTCCGCGGCCATTGGATAGAAGATGAGCGCTGCATCTCCGGCTCCAATTCCCCTCGCCTCAAGCCCAGCAGCGATTCTAGCCACGCGGTCGTAAAGATCGGCGAATGTAAGCGTGCGCTCACGGCCATGGTGGACGTCGATGATGGCGGCCGCACTTGGACGCATCTCAGCCTGGCGTCTCACCAGTTCCACCACATTCATGTGCGCAGGTCCTTGGCGAATAAGGTATAAGTGCGGATTGGTTCGGCATATTCGCGGCTTATGTTGCGAGCCAGCGCGTTTCCTGTTTGCATCAGCGCGTGAATACACCGCCCAAAACCCATTTCCGAGCCTAACTGTTGGGCCTCCCCCACCAGCACAGAGCCCAAGCCGCTCAGTTCCCTGCGTGGCAGGATTGCAAGCGTCTTAATAATGAAGGTATTAAGAGGCATGCCGGTGTTTTCTCGTAGCAAGTCGGGAATCGCAAACAGAAATCCAACAGTCTCCTGTTGCCGTTCAGCGACCATCAACAGCTCAGGGCGTAACACAGGCAGGAGGTTCTTGTAGTGGCAAACGAAATCGGCTTCCGCGAGTTCTGTATAAAGATAGTTGTTTCTGAATGCCTCGCAGCATACGCGGTAGATGCGGGGAAGATAGTCTTCCAGTTCGTCATCCCGCAACGAGCGGAGCGTGATACCTACAGCCCGCAATCGATCCCGCGCTTTGCCTAAGCGGGCGTCTCGTCGGCTCAGGTCTGCATTCAAAGAAGAGAAATAAGTCGCCGCTGGGCGGAGACCGGACTCCGCAAACTGCCGTGGCCATTGCGGTGGGTTCCACGGTTCCAGAAAGAACGGCGGCTCTGTTCCCGCGTCTGTCACGAAGCGGTACCGTCGCCAAGGATTGCCATCCATTGGTCCGATGGCATAGGTGCAACCGGCGCGGCGCAAGCGCTCGCAAGCGAGCTTCAGAAGCGTCGCAGCGGCCGAGTCATCATCCGCCCGGTAGTGCCCGATCGTTCCGACAGTTTGATTGGGAAGAGACGGGGCCTGCGACCACCATAATGAACATTCCGCAAGCGGTTCCTGGTTGGAATCGACGACGGCGAGGTAAACATCGGCGTTTGCCAAGTCGAACTGCTCAGAGTCAAACTTTGGTGATAGTGCGTGAATGTCATTTGCCGCAGCGCACTCGACCGACTGCATCACAGAACCTCCTCCAGCACGAACGCGCCATAGAAGAAAGTTTTGGCAGTTTTGAAAAGTGAATCTGACAAAGTCGATAGCGGTCTGAGAAGAGCCGCCATGGCTTCGGGGCGCTTGCGCGGAACCAGCATGTTCCAGTAGGCGAGCCGCGCACCGGGTCTGGAAGAGCGCGTCAGCGCGCGAAGAATCCGGTGGTAACTCTGGGCAGAAACGTATTCAAAGATGTCGCTGAGATTGAAGGCGTCTAGGGGATCCTGTGACTCTTTTAGATAACTCTCCAAGGAACAGCAGTGCCATTCCAGGCGGTCCAAGTTGGCGCGAATAGGCTCAAAATTCTCCTCCCGCAGGACGAAGGGAAGATTGTCGCTACCGTGTCTTCCGGTCAGTATCCATTGCAAGTAAGGATTCGCAGTCGGATCCAGTTCTGTAAACGCGTAGCGCGTACGTTGTAGCAGGCGTGCAGCTACGCTGCCTTCGACGTAGCGGAAAAACTCCGGATCGCGGCCCAGTCGGCCAAGCACGAATTGAGAGAAGAATGCATGGAACAATGCGCGCCATCGCAATGTGTTCCACTCCGTTTCGTAGAAGCGCTGCCGTTCCGAATAGGACCTTCTGGTCAGCAACTGCTCCACGACACGGTGACTATGGATCAGGGGCAAAACCCGTGTACGAAATATGCGGAAGAAGTTTTCAAATCGGCCCGCAGAGCCGATGCCGGCCTGAATCATTCGGGGACGTTGGTCCCAGTAGTTTCGAGCTGCTGCCGACAGATGTTTGCGGCAGCAGCGATAGAGTTCCGCCCTGTCTCGGCTTTCGATGGAGCCGACCAGAGCAAGGATTTCCCGGTGCCTCAGCTCACGAAATGCCGCAACTCGCAACTCCAGCGCCGCCAATTGTGCAGGGTTTATATCAAGGGCAATTACCTTGGCGGGTCCCTTGCTTAACATGGCGAGGGCGTTGTCGCCAGCCGAAGCGATGGAAAGACAAGTCGATTGGGGCTGGATGCACAGAGCGTCAAGGAGGACGTCGGCATCTTCCCAGCACTGGGCATACCGAATGCTGGAGAAATCCGCGCGTTCTGCTACTTCGCTATGCACGGTGCGCCACCGAGACCGCCAGGCGTCGGATTGTTCCTTTGGCTCCGTCGATCTCCACGAGATCACCATCGCGCAGCCATTTTGTGACTCCTGGAACCGACACTACAGAGGGAATTCCCAATTCACGCGACACGATGGCGGAATGGGAAAGCAGGCTGCCCCGTTCGACAATCAGCCCGGCTGCCGACGGAAAAAGCAGGACCCAGCCGGGATCAGTTCTCTCGGCAACGAGAATGCTGCCGCCGGGCACAGATGCGGAATGAGGGTCAGACACCAGGCGCACGGGCCCGCGCACAATTCCTGTGCAGCATCCGAGACCCTGGCGTTCCTCTCCCGAGGCTTCCTGCGCCTCGAAGCTTCTGCTCGATAGGAATTTGGTGGTTTGGTGCACCGGACCGCGTGTCTCAAACCGGTCCGGAGGAGCGGACGTCGTGCGATATTCCTGAAATTCCTCCTGTCGAAGCGCAATCAGTTCTTTCAGCCCGGTCGTCACCGTTGTCCCCTTAACGAATCCCAACACTTCGTCGATGTGAAGATAAAAGATGTCACGTGGGTGCTCGATTCGACCCAGCGCATACAGACGCAATCCTATTTCTACGAAGATCGTGCGAACTCTTCCGAACACACGGGTGCGCTCGAAGCGGAGGTTCTCTCGGGTGCGAATGCGTTCACGGGCATTGCTGAGAATCCACATAAAAACACCCATGCGAAGTGGATTTCGTCCTAAGGCACGTCTCGCGCGCTGTTCAGCCGAGAAATCGTCGATATCACCGTTCGCGGCGATGTTTGGCGTGTTGTGGCAGGCGAGTTCGCCAATGCTGCGCAACAGTGGCGCCGGATCATCACACAGAGTCTGACTCTCGAGCTTCAATTCATCGAGGCAACGTTCTCCAAATTTTGCAAGGTATTCGTAATATCTCGCGCTAAGTTGGGGGGTGCCCCCGAGCGCGCGTTCGCAGTTGGTACGATTGCCCGTGCGAAACGTCTGCGCAAGTCCCGGCTTCTGGGCGACGATCGCAGCCATCTCCCGCAAGCGGAGCGCCGGTTCCACGCTGATCATGCCGCCTCGAACGCACGCCAACTCGTTCGCTAATTGATTTCCTTCCCCAAGCCAACTCTGGCAAAGCTGTCGGAGCAGACCATGGAAGATCATGGTGAAGAAATCGTTCAGTAGAGGAGCGTCCCAGCGTCGAAGCAACTGGCGAAGAAGCTTGTCGTAGCAGGCGACAAGTTCGTCAATTCTCATCTCAGCGAAGCCTGCGGTGGAATCCGACAAGGCGCTATCGAGCCGCGCATAAAATCGTTCAATCTTTCGGTCGAGAGTGAAGTGGTTCCAAACCAGGGCGATCAGCATGCTTCCCAGGTTTCGGACGTCGCGAAGGCGCTCGCTAACAGTCGCGCTCGCAAGCGTGTCTGACACATCAGTTGGTAGGGGCTCTTTCACCCCCATCATTTGCTCCATGAAGCGACGGTTTACGGTAAAGCCGGGCAGGAGGGCGAGCACCCGATACCAGTTCAATAGGTTGTAGTAGACGCGTCCTCGGACGAGACCGAGCATGTGCGAGAACACTTGGTCATTGGCAGCCACTTTTTCTTCCGGAACCTTCAGGATTCGGCAAAATTCGCGGTAAACGCCTTCGTATGCACACCGTGCAAAAGAAAAAGTCAGCGGAGTCGTGACCCCGCTGTAGCTCTCCGTGATGTTGCTGTTGTCCCAAATGTTTCGTACGGCATCCGGGTCCGGAAGGTCAGCCGAGGTAGTAATCGGCCGTGTCTGCAGCACATAAAGATCGTCACCAGCAATTGCCCATTCAATGTCTTGCGGGCGGCCCAGACGCCGTGCGATCTGACGTGCGACCTTTCCAATTTGAGTTACTTGCTGATCAGTCAGCGCTCGATCGGATTCTTTCGTATCAAACCCAGGTCTTTGCCTGCGCGTGACCTTCCCGCTGCGATCCAGTTCATAGTCATCCGAATCGGTGTCGCCCGACACCAATCGATTGGCCAGTCCCGGCACAGCAGAAATCACAACTGTGCTACTGCGTCCGGAAACGGGATCGGAGCTGAATGCTACCCCGGCCGCCTTTGGGTTGATCATCCGCTGGATGATTACGGCTGGAGCTCTCTGCGCATGCAGGGAATGGCCATGCTCGGAGCGGTACGCCGAAACACGTTCCGAGAATCCAGAACGCCACACGAATGCAATTTTCTCCGGCACTGCACCAGCGGGCACGGAAAGACAACTTTCGAGTTGACCGGCGAAGGAGCAATCGCCTGAGTCTTCATCGAGAGCAGAAGAGCGCACGGCGAACTGGTCGCCGTTCTGCGAAAGCTCGCCCAGCGCTCTCTCAATCTCAGTGCGCACACCCGAATCAATCAGCAGGCTCTCAAGTTCGCTACGAATCTTCTGCGGATCTCCGCTCTCGAACGCAGATCTCTGGGACGCATTCAAGCTGTCTTCGAATCCTCGTGGCGACACCGCGAACCAATCGGGCACGTTGAATCCTTGCTCTTGCAATTGCATCAATCCGTATCCCTTACCGCCCAAATCGTTGACTGATCCGGACTTGAGGATGTACTTCACCTCTGCCCTCCGTGATAGCGCAGCGCCAGGGGAACAATGCCCATGCCGAGATAGGTCACCAGAGCCCAGATCCCTGAGAGAGCCTCAATCCACTTACCCCGGCCGCGGTCACCGTGTTTCAGGAACACCACCGCGACAACAATCGAAATGGAAAGCATTGACAGGAGCACGGATTCGATTTCCGGGAACCGGATCCTGTGAGCCGCGGGATAGAGCACAACGGCGGAGGTGGCCATCATTGCCAGCCAGGCGAAAATCGCGCTGTCTCGGCCCCAGAGTTGGCTGTAGGTCTCAACACCGTGCTCCTCATCCTCCGGTGACCGAACCTTACGTCCAATCTCAATGACCATGCCGATAAAGAAGTTTGCCAGCATCATCCATGCGATGCCTTCCGGAGGTCGCTTCAGGCCTGCGGGAATCCATTCACACGCGCTAGCCAAAAGAAACATAAGAGGCATGATCATCATGTGAGAGACCATGTAAAGGATTGCGTGCCGCTTCAGCCAGCGTCGCACAAAGAACTCCCTGCTCATCAGCGCCAGGTATGCCAATACCCCGACAAGTGGTGCAATCAGATTTGCTGATATCCACAGGACGATCAGGAACTGCAGCGCAATGGCTGCCGCCCACACAAATCCCAATTCGCGAAGTGTGATCAATCCGCGAGGCACGGGACGATAAGGCCGATAGAGAGAATCTTCTTCGAAGTCCTTGAACTCATGCGCCAAGCGCAGTTGGAGAAAACACAAAAATGAAATCGCGAATGCGGCAACAATTTGGCGTGCCGAAGGGATACCGGACCCACGCGCCAGGGCTGAGTACCCGGTGCATGTCAGGCTGAACGCAACGATGATTGGGGTGTGCGCCGCGACCGGGAACCGTTCGCGTTGATAGATCCACCAGCGATGCCCGGTGGTCGCGGCTGACGCCATCGCCAGATTCGAGTTCGCTCCCGCATCTACCTGGTTCATTCGCTTGACCTCGCACTGATGTTTCACCCGCCACGCTCAGTCGGCGGCAACCTTGGCCACCGTTTCAACCTTCTTGGAGTAAAGCGGTGACTCGATCCCTTCTCCCTCGTCCGTCTGCAGGATGCGGACTGTTCCGTGAGTTCCGTCCACTTCGAGGATTTGGCCGGTTCTAATGAGCCTTGTCGCTCCCAACACATTGAGTACTGTTGGCAGCCCGTATTCCCGGCCTAGCACGGCACCGTGCGACAACATACCTCCTACCTCGGCAACCACACCGGAGACCAATCCGAACACTGTTGTCCATGCAGGGTCTGTCGATTGCGTGACCAGAATTTCGCGGGGTTTCAGCTTGCTGCACTCACCCAGACTGGTAACAACGCGCGCGCGTGCCCTCACTTTTCCGACGCTGCAGCCGGTTCCATGCAAGAGCACAGTGCCGGAGACTTCGACCTGGGGATCGGCAGTTTGCTGAGTAATTCCCCGGCCCAACTCGCCCGGAGGCTCAAGCGTTCGGTACCCGAGATACATGAGACGTCGAAATGAAGTGACCGCCAATATCCGGGTCTTATCAGCCCGGCGTTGGGCGATTGCACGGAGGTCCTCAGTGTGCAGCATGAAAACATCTTGTTGCTGGCGCAACCAACCATCGCGGTGGAAGCGCCGTCCGGCTTGTAGTGCATACAGGCGCACGACAGAACCGGCGCGCGTCGAATACTCGCGCATCTGTTCACGGCGGCTGGCATACGTGCGGGCCTTGTTCAGCAACTTGCGGAAGGTCCTTTCGAAACGAAGCCTCAGCCATGGACATCGGCGAAGGACGGCGATGACCCGGCGAAACTCGGCTGAGTACAATTCGAACTGCTCTCGCGCGGAGTCCTCCGCAGTTTTCGGTTCGATCCCCGAGTGCAGAACATCTGCGACGATGTTCTTGATGCTTTCGGGTCGCTCTCCCCACCTTGGTGTACTGATATCTAGTTCGTGGTCACCGTGGTGGAAATTCGCACGAAGAAAGTCTGCGAGAGATGCATTCCAGGCTTCGGAACTCAATCCCTGCTGCCGGCCTGCCCGCACGAGTTTGACGAAGCCACGCTGGATCTCCATGTGGCTCACGTCCGACAATCCGGACATGAGGACTAGCGGCGATATCGTTTCGCCGGTAGCATCGTTGATTCGCGTGAGAAGCTTCTTTAGATCGGTCTGGCAATTCGTGTGATTGTAGACTGTCGTGAAGTAATCGGCCTCGACGCGTTGGTGAAAGTTGAGAACTGCAAGCAGCGCCAGCAAGAAATCGTCATCCGGCATGGACGTGAACGATTCTGCCAAACGGAGAAAGTGAGTCTCGCCGGGCTCGAAGGTTTCTGCATAGTTCTCTGTTATGCGCAGCTGCCGCCTGTATTCCGCCTCTAACGCAAAGGCGACAGGCAGGGCTGCCGCCAAGCTGTGCAGCGTCACTGGTGTTCTTACCGGGCCCGGTTTGCCATATTCCTTCTGGATTCCAAGGTCTCGATCGAATTGCCGCTCGTCGTATCCGGGCACCTTGCTGAGAGCTTCTTTCACAGCCGAGGCACACCAGTATGGGCGGCCGTAGAACATATCGACCCACAGCCGCTTCGCCTCGGTTTTGGAGATCAATTTGATGGCTTCGAAATATCTCTGCATCGAATCCTGAAACGCGTCTCGATAGAGCGAATACATGAGGGGCGTACAAACTCGCGAGGAGACTCCACCGTCGCGGAAGTTGGCGGTGGTGAACTCAGCTGCTTCGCAACGCCAGTGAATACGCGTGATCGGACGCGACTGCAGGATCCACAGCTGGCCCGCATGGTCCAGGGCCCATTCGATGTCTTGTGGCCTTCCGAAATATGCCTGCAGCTCGAGCGCATATCGGCACAGCTTGTGAAGAATCTCAGGCTCAAGGTGCACATCCTCTGCACCGGGATGTCGCTCAATTACAGTGCCATCTTCAAGACGCAAGACGTAATGAGTTGGCGTAGTTTCTCCGGAGACGAGACGATCTCCGAGTCCACGGCAGCATTCCACGAGTGCGTGTTCTTCGCGACCCGTGTGAGGATGTATGGTGAATGCAACCCCTGCGATCGCGGCATCGACGAGTCTTTGGACGAGCACACTGACGCGAGGGTCGCCGCCCTGCAGACCGTTCTTTTGCAGGTAGCTCACGGCGTGGCCATTCCTACCCGAAGTACCACACCCCACCATGGCTTCCATCAATCCATTGAAGTCGGCGATCTTCAGGTAAGTAGCGTATTGCCCGGCAAAACTTGCTTCGGCCAAGTCCTCCAGTTGGGCGCTCGATCGCACCGCTAACGGATAACCGCCCAATGATTCAACTGCGGATTCGAGCTCACTCTTGATTCGACTGCGGTCCACGCTGGAGGGCACTACAAAACCAGGGGGGATGGGGAATCCCGCGATGAGAAGCTCGTGCAGAGACGACGCCTTAACGCCTGCTTCGGCAGCGTTGAACTCAGGGGTGCCCAGCAGGACAAGATCCGGATTGTTCTCTGCGAACTCTCTCATGTTTCGCCTATTGCCCCGGAAGCGAACTCTATCCCCTCGATTTCGTGAATCAAAAGCTGTAACGAAGTTCCGTTTTCGCGAACGAATTTCGGTGATACTGCCCGAGGAAGTCGTGGACGTTCCCTCGCAACCACGTGAAACTGAAGGTTGCACGCCAGTGATTGCCGAACGCTTGGGAATAAGCGGGATTGACGATGCTGCTGGCGCCAGTTTGCCTGACGAACGCGTTTAGGCCGAGCGAGCGGTTGGCATCTATCGTGTATTGAACGTGTGAGATCACTCCCCGGGCGAAGCCTCGCTCCCCCAGATACTGCAGGGCATTGCCGTGAGCCGTCACAACTTCGCCTGCATAACCGAGCGTGATATGTGCTTCGTGGATCTGCCGCTCGAGTTCCAGCAAATAAAGGACGTATTCGTTCTGGTTTCTTGTCGAAGACGTGTAATAGGCCGCTTCTGCCTTGAAGGTGAAGGGAGAAAACGGGGCGGTAAGGTCTCCTCCGTAGAGTCTCAACGAAGGATACATTCGTGAATAAGTGATGTGCGATGCTACTGGGCCAACCTGAACATTGAAATTGGGGAAATAGTTGAATCCGTCGTAAAAGCTGAGCGAGTACTCGCAGGCGGCGCTGCTGTGACTCCAACGCGCCCCGAAGGAGGATCTTCGGGGAAATGAAGAGCCTTGATCTTGAGTGGTAAAGAAATAGTAAGTCCGCGGCAGAAATGTCCATCTCTGGTTTACGAGCGGAAGGCGGGCCGGTGTGAATTCCGGCTGCCAGACTGCGTTGAATGTATTCTCGCCGTGGGTGTAGATGATCCGCGCCGCGGTTACCGGCAGGATTTCCTGGTCCACGAGGTTGAGCAGATCTGACGGGGCAAAACGGTCAGTAGGGTTGAGGAAGTCAGCCTCGCCCCACCGTATGAACTGTTTTCCCAACATAAGGGTGAAACCACCGTGGGCAAATACGGCAAACAATTCACGAATGGAAACTGGCGACCGCCGCAACGACCGGTCTTCCCAGTCAAAATGCAAGTTGCGGGCAAATTGCTGGTGACTGTCCGTACCGACGTCAAAAGAGCCACGGAATGTGAGCCAACGCTTAGGCCGCCATTTCGGCTCATACTGCGCCAGCACTCCTCCAATCACTTGCGTGCTGTCAATGGGAAACGTCTCCGGATAGATGTTGCCGCTCAGCGCCACAAACCCTCGCTGAGAGAATTCCTGCGCGTGAGCCAGGAAGACCGCGGTGCACACGAACGTCGCTGCCCATCTCATCGGTTCAATTTCTCCCGCGTGAAGTCTGCTTCGTTCAATGGCAGGTTGTATCTCACGTTATCGAGCGTGAGAACGGTACGGCTGTTTCTAACGTTGTCGAGCACGCCAACCTTGCGAGCGGTCCAGACTCCGTCGATAGACTCGAGGTCGTCATAGCTAATGCGACGAATGAGGCGGTCTCGGTTGAAATTGTCGGTCCGCACCAGAAAGTAGCGGTCCTTGCGGACCCAGAGGAGAGACGAAGTGTACTGCGAGCCTTTGCCCTCCTTGGGACGAGACTGGATCTTCCAGCACGGCGCGTTGTCGACCACCTCTTCACCGGACAACTGGTATTCATATTGGTCGACATCCCGTTCTTCGAGATCCTCAAAGCTGAAATCAGTGCCGAAAAATCTTGTTGAGCGATCCTGGAGTGCAATTCGCCGGTCGCGTTCCTCTGCGGGAATCCACATCCACTGATCGGAGGCGCGGTCAGGATGGTTCACGATGAGCAATGCAACTCCGTTGACCTCGGCGGGAGAGACGAAATGCAGCGCTGATCGACTGTTTCCGTACGTTCCTAGCCGGTCGTATTGCCACCGTTTCTTGCTGATCTTCTGGCTGCTGTTGGTCACCTCGAGAGAACCTTCATAGTGCTCTGTCTTGGAGCGCGTCCGATTTTGCACTTCGAGCATGATCTGACGGGCATCTTGGGACCGCGCGAACTGGGCGATTGCGAGCAGAGCAAATACCGAACTCAAGAACGTCTTACTCATACTCGAGGGCCTCAACAATGGAATTTCGCGAAGCGATCTCGGAAGCCACTAGCGACGAAAGCCAGGCTGCGAATAGGACGCTCACGGTCAACACAAGAACCAGAGGTAGCGGAAACTCGTATTTGAGGCTCAGGCCGGCGTAGTCATTTCGCACCATCTGTCGTTCGTAGAGGAGGTCGAAGCTGCCGAAGATTACGCCTAATACCGTGCCAATCGCCGCTATGCTTGCGGCTTCGAGCCAGACGGAGTGTCGGACCTGTTTGCGGAATGCGCCGATCGCCCTTAAAGTCGCGAACTCGCGGCGACGATCAGTGACTGAGACCAGCAGCGTGTTCGCGATGCCAAGGACCGCAACGAGCATAGCGACGGCAATCTGGATGTAACTCAGGCCAAGCCACTGGCGGGTATTGCTCATTACGCGGTCCTTGACTTCACGGTTCAACATGACGAACATGTGTCGCTGCTGCGCCAAGCCCGCTTGGATTTCGCGTTTTACCTCTTCCGCAGATGCGCCTGGCTTGAGATAAACCTTGTACATGTCGACCGTAGGGTCCTTCCAAAAAGGCAGGTAGACGGAGCCGTAATCAACAAACACAGTTCCCGACTGGTTTAGATAGTCGGTGACGATTCCGACCACCGGGAGTCGCACGATTCCCGCAGGCGATGGAATCTCCAGGATGTCGCCCATGCCGATATGCTGGAGCAACCCGCAGTTTTCAGAGATGATTGCGCCGTTTCCCTGTGCCCCCACCCTGTACATCTGCTCGAAATCGCCGGATACAACGCGCCCACTGGTATGGGCCCTGATTGACGCCATGTCCATGGCGACAAGGAGAATCGATGCATTCTTAACTGCGACCTTATTACTACGTATGCGCTGCACGTCCGCGACTCCGGCCAGAGAGGCTAGAGTGGGCGTTAAGGAATCGGAAAGGTGGAAGTTACGATTCGTGCCGTCTTCGGACGCCAGAACCAACAAATCAGAACTCAGGAAAGTGCCAACCCAATCGGCAACCGATTCAAAAACACCGCGAGAGAGTCCGCCGAGGCTGACGACGAGGCCAACCGATAGCATCAGGGCGGCAACGGTCGCTGATGTACGCCGGGGGGCTTGGGCCAGGCTGTTCGCGGCCAATGCACCCTCGATTGGCCGCATCGCACTGAGCGATCGTCGCAAGAACCGAGAGATCAGTCGCGACAGAAATGGCGCTAGCAGCAGAGCCGCTGCGACAAACGATACATATCCTGTATAGAAGACCAGACGCGAGCGGTGGGATATAACACAGGCTACCGCGAGCAGGACGAACCCGCATGCAACAACAAGCCGTAAGGAGCTTTCGCCTGCCCACCTCGCATCGGTATGTCCCCTCTGTAGCGCGCGCGCCGGATCAGTTCGAGCAGCTTCCCTGGCCGGGAAGAAGGCAGCCACCGTGCTGGTAAGGACACCCACGGCGAAAGCGGACACGATGATTACGGGATCGGGACGAATTTCATGCGCGCGCTCTGCGATTCCATAGTGTGCCTGCATGATGTCGCCAATCGAACTCGCCATCACCTTTGCCAGGACACTGCCGAGGAGTATGCCGACTGCGGAACCGATCACTCCTGTGATGGCGCCTTCTAACAGGAACAGTGTGAGGATTCGGCGTGAGCTCGCTCCAAGGGCGCGCAAGATTCCGATTTCAGGACGGCGTTCAGTTACTGCAATCACAAATGAGTTGTGAATGATGAACAGTCCTACAAAAAGCGCGAACAAGCTGGTCAGATTGACCATGAAGGAATAGACATGCAACAACGACTCAAACTGGCGGCTTCGCGCTGCCGGTACGTCGACCTGAAATCCGGGCCCAAGCTCCCGGCTCAGAGCTGCCTGCCCCTGGCTCAGTGAAACGCTATCTTTGAGCCGGACGTCGAGCCGATCGAAACGTCGCCCCCGCCCCAAGACCTTTTGCGCCGCATAAATGTCCATAACGGCGAGGCTGCCGCCGAAAGCCGCGCTCAGCCCCCCGGGCCGCATGAGGCCGCGGATGCGGAAGTTGCGCTCGCCTTGAATCGTCTGCATAGCGATCGGGCTTCCTACAGTCAGGCCATTACGCTGCGCAAAAGATCGCGTTACGATCAGCGAGTCGGGCTGCGCCAGAAACTCGAGCGGATCGTCTACGACATCCTGATCCCCTCCGTCCAGGTCGTATTCGCGTAAGCTTCGATCCCCGGTCATGTCGACGCCGAGGATCAGCATGTTGCCTTCCCGCTTGTTCTCGGTTCGTACCGCCGCCTCGATCACGGGTTCGGCGACGGAAACTTCCGGCAGGGCCTGAACGCGCTCCAGCACTTCTTCGGGAAATCCAGACTCGCCGCATGTAATTTGCAGCTGGGTCTTGCCGGCGATTCGATCGATTGTCGTTTTCAGGGCGGAAAGAACTGACGCCCCTGCGGTATGCATCGCAACAAAAATGGCCACACCTAGGGCGACTCCGGTAATAGTGAGCACACAACGCAGCCGGTGCTTGCGGATGTATGACCAACTGATGAGCCTCAGCAGCATCATGAGCGCTTGTCCTCTACAATGCAGGCATCGCGCAGCGTGATGCGGCGTGGCGCTTTCCGGGCGACCCCCTCGTCATGTGTTACCAGGACAAGCGTGGTTTCGAATCGCTGCTGCAGATCGCAGATCGTGTCGAGAATCCCGGCTCCCGTAATACTGTCGAGGTTCCCTGTAGGCTCGTCCGCGAGCAGGATCGGCGGGTTGCACGCGAGGGCGCGTGCGATGGCAACGCGCTGGCGTTCCCCACCGGAGAGTTCGTCCGGAAGATGGTGCATGCGGTGGCCGAGTCCCACCAGCTCAAGCAGGACTTGAGCACGTTCCCGGACCTTGCGCGAAGGCCAGCCGCGAAGATGCAGGGGCAAACCGACGTTCTCCAGAGAATTAAGGCTGACAAGCAGATTGAAGAATTGAAAGATGAACCCAATGGTTTCGCGTCTCAGCCAAGTCAAGGCGGAATCATTCAGGCAATTGATACGCTGCCCAGTGATCTCGATCGAGCCTGACGTAGGCCGATCCAACATGCCGATGAGGTTTAGCAGGGTTGACTTGCCCGATCCAGAAGGTCCCACAATGGAGACCATTTCTCCGCGTGCGATATTGAAACTGATTCCGTCAAGCGCAGTGACTTTACGGGTTCCCTCGAATTCTTTCCGCACGTTATCAAGACGAATCCCTTCGGTTGGTTGGGATGGAGAAACCAAGCCCAATTGTGTTGAGGGATGCTCCAGAGTGGCGTGCTTCATGTGGTAAGTCCCCCGATATTGGGACGAGGCCAGTCAAAAAATGATTGAGCAACAACAATCCGAGTATGTGCGCAACTCGAAAGCAGGCGGCGAGTAAGTGTTACAGTATCCAAACCGTAACAATCGCCGGAGTAGCCTGCACCGGAGTTCCCCAAGAACCACGCCCGCACCATGCAACCCCCACAGCATGGTGTGACGAGTGCGTACCATGACTGGCTCTACCTCTTTCCAGTCTTGCAGCGGCAAGCCGCTTCCGTACCGGTGGTTCGCTGTTCAACCGGTGATGAGGATCTCCTGTCTTGCGCAATATCGATGACTCAAACAACCACCAACTTGCGCTCGCTTTTCAGGAATTGCTGCCACTACTTCTCTTTCTTTTCTATAAAGCGAAAATCGGGAGAAAAAGGGATCACAGGTCGTAGTCAAAATTTGTACATCGACCATGCTGCGTGGCTTGGTTAGCTTTGGAAGAAGGTGTTTTGTCTGGGAAGCGGAAACTTTTCCAGATCAGAAGCTGATGCGAAAGCCAAATTCAATCTGTCGGGGCGCTCCGAGCGAGTAGACGCCTGTTCCTACTCCCACGCGATCCACGTCGTGTCCTGAGCGAGTGGTGCCATTGATCTGGCCGGCGGCGCCGGTTAACAATCCGTTCAACGCCATCCCGGGCAAATCAAAGTTCGCGAAGTTGGGCAGGTTGTATAAGCCGATACTCGGCTCAATAAATACATTCTCCCCGAGCTTATACGACCAAGCGATCTTGACATCCAAGGCCTTCATCCAGGCAAGATTGACTTGCCCTGGCGGAGCGAGGGGCACGCTAGGTGCTACTCCGCCCAGTTGCTGCAATTGAGCCAATGTAAAAAGGCTGTTGTTAATAAGTACTTGGCCTGCGGGCGTTGCCTGGTTCGCATACTTGTCATTGTAGGCGGTTATCACGCGATTGATGTTGGAAGCATCGATACCGCGGTCGAAACTTCCCACGCGCGTTCCGGGGACCGGATCCTGTGTCGTGCCGTCGCCCGTGAAGTCAGTCCGGAAGATCTCTCCACCCCCGGTATTTGTAGCGGGCACCGTCAGCGTCGCGGAGAGCGGACTCCAGAAGTGAAAGATCGCGCTGAGTCGTAGTCCTCCTGGCAATTCTGCATAGCCCCCAAAGGATAGTTGGTGGGTCCGATCCAATACCGCTGGCCCAAGAAACCGGTTGGGGCGGACTCCGTCCGGCGCGCTGACGCCCACGTCCTGGTCAGCGCTGCCCAACGTAGCGTTCCCGACCCCGCCCGCATTTTCGAACCTGGATAAGGAGTACGCTAGCTGAACGTTCGTCGCGCGTAAACCCCGGAGTGGCCGTTGCAATATGTGAATAAGCTTGACCTGAAGGCCGTTATACACGGAACGGCCCACTGGCTGGTAAAAGAAGAGCGGGGGAGCATTTGGATTGATGCCCGGAAATGTGCACCCGTAGGATTTCCCGGGAGTTATCGCGGACGGAAAAGTACAGACCTGATTGAATTCTCCGCTAGACGTGAGACCGTACCCGGCGAAGTCGCTCATGAGCAAGGGGCGCGGATTCTGGTTAAGATCCAAAATTTTCTGCGAAGGACAAGGTGCGTCGATGCCAGCCTGGATGCTGCTTACCCCACATTGAGCGAGTGTTGCGGCTATAGCCTCCTGCGCTGCCGCTTTATTGAAATAGCGAACATCACCCGTATGGTTTTGGTCAATTTGAAGAAAATAGTGGGTCTGGACGTTGCGGACGAAATCCGCGCTTATGACCGTGCCCGGGTGAAGCTCACGCTGCATACCGATATTGAATTCGAGCGAACGTGGTGTGCGATATCTGGGGTCATACATTCCGCCTACCCCAAGGTTCTGATCGAGGAGCGTTCCCACATAGTTGGGGTTCGGTGCCCGCAAGTCAAACGGAGATTCGCTTTGGTAAAGCTCCTGGAACTGGCTGATCTGGCTCGCGACGGCGCCGATTGCAACCGGATTGGATGTCTGCGCGTTTCCCGCGAGCAAACTGCAAAATGTCGGGATCAGAGGCGGCCCATTAAGAACCGGCACTGAGAAGGGCAGCGCAACTCCGCCACACGCCCCGGGTAATTGGACAAAGGCATTGCCCAGTGGAGCACGCGCGGCCGGATCGAGCGGCGCTACGATGGTAAGAACGTTTTCAAAAAACAGTCCAATGCCGGCCCGAATCGAAGTCTTTCCATGCCGCGTGGGATCCCAGGCGAATCCTACCTGAGGAGCCAGGTTGAAGTTTGGTTGCCGCACCGGATTGCCCAGGCCCGGGATTGCTGCGTTTAATTCTGGTATGGGTGGGAACTGGCTGTCGCTGCGTCCCGGCTCGCGGTTGTAGCGGACACCGTAAGACAGGGTTAGGTTCGGCTTCCACTTGAAGCTGTCGCCCAGGTACGCAGCCATTCTCTTGTAAGTGAAACTCCCGGCGGGAAGACCCAGCCCGGGGAAAGGTGTCACATATCCCAGGCCGTTGCTCAAGGCGACACTTTCCACGGGATAATTCAGGGGGCAACTGACACCGGCGACAGTCGCGCCATCCGTGGCAATACACGTAAATGGTTGAGTGGTGGCGAAGGCTTCTTCCGCGTCGCCTACATTTGTATTGAGAGCTGGCGCAAGACTTCCAACGGGGACAAAACCTGCAGCCACGATGCGGTTGAGGTCAAAACCGTAACGGAAGAGGTGGTGGCCGCGGATCAAGCTGCCGTCATACTTGAACTGCAGGTCCCTTTGCAAAATGATCTCGGGGGGAACGAAGTTGGGACCGGTTTGCAGGCCTGTCCCCCCCATGGTGATATTCAACTTCTCATTAGCGAGGGGAAGATTGGAGCCAGTGGTTGCGTCTGTGACGTTGCGCTCTGTCTTGAGATAGCCAATGCGAATGCTGTGGCTGAGACTCCCCCGACCGAAATCGATTCCCCCCACCTGATCGCGAGTGACGTTTCGACCCCTGTAGACGGAGAACCCGGAGCCACCATTAGCGGTGAATGAATTCTGGAAGTAGCTGAATCGATAAAACGTGCGAATCGATTGCGCAACCTGATAGTCCGCCTTGGCCATCAGGTTGTTCTCACGGTATGGCGAGGAAAAGCTCCCAGAAAAGTCATTGAAGGGAGGAGCGACCAGCACGGGAGCCTGCTGGTGCTGCAGCGTGCGCTCTCCGTCCAGGAAATAGAAAACGCGGTTTTTGCGGATTGGACCGCCAATTCGGGCGCCGTATTGCGAGCGTTGGAACGGTTCAGATAACCCTTGAGGCGCAGGCAGTGCTGCGGCCAGCGAACTGTCCCGAAAAAAACCAAATGCTTCTCCATGGATCGAGTTCGAACCCGAACGGGTGGTCACGTTGATCGAGCCGGACGTCGTCAGTTCGGTGGAAAGATCCATGCTCGATTGGCTGAGCTGGAATTCCTGGATGGCGCTTGCCGGGATGTTGGTTGTGGTTGAGCCGAATATCTCGTCCGAGACGTCGACGCCATCGACTTCGACACGCGCCGTGCGTCCGAAACGGCCGCCAAACGAGATGGAGGAAAAGCCGTCTTTTGCGAAACCCAGATTGCCGGCGTCCTGAATCTGCACCCCGGGCTCGAGCTGCGCCAGGTCGAGAAAATTGCGGCCGTTAACCGGTAAATTCTCGATCTGTTCAGCATTCAGCACACCTTGGACGGTTGCTTGTTCGGTGTTTACCTGCAGCTCAATATCCTGAACCTCGACCACTTCCTCTGCTCCGATTCGAAGTGACGCGTTTACAGTCGAGGTGTTTCCAACCAAAACAGTGTTATGTACCCGGACGGACTTGAAACCTGACATTGAGATCACGGTTTCGTACTCACCCGGAGCCAATGCACCGGAATTGAAGTTGCCAGCCGTATTCGTTGTGAGATGAAGTACCTGAGCAGTGGCAAGGTTTGTGACGGTAACGGTCGCATTCGAAATCGTGGCGCCGGTCGGATCAATGACTGTGCCCACGATGCTTCCCGTGGCAACGGTGGTCTGAGAGTGGAGTCCAGCAGAACAGACGACTAAGCCTATGGCAACACTGAGGATAAAACCTGGGGCCCGCGTGCATAAAGATGACGCGACGAGTGCCATAGCCCACCTATTTCTAACAGGGGAGGGGAATCAAAACTTCGACAAAGCATACTCCGCGTAAAAAGAGAGTTCAATCAGGGCCACTTCACGTCAAGCGCGTAGATTTCGTCACTTCCGAGATCGCGTGTCAGCGTCGGTGAGCCGTCAGCAGCAACCCCAATCCAGTAATTTAGGCTCGCTTGACCAAGGGTGTCGTCATTCACCATGTGCAGTTGGCTTATATTTGCGACGTCTTCGAACTTCAAGTCCTCTGCCCGGATTCTCTGGATCTTCTGATCGGGGGAAGTTAGTAGAGCGTACAGGTATTTGCCGTCGCCTGACGGAGCCCAGTTAGTGTAAAACATCGATCCTTTGCCAATGCGCGTCCATTTCTTCGATTTGAAGTCATATGCTTCAAATCCCCCATATGGGTCGAAAGACTCTGCGATCATCAAGTCAGGCCGCGGCCACCACGGACAATAAACGTTATCTGAGCTTGGCAGTACAGTCACCTGCTTCGTGCGGAGATCTATGATGTGAATCTCCATCCAGCGGCCCACTTGAAACACATGGGAGCCAGCAACAAGTGCGCCAAAGGCAAGCGAGTTCCCATCGGGAGACCAGGCCGGCGCGTGACCCCAATCCACGATTCTCTCCGGTGTTCCTCCCGCCATGGCAACAACATAAACACCGACCAGAGAGCCGGAACCTGGCGAAGCCCCCGTAAACGCAATCTTAGTGCTGTCGGGCGAGATTTCCGGGTAGTAGGCCATCATGGGTGAAAATGTCAGTTGCTGGCGGTCGCTTCCGTCGGGCCGGCACCGCCAGAGTGCATGGTCGGGATAACTCTCATAAATTACCCATTTCCCATCCGGTGAGACCCTGGTTTCGACCGCGGAGATTCCTGCGACATAGGGAACAAACTGGCGAGACTTTAGATCATAGTGAAGCAACTCACCATGTTTTTTCGAACCGACTGCAAAAATGCGATGCCCATCTCGACTCGAGACGGGAAATTCGTAAGACAGTGGGCCGTTCGTAAGCTGAACAGGAGCGGCAGATCGATGCAGGAGCGAGCTGTTCTCCGGCAATGCCCACAAGTCCCAACGTCCGGCATGTTCGACCTGGTACAGGAAATATTTCCCGTCAGGAGTCCAGTTTCCGGCCTGTTCTCCCACTGAGTCAGTGCGGCGCTGGAACAATTCGTGAAGACCGGTTCCATCCGTGTTCAGTTCCCAAATAGAGTAGAGACCATTGTCGCCGGCGAGCGTGAATCGGACACGCTTCCGGTCCGGAGAGACAACGGGATTTATCGCATGCCCGGGAACAGTGGCTAGCAGCTTGGGTGGCGCTCCGCTGGTATTTGCGGTTAACACATTCGGACCGAGTGAGATTACAAGTTGTCCATCGCGCAGATAATCTGCACCATCAGTCCCGCCAGATAAAAGCATTCGCGGTTCGCCGATGGGAAGCGGCTGCAACCACAGCCCTGTTGAATCTTCATCGTAACTTTGGATGAGAAGCGAGGAGGAATCAGGACCAAGTTCAGCAACGGAAAAATTCTTGAACCTGGTCGGCAGAGTGGCACTCTGCCCGCCATTTACGGACACTTGCCAAACGCTCGAACTTCCTGACCGCTGTTCGGCGAAATATAGACGTAAGCCATCCGTTATGAGCTGCCCGGATTTCGATTCTCCGTCAGTAGTAAGCTGCTGTATTGCTTCCACTACAGGCATCGAACTCGGTATCACCCACCACAAAAAGAATGAAGCCAGAAGAATTACCGCAGCGACCGCTATGATCGCAGCGTACCGAAGCCGTTTTGTGACGCTCGGCAAAACTGACAGAGAGGGACCCGCCGTTGAATCTGACAGCGCTTCCAAAGCAAATGCCAGATCCGACGCGGATTGAAAGCGCTGCTCCGGAGCTTTTTCAAGACAACGATGAATCGTCCGCTGGAGAGCGGGAGGAATATTTGGTGCGAGCCCCGATACCGTCGTCGGCTCTTCATTCAGGATCGCACTCATCGTCTCCGCACGGGTTGGCTTTTGGAACGCGCGCCGCCCTGTCAGCATTTCGTAGAGAATGACCCCAAAAGCGAAGATGTCGGTCCGGTGGTCGACCGAGGCTCCTCGCACCTGCTCGGGGGACATGTAGCCCGCGGTTCCCATTACCATTCCGGGCTCCGTCCCGTCGGGAACTGTTGGCGAACGGTGCTGGCCGTTTCCGCCCGGCTGTTTCAGCTTGGCGAGCCCGAAATCCAGGATCTTGACCCGCCCATCCCTGGTCGTGAATAGGTTCTCAGGTTTCAGATCCCGATGGATGATTCCTTTTTCATGTGCCGCCGCCAGACCGTGAGCAATCTGCACGCCTTGTTCGATCACTTTGCGCGCCGGCAGCGGACCGCGGCCAATCTCCTCGCGAAGCGTCTCGCCCTCCAACAATTCCGAAACCATATAGGGAGAGGCTTCATAGGTTCCCATCTGATATATGGCCAGAATGTTGGGATGGTTGAGCGCCGCCGCCGCCTGCGCTTCTTGCTCGAAGCGGCGCAGCCGTTCTTTGTCGGAAGATAGAAATGAAGGTAAGACTTTAATCGCTACATCGCGCCGCAAACGCGTGTCGCGCGCACGATAGACTTCTCCCATGCCGCCGGAACCGAGCAGTTTCTGGATTTCGCAGTCACCTAGCTTGGTGCCAGGTGTCAACGCAACGTGCACGGTCGAGCTTTCGAGAAAACTCGAACGCACCTCATCACTCGCGGAAAGCAGCGAATCGACATCCTTCCTCAAGGAGGAGTCGCGCCCACAGGAACGATCGAGAAAAACAGACCTCTCCCGGGCGGGTAACGTCAGCGCCTGCTCCAGCACGCCTTTGATCTGCTGCCATCGCTCAGGCGTCATGGTTGGCGGTCCCGTTCATCTGCTGATGGAGCCAAATTTTGGCAGTCGTCCAATCTCGTTTCACGGTTGCCTTCGAGATTTCGAGCACATCCGCGACCTCCTCGATCGACAGGCCGCCAAAAAATCTTAGTTCGACGATTCGGCTCTGCTGGGGGTCTAACTTAGCAAGCGCTTCCAGGGCATTGTCGAGGGCAATCAGGTCGACACTCTTGCTTTTGACCAACGCAATGTTGTCATTCAAGGTGACGGTTGCACCCCCATCGCGCTTTGCCGCACGACGGTTGCGCGCGTATTCCACCAGAATTTGCCGCATCAACTGCGCACAGATAGCAAAAAAATGAGCACGGTTTTCGAATTTCTTCCCACTTTGCTTTATCAGGCGAAGATAGGCCTCGTGTACTAAAGCAGTACTCTGCAAGATATGGTCGGGCCGCTCCTTCTGCAGATAATGATGCGCAAGCCGCCGCAATTCGCCGTAGACGAGCGGAACTACGGCTTCAAGCGCCTCAGCATCTCCGGCATGCCACTTTGCCAGGAGAGCACTTACGGATTGTTTGGTTGCGGATCGCGGCACGGTTCCTCCAACACGCTCGTGCCCTGGTACAGGGTTGACACGATAGCGCGTAAGTGCACATAAGACAAGCGATCCACCGTTAATCACAGCCATCCACGCCCCCCGTCGACACCACCTCTATTGTTGCCCGGTCGCATGAGCCATTTTTTCCTCTGACTGCGCTTTAAGTGGATATGGGGGAAGGTTGCTGGGGCGCAGTTCTCATTCGTCAACAAAGAAACATGGAGATAGCCACAAACCTTTAGGAGGATCCTATGCGACAGAATCTCTTGTTCAGAACCCTAGTTCTACTCTCTTTCGTCCTGTTGCTTTCGGCTTTCGCGCCGGTCGCGCAGGCGACAACATGCTCCGCCGAGACGGTCAAGGGCAATTGGGGTCTTACTCTCAGTGGAACTCTGTTGGTGCCGACCGGCCCCGTGCCCGTGGCTGCGGTCGTCAGAGCAACCCTAAAGCCTGACGGAACCGTGACCGGTGAAGAAGGCCGTAACGTAGGCGGTCAATATGCCGACGAGACCATGACCGGATCCTTCACGGTGGATTCCGATTGTACCGGGGCGACGACGGTGAGTTTCTTTCAAGATGGACTACTGGTGCGTACTTCCACGCTCACAATGATCTTCGACGACAACAGTAAGCAGGTCCGCATGGTGCAGAAATCTCTGGTCCTGCCCGACGGCACTTCTTTGCCGGTGATCGTGTTGGTTGAAGGAAGGAAGCAGTGAACCAGTTAAGCAGTCGGCAACACGTCCCTGAATAGCCAACAATCGAGTAAGTGCTTGGTAGAAATTGTGTCATCATGAGCGCCAATGATCGGCCGCGAATAACTACCGTTGAGGTCACATACTGAAGATGACGATTAGTAGACGCTGCGGTCCAACGGTTGTAGCGCTCGCGTTACTGGCCCTCGCTTCAAGCCTGAACGGTTGCGGCAAAAGTGGCTTCGATACTGTGCACAATTGCAGCAACTGTACGGTTCCAAGATTCCTGTTTGCGGCGGCATCCAATGCCATTTTGAGCTATACAGTGGCTGCTTCGGGCGTACCGACAGCAATTGGGACTATGTCTGGACCAAACCAAAGTCAAGGCATTGTCGCCGATTCCTCCGGTTCATTTTTGTACGTCTCGGACTTCCAAAACAGTGCAGTGGACGCCTTCACGATCAACGCGACCAATGGCGCATTGACCCCGATCGCGGGCTCGCCCTTTGCAGTCGGAAATGCGCCGGATGCAGGGGGAATTGCTATCGATCACAGCACGAGGTTTCTTTACGTGACGCTGTTAAACTCGGGCGCAGTAGCGGGTTTTTCTATCGCTGCTGGAACAGGCGCGCTGACGTTGATTGCGGGATCTCCGTTTCCTGCTGGCAACACGCCAATGCAGGCAGTGATCGATCCCGGCGGAAAGTTTCTGTATGTAAGCAATTACAACGATTCGATGGGTACGATTTCTGCGTATACCATCAATACCACTACCGGAGCCTTGACGCCCGTTGTAGGTTCTCCTTTCCCCACCCAGCCGAATTTCCCAGGCCCGTCTGGACTAGCCTTCGGCGCAGGTGGCGCGTTTCTTTACGTTGGAATGGCCGGCACCGTCAATGCAAACAACGCGATCACCGCGTTCTCGGTCGACTCCACGACCGGCGCTCTGACACAGATTGCCGGCTCGCCCTTTTCCGCTGGCAGGGACCCGATCAGGATCGCGAGCGATCCCACGGGCAAATTCCTTTTCACGGCAAATCTGCAGGACGGAACTGTCTCCGCTTTCACTGTCGATAGTTCTTCTGGCGCATTGAGCCCGGCAATTGGGTCCCCGTTCACGCTGCAAGGGGCGCCGTCGGCCATTGCGACGGATACCACCGGGAGTATTTTGTACGTCGGCATGCAACCGCCTTTAACCACCGGAAATAGTGGCCTTTCCGTCCTCAGCATCAACAGCACAACAGGCTCGTTGACCCCTTTGGCTGGGTCGCCTTTTTTTGCCGGACAAAGCTTTACAGACATTGCATTAGCCACACCTTGAATTCAATGGAACGGGGGGAAATCGTTCAATCCAGTTCGCTGGGCGCCAAGATGCCAACTCGCGCCAGGCCTCGCATCCCTCGCTAATGCTGCGCATCCGATTGTCTCGGTGTACCCAGACCCATCGCATACGCTATCTGCCCAGATGATCACTGAACCGATTGACAGCAGTGGTGTTCAAGACAACAATTCCCCCACCTATTCGGGTTCCGAATCTGTTTTTCTGTGAGTGTTGTTTCATCCGGCA
>JBPYEW010000160.1:0-4615 GCA_051984555.1 Terriglobales bacterium | reverse complement strand
GCTGTGCCAGGGATTCGGTTCGGCTTGGCGTTCTGCGAGGCCTCTGGTAAATGTCTGGTCCGCTGGAGCGGCACTGATCCGGCCATGATTAAACTCGCGCAGGGAAATGCGCAGGCTGTGGCAGCGGGCCACAGCTTTTTCGTTTTCTTCGACGAAGGCTTTTATCCGATCAATGTCCTGAACGCCTTGAAAAACGTGGCCGAGGTTTGCGGCATCTATTGCGCCACAGCGAATCCGGCGGAAGTGATCATCGCTACCACAGAACAGGGTCGGGCGATCCTTGGCGTCGTCGACGGTGCCCCGCCCAAGGGACTGGAAGGGGAAGAGGATATCGCCTGGCGCAAAGGACTGCTGCGCCAAATCGGTTACAAGCTTTAGCCGGAAACTCTGCCATATGGATACGAAGAAAGCAGGATTTTTTGCGGCAGTGATTGTACCGGCACTCGTCACGCTCGGCTTACTGAGTTCGGCCGGCCCTAACCAGGCATCTTAAAAGAAACCATACCAGCGCTGGCCAAGCAGTCCCATGGTGCTGCCGAACTACTCCAGAAACCCAATGGTACCGACCCCAGCCGAGATGACGGAGATCATTGCTGCTTCCCTTTAACCCGGCTTGCCGGGCTCAGAAAATCAATCCAAACAGCTAACCTACAACTTTGAATCACTAAGGCATAATCCTATGAAATATCGTCGACTCGGAAAAACCAACTTTGAAGTTTCGGAGGTGAGTCTCGGCACTTGGCAGCTTGGCGAAGAGTGGGGCTCTGTATCCGACAAAGACGCAGTTCGCGTCTTGGAAGCGACACTTGATCACGGAATTAACTTTTTCGACACTGCTGACGTATACGGCGATGGGCGCAGCGAACGTTTCATCGCCCAGGTATTGTCCAAACACAGCGAAAAGATTTACGTTGCAACCAAGGCCGGACGACGCCTGCAACCACATATCGCGGACGGGTACAACCGGAATAATCTCACGGCATTCGTCGAGCGCAGCCTGGCAAACCTGAAACGAGATTCCTTGGATCTTCTCCAGCTGCATTGTCCTCCCACTGAAGCCTACTACCGCCCGGAGGTTTTTGACGCGCTCGACGAACTGCAGCGAGCGGGCAAAATTCAACATTACGGTGTTAGCGTCGAAAAGGTCGAGGAAGCATTGAAAGCATCGGAGTATCCCGGTGTTGCGACTGTACAAATCATTTTCAACATTTTTCGGCAGCGTCCGAAAGAATTGTTCTTTCCTTTGGCCCAGAAGCGGGACGTTGGAATCTTAGTTCGTCTACCGCTCGCGAGCGGGCTACTCGGCGGCAAAATTACTAGGAACACTCAGTTCGCGGCCGATGACCATCGGAGTTTTAATCGCTATGGGGAGCGATTTGATCGGGGAGAAACCTTTTCCGGTGTAGACCTCGATGTTGCCTTGGATGCGGTTGAACAAATCCGGCGGATAGTTCCAGCCGACGTCAGCATGGCAGCTTTCGCTATGCGCTGGGTTCTTCAGCATGAAGAGGTGAGCTGTGTCATTCCCGGCGCGCGAAATGCAGACCAGGTGATTGAAAATTCAAAAGCGTCAGATCTAGCCCCCTTAAGCTCCGAACAAATGCAAATGCTGACGAAGATATATCAAGATGAGATCCGCCCACTTGTCCATCAGCGCTGGTAAGGAATAAGGCGCAAGGGGAGGAGTTCAGGCAGCGACCAAACCCGAGAACTCACACTACCGAGTCATAGATAGCTCGCGCCTGTTCTTTAGAGAGTTCGGGCGAAATTCGTGTACATCGGCACCCGAGTTTTCAGTACGGGTCCCGGGTGCATAGGAATGGTGGATCGGGATGCCGGAAACGCGTACCGTGGAATGACGAGAAAGCGCTAGCCGCACCAGCCGCCAAACGATTCCAGTAGTCGCTGCTCGTTACTGATTTCTTGGTGGAACTCCCGGCGCCAGGCCGGCATGGAGCGCGGACAGTCCTTTACGCCGGGGCTAATTGGCTCTGGTCTTCGTTCGCAGCGGGCGCACCGGGACTGGCTGGAGTTGCTCGCCACAACCTGTTCATAACATCCCACACTTTTGCTCCGAACTGCTGATCCAACATCTTGCGCAGCGTGTTGACCCGAACAGTGTCGGTGAATAGGACCACATCGGAATCCTTGCCGAGTTCGCACGCCACCAGGCGCAGGGCAGTGTTCGCGTCCCTGGGCGAGAGGAGCGCATCGGGCGAACCATAAAGCAAAGCCTGCCAGAACGCGCTGGGCAGCTGGATAGGTGACGGACTGGGAAGAGCTGCCGGCGCACTCTGCGATTCAGGAGCGTTGGTGAGTGGTTGTGGTTCGCACGTCGGCGGCTCGTTTGCGGGCTCGGAGTTCGGAGAAAGAATCGAGCTTCTTGTTCCGTTAGTAGCGTTACTAACTTCTCCATTGCTCGGCTGTCGGTATTCCTCACAGTTTTGCTCCAACCACTTGGCAGCAGGGCGCCAACCGCCTTTCTCGCGCTCGATCCGCTGTTGTTTAATGGCAGCCTCCAAGCACGCCATTTGCTGCGGGCTGACGGTCTTGGAGGTGCACTTCAAATCTTGCTGGGAAACTCCAGATGCTTTAGACGACTTAATCCGCTCGAGGAAATCTTTTCGGAAGACCGACATATAGCTACCCCGCGTTACCGTCGTGGGTGATCGTAACATCGAGCGGAACCGTCGGAGTGACCGGCTTACCTACTCGAGTGGCTTGCATGCGCTCTAACAGGTTGCTGTCTATACGATCCAAGTAGCTTGAGCACCTAGACCGCGTGGCGCCGTAAGAATTCCAGGGTCTTCCGGTTGAACTCCTCGACCTTCTCATAGATCGGCGCGTGGCAGCAGCCTTCGAAGATCAGCAGTTCGGAGCCGCGTATGGCACTTGTCATTCGATCCGCAAAACGAGTCGACGTCACCAAATCGCGCTGCCCAAAGGTGATCTGCGTTGGTACCGTGATCCGACCCAATTGTGCCGCGACATCATGCGCGATCACGGCATTCGATTCCTGGAGGAAGGCCGGCAGAGGCTGCGCCGGCCGGCTCCGCACAAAGTCGGCTAAGGACTGGATGTACTCTGGCTTGGCGGCGTATAACTCGGGCGTGAAGCACCACGGGAAAATGCTCAGAATGACCATCTCGGGCACGCTGCCCAACGCTTTGGCCGTCACCTGCCACCCTTCAACCACAGTCTTGAGGAACGGGTCTGTCTTCGCCCACGCACTGTGCAGGGACAATGACTTGACCCTGTTAGGATACTTGGCCGCCAGCCACATGCCGCTGGCTGCGCCGAGCGACAGGCCCGAGATGTGGGCGTTCGGGATCCCCACAGCCTGCATGAACGCGGCGATATCGTCGGCGAAAAGCTCGGTAGAATAGACCCCTTCAGGTTTGTCGCTTTGCCCCGTCCCGCGTAGGTCGATTGAGATACAGGTGAAATGCTTGGTGTACTCGGCCACCTGGAAGGCATAACAGGCGTAATCGACGGCTAAATAGGGGATGAGGATCAGAGGCTCGCCAGTTCCTTGTTGGTCATAGTTGATGGTTATGTTGTTGGCTTTGACTTTAGGCATGAGGTCTCTCCTTCTGAATAAATCTCGATGTTACC
The DNA here is from genome assembly GCA_051984555.1 of Terriglobales bacterium. Lineage (GTDB taxonomy): Bacteria > Acidobacteriota > Terriglobia > Terriglobales > Acidobacteriaceae > Gp1-AA122. The sequence continues at coordinate 1,000 of JBPYEW010000160.1, read as the reverse complement.
CGCCTGCTCTGGGCGGGCAAAGGAAGAACCATCGAATGCTACAACCTCAATCTCGGAATTCCGATAGCTATTACTCAAGAGCAGGCTGCGCTAAAAGTCGGAACTCGATCCGCCGATTGAGCGATTCAACCCGGCCGATCCGGTTGCCTATGTCATCAGTGAAAACGCAATTCGCCGGCACTTAACGGAAGGACAAAAAGCGGCGATTGCCGACAAGATTGCCAACCTGAAAAATGGTTCCAACCAATACAAAGTGGGTGTCGGAATTCCGACACCCATCAGTCGGGAAGAGGCTGCTCAAAAAATCGGTTCCACTGCGCAAGCGATCAGTGAGTTTAGGCTGGTGAAACATCGATTGCGGCAAAAGATTGCCACTCTGGACGATGGCCGAAGAAAACTATCCGAATTCGGACAGTTTTCTCGCTTCACTAGCCGCCGGACCAGCCACCGAAGCTTTCCCGCAAGAGTCGTTGCTCCCGGTCTTCGGCCGACTCACAGCGCGACGGCGGGATGTAAGGCGATTCCTCTCGCTCAAAGAATGCTCGGACAGCTGCCGGCTTCTCTTGGACCGCAGCAGCGAAACGTTGAGCTTCTGTCACTGCCTCTTCTGGCGGTGATTGAGTGGAAGCAAGTTCCGTGGCACAGCGTTGGCACTGGGCTCGGACCCACGAGCCAAGCCAAATGGACTGGTGTTTGTCCCCCGGGAGTTTGCTTCGCCTACATGCTGGGCTTAAACTCAAAACCGGAGTGCCGCGCCGTTTCATGTATGCCACCGGGCAATACAAGTAGTCTTTTCCGGAGGTGAGCTATGCCGAAGTATTTGATCGAAGCCTCTTACACCGCGGAGGGAGCGAAGGACCTCATAAAAGGGGGTGGAACTGCGCGCCGGGCTGCGGTGCAGAAAATGGTTGAAGGTTTGGGTGGACGCGTAGATGCGTTCTATTTCGTCTTCGGGGAAAATGACGTTCATGTAATCCTTGACCTGCCTGAGAACTTGACT
>JBPYEW010000159.1:0-8574 GCA_051984555.1 Terriglobales bacterium | reverse complement strand
CCGCATACCGTCAGGTAGTCGGCAATGGCATGACCTTTCGGAGAAACCGCCTTCGGCATGCGACGAGCTACATTGCCCGCGATGGTATTAATTAATGGCATCGTTCGTCTCCTTGAATTCCGTTCAGGACAAATCAAATCAGTGACGCGTGAACATTCCTGTCAGACCATAACCGAGCAGAACGCCGAACAGCGCGGCCGCACCTGACAGTGCGGGCACATACCGCCGTGCGGCTTCTTTGACGTCCAGCTTCTCTTTCATCTTGGTCCGGAGTTCAACAACGCTGCTGTGCAGACGGCGCCGCTGGTCGGCGGCCCGCATTTCTAGTGTGTAGCTGGGTACGTTGCTGCTCATGCTTGGCTCCTTGCTTCGCTCTGCAACCATACTTTGTCTTCCTTCAACACTTCTATCGTCTTATTGGGCGCAAAGCCTTTCAATTGCCGGACGGCGGCTATAGCCAGCATGCCTGCAATGATCGCGTAGAACACTCCTACAATCAGGAATGCGAAGAAGAATGCGTAAGGACTGCCCCAGAACGCAACCGCTACCAATCCTACGACGGCCAGCGTAAGCAGCAGAAACGCGGTGATACCGAGCACGAGGCCGATTCCACCGAGGATCGCAGCCTTCTTTGAATTTTCAGCTTTTTCCTTCAGCTCAGAAATCAGCAGCTGTACGCGTGTCTGAATGAAGTCCTTAATTTCGTCACGGGTCTCGGCCAGAACCTCAGCCAATGTCCTGCCATTTCCCGGATGAACGGTATAACGCACGTCATTCATATCGGTTTGACCTCCAAATTCGCAAAGCGACTCCCGCCATGAATCCCACGGCTGCCGCACCGGCGATTACATGGAAAGGATAGTCGTGCATGACCTGTTTTGCCCGCGAGCGCGCGGTCCAAACGAAATCGGCAGTTTTGCGGCTGGCTTGCTCGTAAGTTCGCGCCGCTCCCTCTTTGGCCCTGTCGTAAGTCTCAGCGACGCTTTGCTGCGCCTGGCCCGCGACCTCGGAAACTTTGTCCTTGATCCGAGCTGCCTTCTGTTGTGCCTGTTCGGCAACTTCTGAGGCCTTACCTTTCATTAGGTCTACTGTCGTGCTGGTTGCAGGCCGACCATCCGTCGGCGGCAACGCTGGAGGCATTTCTCTGACGTCGGCAGTCAGGGGCGAGGTCTCGGTCGACAGTCTCGGCCGTTTTGTTTCGGTAACTTCCTGATTCGTCAATGGTTCGGGGATGGGATCGGTCGCCATAGGGGCAGCGTGCCTCCTTCTCGGTTCGGCAACACTTGCCGGACCTTTTGCTTGGATGGCAACCCTTAGAGTGGAGTTTGCAGGAAAACGAGCTCTCGCCGAGAGGTGCGCCGCTCCCCTAGTCTTTGAGGGGAACTAGGGGTTTTTGTCCTTGGCAGTAGGTGGCGACTTTTCGAGGTCCGCCATCCATCATGTTGATGGTAATGACCGGTCCTCGACAGTACACAGCATGGCCGGTAGCCGCCAGGTACCACTTGCCGCCGGCATGGCTCTTGGCCAGAATCGTCCCCGCTGGCGGCTTGGGAGCCGGTGGAGTCGGCCGAAGCGCGGGGATCGAAAAAAGTATCAGTCCTGCTAGTAGGGTCTTCATTTAGGGTCTCACAGAACCTGGGAAACCGACTGCTTAAGACTGCTTAAATGCTAAACACCCTCCGGCGCGCATCCTGCGCGTCCGACGCTGGTTTGGGAGGATGCTCCTGCATCGGGCGGGCCTGGTTGTTGTTCTTCGATTGCGCTTGTGGAGGAACCTGGATTGACGGGATTTGTTTATTTGCCTGAGACTTCGATTGGGGTTGACCTTGGACTCTTTGCTGCAACTGAACTTTCAGGTGAGTGAGTTCAGCGCTGTCCCCTAGCAACTGCTGAATCATCACTCGTTGATTCATGATGGTGCGGCCCTGTTCGGTGATCAGCAACACCATCAGGCCATAAGAAACCACGAACAGAACCACGAGCACAGGCGATATTGATCGTTTCGGTTTAGCGCTAGTAAGTGGCGTACTGAGCGCGATTTCGTTCGTTAGCAAGCGGCACCCCGATCTGGGCCCCGGAAGCGCGGGCTGTCCGGACAATTGCAGCTACCAGACCACAAATGTCCGTTTATGTAAGCTGCTGAACCCAAGGAGCTTGCGAGCAACTTGCGGCCTGTGCGCGATACAGCAGGTTGCAAGTCACTGCACATAAGAGGTAACCGGTAGCGTTACCTACGTCATGTACGACTGCCAAACTTTGTCATTGACACCCTTTCGAACGGGCCTACCGGCGCGGGTTTTGGGTCGAGTGGGCCTTACCGGCCAGCCGGGCTATTTCCCCATTACTAGCTTGGCAATCGTCGAGAGCTGCATATTCGACGTCCCTTCGTAGATCTTGCCGATCTTCGAATCGCGCCAGTATTTCTCGACCGGGTAGTCCTTCGTGAATCCGTAGCCGCCGTAAATCTCGATCGCAAGCGACGTCACACGCTCGGCCACTTGCGAGCAGAACAGCTTGGCCATTGCCGCTTCTTTAACGAAATTCATGCCAGCATCTTTCATCCGCGCCGCGTTGTATACCATCAGGCGAGCGGCTTCGATTTCGGTTGCCATTTGTGCCAGCTGAAATTGAACTCCCTGGAAATCTGAGAGTGGCTTGCCGAATTGCTTGCGCTCCTGCGCGTACTTCGCCGCATATTCCCATGCACCCCGGGCGACGCCGGCCATTTGTGCCCCGATGCCGATGCGGCCTTCATTCAAGGTTTCGATGGCAATCTTGTACCCCTTGCCAACGTCGCCAAGCACGTTCGATTTCGGTACGCGACAGTCTTCCAGGATCAGTTCGCAAGTCGATGACGCGCGAATCCCGAGCTTGTCTTCTTTTTTTCCAACCGTGAATCCGGGGAAGTCCTTTTCAATGATGAAAGCCGTAATGCCCTTGTAACCGGCGCCGGGATCAATCGTCGCGAACAGAATGAAAATGCCTGCTTCCTTACCATTCGTGATCCACAGTTTCCGCCCGTTCAGGACGTAGTCGCTGCCTTTGAGTTCAGCCTTGGTTTGTAAGGCGAAAGCATCGGATCCCGAGCCCGCTTCGCTCAGCGCGTAGGCCCCGACCGTCTCCGCCGTCATTTTCGGCAGGTAGCGTTTTCTCTGTTCCTCAGTGCTCCAATGTAAGAGTGCGTTGTTCACCAGCGTGTTCTGCACATCCACGATGACGCCGGCGGACGCGTCCACACGAGACATCTCCTCGACCGCGAGAATCGCTTCGAAAAAAGTGCCCGCACCGCCGCCATATTGTTCGGGGACTTCGATCCCCATCAGTCCTAACTGGAAGAACTGATCGATGAGTTCGTGCTCGAAGACCGCTTTCTCGTCCATCTCTTTGACTAGAGGACGAACTTTTTCTTCCGCGAACTGGCGAACGTTGTCGCGAAAAAGAATCTCGTCATCGGTCAGGGCGTTCAGCGGCGTGGGACTGGCGGGAGATAGTATGGCTTCCGGCATCAGAGAACCTCGGCAGAGGAATGCAAACCGAGAATTCTAGCACCGCATACGCCAGCTTTTCTTGCGGCTAAATCTGGAATCGATGCTAGAGACCCTGCTCCTAACCAGGTGTCAAAAGGAACAGCGTTGAGGTTGCTCGCACGCTGGACGTGACCAGCGCACCGCAACATCTGGGGTCTTTGAGCTAAGATGTCAGGCGGATGTCCAGTTCTCCGTCACTCCCTCATGTTATTTCTCGCTACCGTGTCGTGCAGAAACTTGGCGGTGGCGGCATGGGTGTCGTTTACCAGGCTGAGGACATGGAACTGGGCCGCTTCATTGCCCTGAAATTCCTCCCGGACGAGATAGCCACCGATCCGCAAGCCCTCGAACGATTTCGTCGCGAAGCACGCGCCGCTTCTTCTCTCAATCATCCCAACATTTGCACGATTCATGAGATCGGAAACGCCGACGGCCGCCTTTACATCGCGATGGAATATCTCGAAGGGCAAAGCCTGAGGCAGATCATCGCGGGTCACCCTCTGGATACGGAACGTCTTCTCGATCTTGCCATTCAGATCGCCGACGCCCTTGATGCCGCTCATGCAAAAGGCATCGTGCACCGGGATATCAAGCCCGCCAACATATTCGTCACCGAGAGAGGTCATGCCAAGCTACTCGATTTCGGTTTAGCGAAAATGAGCCCTCTCGCCAGCCAAGACGATATTCCCACTCTCAGCGACGAACACCTGACGAGTCCGGGCAGTACCTTGGGGACCGTGGCCTACATGTCTCCCGAGCAAGCGCTAGGCAAGCCTCTCGACGCACGCACTGACCTGTTTTCGTTTGGCGCGGTGCTATACGAAATGTCCACAGGCGCGCTGGCATTTCGGGGAGACACGACCGCCGCTATTTTTGACGCGATTCTGAACAGGTCTCCCGTTCCAGCCTCACGGGTCAACGCAGATCTTCCCCTCGAGATTGACCACATCGTCAGCAAGTCCCTGGAGAAGGATCCGGAAACGCGATACCAGAGCGCCGCCGAAATCCGTGCCGATCTCAAGCGCCTGAAGCGCGAGACCACATCGGGCAAGGTGACGTCGGCACATGCAACACCGGTGCGCCGCCGCGCTCTCACCTGGTTCGCCGCAGCCACGCTGGGCCTTTTGCTCATGGCGTTAGCCGCTATCCACTTCTTGTGGCCTTTGCCCCCGCCCAGAGTAACCGCCGCTACACAGATCACGCGAGACGGCCGCAACAAGGGAACGATGACTACGGACGGCACGCGCATCTACTTGACCGCGTCCACCAGAGGTCATTTCGCCTTGCACCAGGTTTCCGCCGCCGGAGGAGAAACGTCGGAGATTCCAGTACAACTTCCCAACGTTTTCGTCGCCGACATCTCCCACGATCGTTCCCAACTGCTTGTGGGATCGTTTGAGGGGACAAGCCAGGGCGCACGGTTGTTTGCGCTACCACTCCCTTCCGGCTCGCCCAGACAGGTCGCTTCGGTTGCGGTCAGTGGCGCGGGAGTGTGGTCCCCTGACGGTCAAAAGCTCCTTTATTCGGACGGTCCCAGCTTGTACCTGGCCAATGCCGATGGCAGCAGTCCGCGGCTGCTGGCGACTCTCACCGGGATGCCGGCCGACGCTCGCTTCTCTCCCGATGGGTCCCGGATTCGCTTCGCGTTGAATGCACGCGACCGCTTGGTCTCGTCGATTTGGGAGATGCGCAGCGATGGCTCGGACCTTCATCCGGTATTGCCGAACTGGCATACACCCGCGTCGGAGTGCTGCGGCCGATGGACGCCAGACGGCCGCTATTACGTGTTCCTCAGTCTCACGAATTCCGGTTTCAATGTTTACGTGCTACCCGACCACGTTGGGAGCCTGCGCAAGGTGCCCTCCGTGCCAGTCCAGCTCACCACTGGGCCGCTGCTTTACTACTATCTCGTTCCATCGCTGGACGGGAAAAAGCTTTTTGTCGAGGCGACGCAGCCGCGCACACAAATCGTTCGCTACGATTCGCGCGTGAAGGAATTTCTACCGTATCCGTGGCCGCCCTCGGCCGTGGGCCTGGCTTTTTCTCGCGACGGCAACTGGGTGGCTTATATCTCCGTGCCGGACAACACGCTCTGGAGAAGTCGCCTGGACGGGTCCGACAGGTTGCAACTGACCTTTCCGCCTTCCCGCGCGAGCTTGCCGTCCTGGTCGGCAGATGGAAGCAAAATCGCATATCTTGATTCTCCCATCGGTCAGCCCCCCAAGGCCCGCGCGGTTCAGGCGCAGTCTGGCAGCTCAGAAGATCTCATTCCGAGCTTTGCGGTCGATTTCAATTGGTCAGCCGATGGAACCAAGATTTTTTTCGGCGAGGGCTCTGGGTCGCCTACGTCTGTCATTCACATCCTCGACGTGAAGACGCATCAAGTCTCCGCTCTGCCAGGATCAGAAGGATTATTCAGCCCGCGGCTTTCTCCCGATGGCCGTTATCTGGCGGCGATGACGGGCAACTCCGGAACGCTGATGTTGTACGACTTCCGCACCCAGCAATGGTCGAAGTGGTTGACGGAAACCGGAAACCTCGCGTATCCCACCTGGTCAAACGACGGGCAATATCTATACTTTGACAACGCCTTAACCGATCATCCGACTGCGCGTCGAGTAAAGCTCGGGAGCAATCATTCGGAAGAACTCTATAGCCTCTCGGATTTAAGGCAGTTTCAGGAGCTTGGCTCAGGCGTGTGGAGCGGTTCCGCGCCGGATGGCTCGCGCTTGTACGCGCAGGATCTTAGCGTCCAGGAAATCTATGCCCTCGACGTTGATTTCCCGTAGGGGAAGCATCTGGGCGCGCACCTGTGTGAATCTCGGCTGCGACGGGCGCGGGCGCGGCTATTTAGGCACATTCCCAGTTGCAGTCTGTGCTACTGCTCACTTGTCGAGCTTTTCATGTTGGCCATAGCCAAGGCTGTCTCCCGCCAGACCGAATCTTGCTTAACCCAGACCTGCATGAAACGCAACGATCGAGGCGCTCCGTTTTCGGCGGTGGAGTGGCTCACGCCTGTGACGATAGCGGTGTCTCCGTACACTCGAATGTTCAAGTCTGAAAAGTCGAGACTTTTGATCTTTACTGCCCTTTCAGTTAGCTGCTTAACGCGACTCGCCTTGTTCGCCATCGTACCGTCAGGATTCAGAGCGACGAAACCATCGGCGTACAGGCGCGAAACGGCATTTACATCGTTATGGACTTGATCCTGGCGTAACTGCTCGAGTGTAGACCTGACCTCTTGTTCACTGGTGGATTGTGGGAAAGATGCCTTCGAGAACAAGAATACAGAAAAGAACAACACCGCAAGCCATTTCATCGGTAACCTCACATTGCAGTATTCGCAGTTATGATGAAACGCTGATGCAGAAGGTTGACGCTGACAGGGGATTTCACTTATTTGCGGTGGTCAATGAGCCTAATGGGGATGTTACGCCAACGACGGGCGGCGAACGGCCAGTAAACTGTCGAGAACAGGCGATAGCGCTCATTGACCTCAAACGGAGCCTTTCGCCCGATGTTTCAACAGCTACCAGCTCAATCTCTTCACTATTTACAGCTCACTAAGATCAACCTTCTTCTTGATGGCACAAGCGGCAATGCCGTCATCCCTCCATTTGTTGCCGCACGCAACGCATGTCCACTCAAATTGCGATGCGACTTTGGCCTCCGGTTTGTCATGGACTGTATCTTCCAAAATCACTTCCTGAGATTTGCATCTTGGACAGCAGACGCGGACGCTCGGCGCCTCTCTTTCCTGTTTACGATTGTCTTTCTCCGATTCCGGGACATAGCTGGGCTCGTAGCCTTGAAGGGCTGCGCTTGCCCAGTAGTATCCAATGCGCATAACACGCACGACCACACCATTGGCAAAGTTCGAGGTGACCCGGTCAACGCCCGTAGCTTTCTCCTCGCCCATGAAAAACGGAATGCCAGCCACGTCAAGCGCGTATTGAACTCGTAACGCATCTTCCACGCACCAGACCGTCGTGAATTCAACCAGCTCTCGGTCTTCGGCAAACGGTGATTCGGGATCGTCAGGAGGATGCGGCGGCGGCAGCTCGAGCGGTTCGGCCTTTAGGTGGCGCTGCGACATCTCGAGCGCAAGGGATTGCTGTGCGACTTCCGTGAGATCGGACTGTTCGTGGGCGAGCTTCAAGAGCTCGCCATTACTCATCCGTCGGTAGAGTTCGGCCAGACGCAGCATTTCGCCTGCCGGATCGCACGATCCCATGTAGTGGGATTTTACAAGACTGCCGGCGCCAGATGAGTTCAGACCTCCACCCAAATTGTCCCGGCAGAGTGGGCGTGTAGGAACTGTCGGAAGGGCAATTACACGCACCTTCCTTCCTCTCGAGGGCAAAGAAATCACGTCCAGAACTCCCAGCCAGCCATCTTGAAGCAACAACCGGGTTACGGCGTTTCACCTTCCGAGGATCCACGTAGGTGTACATGCGGTTTGGTCCCCACTCCCGGATCGCGATGGCTTCACACTCGAGAATGACGTCATCAAGGCAGTTACTGACTTCATTATTGACAACGCCGTGGGCTGGCAATACGTTTGCCTCTATTCTCCGCAAAGCATTTGAGCCTTTGCGCCGGGAGGGAATCATGCTGCGCAAGTTGCTCCGGGTGGTCGGTCCTGTCTTTCTTGGGGTCGGTATGACTTTAGCGCAGGATCCAACCAAGGTCGAGCCCACACACTACAAGCTGGCCTTTGAGAATGAATGGGTGCAGGTGGTAAACGTGCATTATGGCCCCCATGAGAAATCTCGTATGCACGAGCATCCTGGAGGTGTAGTCGTAGTTCTTACCGACGCCCACCTCAAGTTCACCGATCCAAGTGGAAAGACGCAGGAAATTTATGCTAAGCCCGGTGAATCGCGATGGTTTCAGCCCTTCAAGCACGAGGTGGAGAACTTGGGCGATACTGTGTACAACGCGGTCTACGTGGGAGTGAAGGCCAAAGCAGGGAGTGCAAAGTCCAAGACGCGGGGCGCCTACTCAGGCTCCGATCCACGCACCCAAAGCAGTACGCTATCCGCAA
>JBPYEW010000158.1:0-12250 GCA_051984555.1 Terriglobales bacterium | reverse complement strand
ATTACATGGATTACACCGGGACGGGAAACAGCCTGAATATGCGCCATCCGCGCGTGTTGCAGTTGATCATGGACAGCCTGCGCTACTGGGTCCAGGAGATGCATGTCGATGGTTTCCGCTTTGACTTAGCTGCGACTCTGGCACGTGAACTCCACGAGGTCGATCGCTTGGGAGCTTTTCTCGACATCATTCAACAGGATCCGGTCCTGTCGCAAACGAAGCTGATCGCCGAACCATGGGACCTCGGCGAAGGAGGATACCAGGTAGGCAAGTTTCCTGTGGGCTGGGCCGAATGGAATGACCGCTACCGTGACGCCGTGAGGTCTTACTGGAAAGGAGACGGCGGTCTCATTGGCGAGCTCGCGTACCGCATCACCGGTTCAAGTGATTTATATGAACGCAGCGGCCGCCGTCCGTACGCCAGTATTAATTTTGTCACAGCACATGATGGTTTCACTCTCCGTGACCTCGTCAGTTACAACTCCAAGCACAATGAAGCCAACGGCGAAAACAACCATGACGGCACCGACAATAACCGTAGTTGGAATTGTGGCGAAGAGGGACCTACGGAGAATTCGGAAATCACTGCGCTACGGGCACAGCAGCAACGCAATTTCCTTGCGACCCTGTTGCTGTCGCAGGGTATTCCCATGCTCTTGGCCGGTGACGGCCTCGGTCACTCGCAACAGGGAAATAACAATGCATATTGTCAGGACAATGAGATCAGCTGGATCGATTGGGATGATCCGGACCCCAGCCTCCTTTCGTTTCTGCAAAGAATGATTGCCATTCGCAAGATGCATCCAGTCTTCCGGCGGAGAAATTTCTTCCAGGGGCGTCCGATCAAAGGCGCGGGTATCAAAGACATACTGTGGCTGAATGCCGATGGCGTGGAGATGACTGACGATGAGTGGAAGCAATCGTCTGCGCGATGTCTTGGTATTGCCCTGGGGGGACAGGCGCTTCCCGAACAGACCGAGAGAGGCGAACCCGTCCGCGACGACAATTTCCTCCTGCTGCTGAACGCTCACCACGAGGATGCACGGTTTGCGCTGCCGGCAATTCCAGCCGAACGCAAATGGAGAGTGGTCGTCGACAGCTCCTGGATCGACTACTCGCAGCGCTCCATGTTTTCGGCGCCTGGCGTCTACCCGCTCAAAGGTCGTTCGCTGGTGTTGTTGATCGAACACCTCGGCACAGAGCGGAGGTCGGACACTTGAAGCGGCAGCATTCCATGCCGTTTGGCGCTGAAGTCCGCGCCGACGGTTCCACACGTTTACGGCTTTGGGCGCCCAAGGCAGGCCGAGTGGATGTTGCTGTCTGCGGGCCGCGCGAACGCTTTATTCCAATGCGCCGCGATGAGGGTGGCTGGTTCGAAGCCATTAACGGCGAAATCCATGCCGGATCGCTGTACAAGTTCCGAATCGACGAGGACATCAGCGTTCCCGATCCTGCTTCGCGCTTCCAGCCGAATGATGTGCATGGGCCAAGCCAGGTAATCGATTCGGCAGCTTTCGAGTGGTGTGATGAGGAGTGGTTGGGTAAGCCATGGGAGTCGGCTGTCATTTATGAATTGCATGTTGGAACGTTCACCCCGGAAGGAACCTTCGAGGGCGTTGAAAGGCGACTCGACTACTTAAGGGATCTTGGTGTTACGGCGATCGAGTTGATGCCGCTTTCTGACTTTCCCGGCCGGAGAAACTGGGGATATGACGGGGTACTGCCCTTCGCTCCCGACAGCAGTTATGGCCGGCCTGACGAACTCAAACGCTTAATCCAGGCCGCACACGAGAAGGGCTTGATGATTTTCCTCGATGTGGTTTACAACCACTTCGGTCCCGAAGGGAATTATCTTCGAGCCTATGCGCCGCAATTTTTTACAGAGCGGCATCGCACCCCGTGGGGTGAGGCAATCAATTTCGATGGACCAGAAAGTCGTACAGTCCGCGATTACTTCATCCACAATGCACTCTATTGGCTGACGGAGTACCACTTCGACGGCTTACGTTTCGATGCAGTGCACGCTATTGCGGATGATTCAAAGCCGGACATCATTTCTGAAATTGCCGAAACGGTCCGCGAACGTACTTCCGGACGACAAGTGCATCTCGTCCTGGAGAACGACAACAACGCCGCTCGATACCTGCGGCGAAGCTCCAAAGGACGGATCTACGACGCCCAGTGGAACGACGACATTCATCATGCCTTGCACGTTATCGTGAGCGGCGAAAAAGATGGCTATTATTCGGATTATGCGGATTGCCCCATCGAGCATCTGGGGCGATGTCTCGCGGATGGTTTTGACTTTCAGGGCCAAGCATCCCCTTATAGGGACGGAGAGAGGAGGGGAGAGCCGAGTCGCGGATTGCCCCCCAGCGCTTTTGTGAGCTTTTTGCAGAACCACGATCAGATTGGTAACCGCGCGTTTGGTGATCGGATTACCGAGATCGCTGACCAAGGCGCGCTCCGAGCCGCTATGGCGATCCTGCTGCTTTCCCCACAGCCACCGCTCCTCTTCATGGGAGAAGAGATGGCAGCAGACACTCCCTTCCTCTTTTTTTGCGACTTCGGCGCCGAGCTGGCCAAGGCGGTCACAGAGGGCCGCCGCAACGAATTCGCCCGATTTGCCAAGTTCAGCGATCCAGCCGTTCGGGAGCGGATACCGGACCCAAATGCGGAGAGCACCTTCCAGGCATCTAAGCTCGATTGGGCGACCTTGTCGATGGCGGAACACCGCGCCTCAATTGACTTTTACAAGCAACTGCTAAGCATTCGGCGAGAAAAGATTGTGCCACTGATAAACCACATTTCCGCGGATGGTGCTGCCGCCGAGAGGTTGGGGAAAAACGCGCTACGGGTACGATGGCCGCTCTCAAATGGGGCGCTCACATTGCTGACGAATCTCGGGTTGCAGGAAATCGCTTTGCCTTCTCCTGACGGCCAGATAATCTACACGACCCATGGCACGGGAAAGAACAGCACGTTACCGGCATGGTCGGTGATGTGGCTTCACAACGCATGACAGCACCAGCGACCAGACCGCTCGCGACTTACCGTATTCAGTTCAATAAGGACTTCACATTTCGCGATGCGACCAGGCTTGTACCATATCTGGCCGAACTCGGGATAAGCCACCTCTATGCCTCTCCCTACTTGCGTGCTCGTCCAGGCAGCATGCATGGCTACGACATCATCGATCACAACTCGCTGAGTCCCGAAATCGGTACCGCCGAAGACTACGAACAGCTGGTCGTCGAGTTACACCGTCACGGTCTGGGGCAGGTGCTCGACATCGTACCGAATCATATGGGAGTCATGGGTGCAGACAATGCCTGGTGGCTCGACGTGCTGGAGAATGGAGAAGCGTCCGCGTACGCAGAATACTTCGACATCGACTGGGAACCTGTAAAGGATGAACTCCAAGGAAAGGTGCTTGTTCCGATCCTTGGGGACCAATATGGAAACGTTCTCGAGCGCGGCGAACTCAAGCTGGTGTTCGACCCTGACAAAGGTGAATTCAGTCTGCTGTATTTCCAACATAAGTTTCCGATCAATCCTCGCGAGTATCCGCGCATCCTGAGCACTCGTATCCAAAGTCTGGAGAAAGAGCTTGGAGCAACCCACGACGACGTGCTTGAACTGCATAGCGTCATCACAGCCCTCGGGCACTTGCCGAGCCGGCAGGAGATCACGCCGGAGCGTTCAGCAGAGCGAAATCGCGAGAAAGAAATTCAGAAGCGCCGTTTAGCTGCTCTCAGCTCGAGGTCTCCCGCCATCCAGCACTTCGTGGAAGAAAATGTTGCGAATTTCAATGGAACAACGGGCGATTCGAGGAGCTTCGATGACCTGCACGAATTGATTAAGGCCCAGGCATACCGCCTCGCGCAATGGCGAGTGGCGGCAGATGATATCAATTATCGACGCTTCTTCGACATCAACGATCTCGCGGCCTTGCGGATGGAGAACGACGCCGTTTTCCATGCTACCCATAGCTACGTTTTGAAGCTGGTCCAAGATGGCAAAGTGGATGGCTTGCGCGTCGATCATCCTGACGGCCTGCACGATCCGGCGAAGTATTTTTACCAGCTGCAATGTGGCCTGCCTTGCACGGAGGCCGCGGCGCAAGCTGTGCCCTCTAAGCCTATCTATGTGGTCGTCGAGAAGATTCTGAGCGGGAATGAGAGGCTGCGACGCGAGTGGCCGGTTTATGGGACCACCGGGTACGAATTCGGAAACCTCGTCAACGGTTTGTTCATCGACCAGCGTGCTGCAACCAGGGTGGAGCGAATCTATCGGTCGTTCACTGGCGAGAACATCGACTACGTAGACCTGGTCTATTTGTGCAAGAAACTCATCCTCAAGAACTCGCTGGCCAGTGAACTGAGCGTATTGGCTAATCTGCTCAGCCGAATTGCCCTCGCCAATCGACATACTTGCGATTTCACGTTGAACGCTCTGCGCAGCGCGTTGGCTGAGGTCATTGCGTGTTTCCCGGTCTACCGCACGTATGTCACCGGTGGGCATATCTCCTCCGAGGATCGCCGGTATGTGGAGCAGGCGGTGGCCGCTGCCAGGCGACGAAGCAATACGCCGGACCTGACCGTCTTCGATTTCATCCGGCGAATGCTGCTTCTCGACTTTAACGGCGATGAGCCGCAGTACTACCAACGCGCGATCACACGCTTTGCCATGAAGTTCCAACAGGTCACAAGCGCGGTGATGGCTAAGGGCTTGGAAGATACCGCGTTTTATCGATATAACCGGCTAACATCGTTGAACGAGGTCGGTGGCGACCCTGCGAAATTTGGAAGCAGCGTAGAGGAGTTTCATCGGGCAAACGAACTGCGCCTTGAATCGTGGCCGCAGAGCATGCTGTCGACCTCCACACACGATTCCAAACGGTCCGAAGATGTGCGCTCGCGCATTGACGTCATATCGGAAATCCCTGCCGCTTGGCGGATGAGCTTGCGCCGGTGGCGTGATTGGAATCGCTCGCGGAAACGATCGGTGGACGGCACCCCGGCTCCGTTCCGTAATGATGAATATCTTCTCTATCAGAGCCTGCTGGGTGCCTGGCCGCTCGAAGGATTAGACGACCAAGCTTGGGCAGTCTTCGTCGGCCGCATCGAGCAGTACATGATGAAGGCCATGCGAGAGGCAAAGGAGCACACCAGTTGGGCCAACCCGAACGAGGAGTACGAGAAGGCGGTGGTCAGTTTTATCCGCGATATCCTCACCCGTGGAAAGAAGAATCGGTTCCTGCCAGATTTTGGCGAGTTCCAGCGGCGCATTGCCCGAATAGGCATGTTCAACAGCCTCTCACAACTTCTATTGAAGCTGACGTCGCCAGGCGTCCCGGACGTATATCAAGGCAACGAGCTTTGGGATTTCAGTCTGGTCGATCCCGATAACCGCCGCAAAGTAGACTACGGACGCAGAGAGCGAATGCTACGCGACCTGGCCGCAAACGAAGTGGATTGTGCGTGTCAGGCGGCGGATCTCTTGCGGAACTTGGAGGATGGCAGAATTAAATTGCATACACTTCGCCGCACACTCCACATTCGCAAACAGAATCAGGATCTCTTCGCCGGCGGCGAGTATATCGGTCTGAAAGTCGCTGGAGGACGCAGCGAGCACGTCTGCGCTTTTGCCCGGCGTAAAGGCGAACACCTCGTGATAAGCGTGGTTCCTCGACTCTGCGCGACATTGCTTGGAGACAAATTGGAGTCTCCTGTCGGTGCAGAAGTCTGGGGAGATACTCACATTGAGGTACCAGCGACATTTCCGACAATGTCGTTTCGCAATGTATTTACGGGAGAAGTGGTAACCGCTTCAGAGAGTCACTTGCCCATGTCCCAGCTGCTCACGACTTTCCCCGTCGCGCTGCTCGTACCTCACTCAGACCTTCCGTGATTCAGGCCAAGTGGTAAAACGTCCCCAGGATGATTCCGAAAACGACGTGCGAGACGACCACCGCGAGCGGTGTGCTGAACCCATAATTCCAACCCAGGAACCCAGGTGGTTCGAGCATTCGACTTGCAGTCGGCCCATGAGCCTCGCTGGCCATGCGAGGGTGAACACCCGGCATCAACGACATCACGACTACCAACATGAACAGTGATTGACCCAGCCCGAGCATGGCGCCGATCCACCAGTTCGCTTCCCGAAGAGATTGGAAGACCAGGACGTAAATAAGGGAGAAGAACCAACCATTGAACAGGTGTGCAAAGAAGCCGTACAGTTTCGCTCGGTCGTGATCAGGTGTGAAGATGCTTCCTAATAGATAAGGAAAACTCATTCGGGTTAGCCCGATACCCTGGCTGCCCGACTGTAGTGTCGTGAGCGCCAGGGTCGCGACAAATCCCCATAGTAGCCAGCTTCCCCAGTTCACGCCGCAACCTCCGGCTCGGCGCTGGTGCGACGCGCTTCTTGGGGGCGGTGTGCAAGCTGTCGAGCGCCTACCTCACGTTCTTCTATGGATAATGCAGCACTGATGAGCCCAATGTGGGTGAATGCTTGCGGGAAATTTCCTAGCGCTTCGCCCGTCTCGGGGTCCACCTCTTCGGCATATAAGCCCAAGTCGTTCTGAAATCTCAATAAGGACCCGAAATGATCATGCGCCTCGCTAACGGTGCCTCCGCCTAGTGCTAGAAACTCCGTCGCCCAAAAGCTGCAGATTGCAAATGCTCCTTCGCGCGGGTCCTTGTCATAGCGATACACCAAGCCATGACCGGCACCCAGCCGTTCCGCGACCGCTCGGTAGGTAGAGCGCATCCGCGCCGCGTCTGCCTTCTCGAACCCGTACCATGACATGAGCAAGAGGGAAGCATCCAGCGCCTCACCGCCTAGCGTGCTGACGTAGGATTGTAACGGGTCATTCCAGGCCTCTCGGCGGATCTGGTCGGCAATGGCTTCACAGTTCTTTTTGTAAGCTTCGGCGGGCGCGTCGGGCAGCAGCTTCTTGTGGCACAGATCGCTCAAACGGTCCAGTGCGACCCAGCAAAGCAGGCGTGAGTGCGTGTGGTTCAGTCGCCCAGTTCGTGGTTCCCATATGCCTTCATCAGGACAATTCCAATTCTTCACGACGAAATCGCCGAACCCGAGCAGCGCCTTTCGCATGTCGCGGGTGAACTCTCCGCCATGGAACGCATACTGCGCTGCAGCGTCGATAACTTCCCCGTAAACATCGAGCTGTAGTTGGAGTCGTGCGCCGTTCCCAACGCGCACAGGTTTCGAGTCCCGGAAGCCGCGTAGCCAGGGAAGGACGTGCTCGCGCGGGGCTGTATCCCCATAAACGGTGTACATGATGCGTAGTTCAGGTCTTGTCAGGCGAGTAGCAAGCAGCATCCATTCGAGGAAATCGTCAGCCTCCTCCCGGTAACCCAGCCCGAGGAGTGCTCGTACGGTCAGCGAAGCATCGCGCAGCCAACAGTAGCGGTAGTCCCAGTTCAGGTCTCCGCCAATCCGCTCGGGCAGGGAAGTTGTAGCAGCCGCAAGCACAGCCCCTGATGGCGCGTAGGTGAGCAGTTTCAAGGCAAGCGCACTGCGAACAACGGCGTCACGGTAAGGTCCGTCATACTGTGTGCGGCGTGACCATTGCTGCCACCAGCTATTCGACCCGGCAATAATCTGATCGGTCCAAGCGCCTAGTGGGGGAAGTACAGCCGGCGCCTCTTCCGAGTACGAGAACGAAAAGAAGAGCGTTTCGCCCGAGGCAATCGTCACTCGAGCGCCTGCACGACCATCTTCGACCGAAAGCGGGATACTGCTACGCAGCCAGTAGGCTCCTCGGCCGACTACGAATTGGAGTCCCAGCCGCCCGCGTTGGCTGATCTTCAGCTTTTCTAAGCCAAAACACTTGCGCGGCGCGAATTCGATTTCAACTTGCACCGATCCTTGCGTGCACTCGAGGCGCCGCACGATTTCGTGAGCCGGCCAGTCTAAGGCGCACTTGTTCTCCTCCGACGTGACCGGCATCAGGTCCGTAAGGACCGCGGTTCCGGAAGGGCCAAAGAAGGTTGTCTCGAGAACGTTGGAACCCGGTACATATCGGCGTTCGCTCCGCACGGTCTCTACGACGTGAATCTGCCAGTGACCACCTTGCTCGGGATCGAGCAATCCAGAAAAAATTGCAGGGCTGTCGAAACGTGGCCAGCAAAGCCAATCGATGGAGCCGCTGGTGCTGACAAGAGCAGCCGATCGGCAATCCCCGATAATCCCGTAATCCTGGATTCGGGCATGGTGTCGGCTATTTTGCAGGTGCGCTTGGCTTCTCAAGGGCCTCAGAACGTCGTATGAAATTTTCCATCTACGGCGAAACCGCCGTTTTCGTCGCGTGTCACGGACGTCGACCACCGTTTTGACAGCTTGTACTCGCCCTGTATCAGTTCCCGCTGTGCCGACGTGACGTCGCTTGCGAAGGTGAAAAAGAAGTTCTTGGTGACTTTTTTCTGTAATGCAATCCTCGCCCCAGGGTTGGGATCGTTCCCTCCGAGGGTTGGATCGATTGAGAAACTTGAAAGTCCCGCCAGCTTCTGTACGCCGCTGCTGAGCTGGCTTGCAACCCCTTGCGCCACCAAGGAGCTCGCCCCGAAGTTCGATGGGGTGGCTTCGGCTTGTTCCAGGGTCTGTCCGCGCGCCAGCAAATTGATGACGTCCGCAGTTGGCAACGGTGGATCAGAAATGTAGTTGGTTCTCATCTTGTCCATCGGACCGAGGAAATTCATGCTGACGTTGTATTGATTGATTACGGTCGTGACCAGCACGTTCAGAACAGGCTCGGTACGCGTCGGGTTGTCGAATTCGATAATTCCACGCTGGATCTGAAACCGCTTGTTCAT
Organism: Terriglobales bacterium; assembly: GCA_051984555.1. Classification (GTDB taxonomy): domain Bacteria; phylum Acidobacteriota; class Terriglobia; order Terriglobales; family Acidobacteriaceae; genus Gp1-AA122. Next base: position 3,410 of record JBPYEW010000158.1, on the reverse strand, counting down.
CAGGAAGATGTCGCCAGCGGAAAAGTCAGTGCGGCCGGTAATAACCGGATCCGCGGCGGTTCCGATTACATTGAGGTTGATATTGCCCTGCATGCTTACGGTCGTACTCGCCAGGTTCAGGTTTTGCGAAGATTGCACGGCGATATTCAGCTTCATGTTCTGTTCGAATCCGGTCGGCGGCGCCGTTTCCGTCCCGGAACCGAAGGCGCCGGCTAATTGGGTGAGGTCCAGGTTAGATTGGGTGAAGCCAAGCTGGTTGACTACGACCCTACCGGTGAGCGCAGACGAGTCGAGGTTGCCGACGAGATTCAAGTTGCTGTCCAGCACGGTCCGGATCGCATCCTGATAACGGATGCGCACATGCTTCGCCGTCATCGCAATGTTCATCTGGACTTCGGGGCGGTATCCCACCACTCCCGTGACCGAGATGTTTCCACCTCCAGCTTGGGCCGTCAGTTGGCTGATGGTGACTTGGTCGTTCTGAATATTGAGAACGCCATTCGCGTTTTGAATGCCGAGTGGAGCAGTCGGCGTAATCATTGACACGTCCTGGATGCGGATGTTTCCCGCCACCGTCGGATGACCCAGGGCACCTGTGGCTTTTGCATCGAGCAGAAGTTTGCCGGAACTGTTGAGATCCGACTGGAAGAACCGAAGCAGCTTTAGATCGACAACGCCGTTGGCCTGCAAGGTTACCGGTCCGTTGCCGTGAATAGGGAGCTGTCCTTGCATCCGCAGTGTCGTATCCGTGCCGTCGATTTCGCTCGGATCGACCGTAACCACTGCGTTCGCATAGTGCACCCGAATGGGCCCTTTATTGCCGATTCGCAGGCCCTGATAGTCTGCGGTCAACGTCGGGATCGTCAGCTGCGCTTGTAATTGATCTTTGTTCTTCAGCGGTCCCTGGAGCGAAGCGTGGACTTCAAGCAAGCCCCGAGGTCCGTTGTTCTTCACCGGCTTGTATAGAGCCATCAATCCTTCGATAGGAATCGCTTTCGTGTCAAATGTCGCCCGCGTGTAGTAACCGCCGGTGAGGCTCATCGTGCCGCGCGCCGATATGTACGACTGCGCGACTTCGGAGTCCAACGCCAAGTTAGCCGCCTTGTTGGCAACGTTGAGCTGCGCTTTGATTCCGGACAGGCTGGCCTGCTGCACTTGGAGTTTCGGGATCTCGACTGTCGCATTCAGTTGCGGGTTCTCAAACGTGCCTCGCCCATTGGCGGCAACGGTTACTTTGCCGATAACGCCAAGATTGCGTTCACGCACCGGCTCGAGTTTTGCCAGGTCAACGCCGGGAGCTTGCAACTGCAAGTCGTACCCCTTTGTTTTGGGATAGAGAACAACCTTCGCATCGAGCGCTCCGGCGGGCATGCTCGCATTGAGAGTGGAGTTCACGGCATCGCCATCTCCTTTGAACTGCAGCGAGAGATTTTGCATTGGCTGCCCGTACAGCTGCGCCTGCACAAGCCGGATGTTGCCACTCCCGATCGGGTTCTGCTGTGAACCATGTAGCGAAATGTCGGCCGACAAGTTGCCCGTCACCTGGTAATCCATCTTTGCAAGCTGGAGCAGTTGTGAGATGGCGAGCCCGCGCGAGGTGAGTTGCACATTGATCGGGCTCGTCGGTTCGTACTTCCAGTCCGAAAGACCAGCCGTCATATCAAAATTCACGTAACCTTGCCTGGCATTGACCACGGATCCATTTTGGATGGAGACGCCGCGTTTGCTGGCCTGCAGGTTAAGTTGCAGCGATCGCCACGCGGTCGTCTGCACCTGCAGGTTCTGTCCGTTCAGCTTACCTTGAATTTGGGGGTCGTTCATGGTGCCGCGAACGAGTACGTTCCCGGTCGCCGAGCCGGCCAGGTTCATCGTCGGAGGCGGGGAGGGCTTTTTCGCAGAGGTCGGGGTAGCCGATTGCAGTGCTGCCGCGAGCGTATCCAACTCGCGGAGATCGTTGGCGCGCAGTCCGAGCGCCAGATCCATGCGATCGCCCGCAGTTCCATTCACAGTGATACTCGTTTGTGGAGTGTGAATATACGTGTTGGTGAATGTGGCTAGATTTGGCGCTTTCGCGTATGCCACGTGAACGGCGCCGGTCAGCGGTACGCGCTTGGAGCCCGACGTGGCGCTTGCCAGTACGGCATTGAGAACCACATTCGCATTCGCTTTAAGGGTCTGGATGCTGCCGGTCCACGCAGCATCAGTCGTTCCGCTGACCGTGCCTGCAACCGGCATCTGGTCCATTTTGCTTCCCGGCATGGCAGCTTTTGCCGCGTCAAGAGAAATACCATTGAGCCCCGCGTGGATCTTAGCTACAGCCTTCGTATCGAGGTGGAGCATGGTCGCGTTGGCGGTGAGATGGCCGCCAAGCAAATCTGCCGCGATCGCATGGGCTTCCATGTTTCCGTTCGCGAGCCGGAATTGCCCTGCGAGATTGCGTATCGCGGTCCGCAGGGAAGTGGACTTCACCACAAGCTCGCGGCTGTTCAGTCGGCCATCGATATAGACCGTCCTCATCAGCGGAATGTCGGGTTGGTTCTGATATCTCAGAGATCCAGCTAGCACGACTTCGCCAGTTGGGATGTCGGGCTTCTTTAGCGCCGCGCGAAAATCCTGGGGATGCAGGGTGAACCGATAGTTTCCACTTACCGAGGGACTCGAGTAATTCTGGACGTCCCCATTCAATTCGAAGGTGGATGAGGCGACGCTCAGCACCAGCGGTTTCAGAGAGAACGTTGATGGATTGGCACTGAATCTTGCGTTCAGATTATGCGGCAGTGGTTCGTATGTTCCGTATTTGAGATGGCCGTCTCGGTAAGTCAGCGTCCCATCGTAATTGTTTGAGGAGCCGCTCGCCCGCACTTCAAGACGAAGATCGTGCAGGTCAGCATCCATGGGGGTTTTGAGGTCGTTGTAGTAAACCGCTCCATCGTCGAGCAGGACGTGACGAATTCCCAGGTCCCACACGTTCGTGGAGCTCTTGCTGTTGGTTTGCGGCGGAGTAGGAAGATTATTGGTTCCGTCTTTTCTGGCTATGAAGTTTACGACTGGATGGTGAACGATAATCTCGTTCAAATCTACTTTTCCGTGCAGCAAAGAAACGATCTTCAGAGTAAGTTCCAGCTGGTCTGCCTGGAGTAGAGGTCGGGCTGAGCTGGGCTCAGTGCCATGCACCGTGACTCCATAGGCATCTACTCGCAGCGGAGAGAAATGCAGCGCGAAATTCTGGATGTGCGCTTGGCCACCGAGCGCGGTGCTGATCTTCTCATTCACTTTGCTCAAGATCCACTGTCGCCCCCCGTTGCTCTCGATCACAAAGAAGGCAGCCACAAATACGATCACGAGAACGGCCCCGAGGATCGCCGCAGCCCAACCGAGTTTTCGCTTCACCGACATGATTGCCCCAAGTA
>JBPYEW010000157.1:0-10238 GCA_051984555.1 Terriglobales bacterium | reverse complement strand
GGAAACGGCGTTGCGCTTCATTCTTTCGAATCCGGTTGTGAGCACTACCATTATCGGCATGCGAAAGCCGGAGCACGTTCGGCGGAACATTGCGATGAGCGACGCCGGATCGCTGGAACCCAGCGTGCTGCAGGAAATGCGTAAACACCGGTGGGATCGCAAACCGCAGCCGTGGTCCGACTAGATTTGGCCCTCAGCGATGTTGAGGAACCGACTACGGGTGGTTGCCCTGTTTTTTGGCACGTAACGCGTCTGCGCGCAACTTAGCCTGGCGTGCCTGCTCAGTTTTTCCGAGTTTTGAGTAAGCTTTCGCGAGAAGATCAAGTATCTCGGGATTTTCGGGTTGCTTGATACCTTCCAGAATGTGCGCCGAATCGGCGAATTGGTTTTCCGAAAACATGGCCTGGGCCAAACCGAACTGAGCTTCTGCGTTGTTGGGCTGAACCAGGAGCGCAGCTTCAAACTGGTCTTCGGCGGCTTTGGGATCGTTGGTGCGAAGGCAGAGCTTCCCGAGGAGCAATCTCCCCTGAAAGTTATCGGGGTTCATTTTCAAACTCGCGTCCATCGCATCGCGAGCGTGCGGGAGATCTCCGCTCATTTCGAGAGCGCGTGCGTAGTCGAAGGCCGCGGTCGCGTCATCGGGGCGGACTTCGCGGGCACGGCGCAAATAGTCGGCCGCTTTCGCACCGTTACCGGCAGCCAATTCCAGTTGTCCGAGCTGTAGCAACGCCGTTGGGGAACGGGAGTCCATCTCGAGAACTTTTTCCAGAGCAGTACGCGCCTGCTCGGGGTGGCCGTCTTCGGAGGCGAGCATTGCCGTGTGAAGGAGATTCTGCTCTTGGATTTTGTCCTTCGGGTCGGGAAGGGGAGCCGATCCTGATGCTGCGGAATTCTCCTTGCCCGACGCTTCCGGCTTCAACTGGGCCAGCGTTTGAGTGAGCTTTTCCACTGCCGCTGCATTGGAATCATACGAATTATGTAATTCGCTGGGATCGCTGCTCAAGTTATAGAGCTCGGGACGAGGCGCCTTGATCAGCTTAAAACCTTCGGAGCGGATCGATCGCAGAGGAGCCCAACCGAAGCGGAGGGGATAGTCCGTCTCACCGAAAGCAGGCCGGTCGTCGGCATTCTTCGCGGTCCAATAAGTTTTCAGCGATTCGCCGTCAAACTTTGCCGGGCTTTGAATGCCGAGCAGATCGAGAACGGTGGGCAGAATGTCGGTCGTGCGCACCTGGGCTTTGACGACGGTGCCGGCAGCGGCAGTGGCGGGTAGCTTGATAATCAGCGGCACATGGGTGGTCGCGTCGTACAGGAAGATGCCATGTGTGTCCTCGTGGTGCTCGCCGAGTCCTTCACCATGGTCGCCGACGATGATGATGAGCGCATTGTCGAACCGACCTTGCTGTTTGAGGTGTGCCAGGAAATGGCCGAGAGCGGCGTCGGCGTAGGCGATTTCACCATCGTACGGCCGATCTTTGTAGGTCGAAGAATACGGCGGCGGAGGCTCATATGGATCGTGGGGATCGTAAAGATGAACCCAGGCAAACCGAGATCCGGTTGGATGTGCGTCGAGCCACTTTTCAGCATGCTGAACGACGTCCATGCCGCGCCGCTCCACGCGGCCCCAACGGGACTTGCTGTCGGTATGCTGAGGGAAATTGTCGTAGAAATCGAAGCCGCGGTTGAGCCCGGGCGCAAGCCCGTTGCTGTCGAGGATGACAGCACCGATGAAACCTGCAGTGTGATAACCGTTCTGCTTCAGCAGTTCTGCCCAAGTGGTGTGAGTCGAGTCGAGGGGAATGGCGAAGTCAGTTACGCCGTGGGAACTGGGTAGAAGGCCCGTCAAAATGCTGGTGTGGGACGTGTTTGTGATCGGGCTGGGGGTGAAAGCCGAAGTGAAACGAACGCCCTTCGTGGCGAGAGAGTCGACGTTGGGAGTAGCAATCTGTTCGTCTCCGTAGCAATGGACGTGGTCGGCACGGAGAGTGTCGATGGTGATGAGGAAAACGTCCGGACGACGGGGCTGCGCGGGAGCCGTCCAACTGAATGATGTTAGTAGCGCTACAAAAAGCCCTGCTGCGGTCTTCATCGCAAACAGGCTAGCACGAACCGGGGCCGCCGGGAGGGCCGACTACTACTGACTCACCAGAGGTCCAAGAACACTCCCCATATAGCCGGTTCGTTCATCGCGTACAACCAGCCGGAGTTGCTCGTTAGCTGCCGCAGCGACATCCATGTCCAGGTGCAACATGATTCCGCTCTGTAAGATTTTTTGGTAGGTGTCAGCATTAAACGCTTGGTCCACCTTCATGCTGCGGCTGGTTAGCATCTTGCCGTCATTCGAGAAGATGGCGGCGTAGTATGCGAAATTGAATTTCTTGCTTCCTCCGGATGCGTCTTCGCTGGAGAGCGTATGGGCGTCGATCAGGAAGTCGATCCCGAGCTTTCCCTTTTCGCCGGTCTTGGCGCGCGCGCTAAATGTAACCAACGTAGCGGGAATGTTGCTGCGCAAGACGTCTGCAACCTCCTGATCACCCTTGCGGTCCTTAACCTGGGTAGGATCGAATGCGAAGTAGCCTTTCCGGTTTTGCAATTCGAGACCGGGTTTATTAACCCTGACCTTGATATTGCGATATCTTCCATCCCACTTCTTGTTGTCCGGGTAATAACCGATGGTGTAGGAGGCTGAGTTGTCAGCCAGAGCAAGGCGTACTCCCTCCTTTATCTCATTCTGGTTAACATAGGCTTTACCGCCAGTCTCGGCGGCCATGGCCCGCATTGTCTCTTGGGTCGAAGCGAGGTCAGACATAGTGGCGACAGCCGTATCATTGACCACAGTAGGATCGTGAGCTCCTGAAGCACCTGCGCTGCTTTCTAATCCGCTGACGAGGCCCCGCACATCAACGGGGTATATGGCCACTTGAGCGGTTGATAATTCCGCCGCTGCCTGCAAGATCTCCTTGGCATGGGATTCGCGGAACTGTTCGGCTGTCGATCCGGCGGCGCGCGTACCGAGGCTCATCTGCTGATCACCGAGGGTGACCATTTCCATCTCGGCTTGGCTAACGTTTCGATCCTGGGGACGCAAGTCGAAAGGGAACCCGGCCGTGAGCCAGATCACTTCCTTCCGCCCGGGTATTCCGCCGAGGGCTCGGCCGAGCGCCCGCATGGCTTCGAGCGTATTCCGAACACGCATGTCGAGCACATATCCGACTTGGGCAGATTGGAAGCTGGCAATTTCATTCGCCGCACTAGCGATCGCTGCTGACATGCCAGGTCCCATGTCGACACCGCTGACTGCATTGCCTAGGGCGGGCGCTGCCGAGCCGGACATCAGAGGTTCTTGCGGTTGGTAGCGCTGCAAGGCGGCCTGCAGGGTAGCAGGATCGCTGGTAAAGTCCTGGAGCATGTGCAAGCCGTTGGTGAGTGCGTATATGGCGATCCTCTGCTTGGACTTTGATTGCTCGGCGACGTATTTCAGCATCTGGAACCGGCCATAAGCTTGGTCGCGAAAAGACGCGTTCGCCGCGTCGATCAGAACCACGGTAAGCGGGCCGGCCGGAGCTCGGAGATCAGGACGATTGGTGTATAGACCGGGCGCAAGCGTTGCGGGATCGGTCGATGACACCTGTGCCGGAGCCGCAAAAGTCGCGATTTTCTGCTTCTTTCCGCTCTCTTCAATTCCGAAATCATCTGCTTTGAGATCGGTAACGGGATTGCCTTGTTTGTCTCGAACAACTACGTCGGCAAGTACCAGCCGGGTGCTGACGCGAATGGTAGGGGCGGGTATGTCGCCGGAGGCCTGAGGGGCGCCTCTCAAGGGTGTGGGCGAGGAGACCCAATTGACCGTGAAGAACAGGATAAGGAGACTACAAACGCGCGCGCTCCGCACCATACATCCCCCTCTCAAACTGAGCGAATCCAGTGGAACGGTTTGGAATGTACCTTCTTTCGTGGCAGCTTTCAACCAAAGAGATTGGGCCCGGTCCACGTCCCTAACCAGCCGGCAGGCGCTATATAATTCAGATACTCATGAGGTTGTCCCTCTTTTTGCCCGCGGTTCTAGCAGGGCTAGTGTGCCTGTTCGGTCCAGTGGCTTGGGGTACCGGCGCATCATTCAATGTTGTGGTGATCACGGTTGATACGCTCCGGGCCGACCACGTTGGCTGTTACGGCTATAAGCAGATTCGCACCCCCAACATCGACGGCTTAGCTGCAGACAGCGTCCGGTTTGATATGGCTTTCACGCCGGTTCCGATAACGCTCCCATCGCACACAGTGATTTTCACCGGCACGTATCCCATGCTGAACGGCATGCATGATTTCAGTGGAAACCGGCTCGGGGCGCAACCGCCCACGTTGGCGTCGGTGCTTAAAGAAAACGGATATAGAACTGGCGCTGTGGTTGCAGCTGCGGTGCTGGATTCCAGGTTTGGTCTGAACCGAGGGTTCGATTTCTACTACGACCACTTTGATTTCAATCGGCTGCAAGAATCGAATCTCGACGAGATGGAACGACCAGCGAATGTGGTTGCCGATGAGACGCTGCAGTGGCTGCAAGCTAATTCACAGTCCAGGTTCTTTTTGTGGATGCACCTTTATGATCCACACTACCCGTATAAACCACCCGCTCCGTATGCCGAGCAATATAAAGACCATCCATACGATGGGGAGATCGCATTTGCGGACGAGCAGGTTGGGCGAGTTATAACTTTTCTGAAGCAGAAACACCTTTATGAGCACACGATTATCGTGCTGAGCGGAGATCACGGCGAAGGCCTGGGGGAGCACGGAGAAAAGACGCACGGGTTCTTCATCTACAACTCGACATTGCATGTGCCGTTGATTGTCCATTTTCCCGAAGGACACAAGGGAACGGAGGTCGAGGGGCCCGTTAGTACCGCAGATATAATGCCCACGATCTTACAAGCGCTTCGCCTGCAGGTTCCACCGGAGGTGCAGGGAACCAGCATGTTGCCGCTTGTTGAAGCGAAGCAGGCCGAGAGTAGCCGGCAGCTGTACGCGGAGACGTTTTTACCTCGACTACACTTCAACTGGAGTGAGTTGCGGGGACTTGAGGTTGGGAAATATCACTTTATCGAAGCACCGAAACCGGAGCTTTACGACATCAGCAAGGATCCTGGAGAACTCAACAATCTCTACTCGGAGAAGAAAGCGGTCAGCGAAGAATTACGCGCCAAACTTGCCTCCACTATACGGGGGTACAGTGCGGGCAAGGAATTAGCGGAGAAAACCGGGCTCGATCCGGCGTTGATGGAGAGGTTGAAGTCTCTCGGGTATGCCGGATTTTCGGGTGGTGGGAGTCTGACGATCAGCAATTCACAGTTACCCGACCCCAAGGACCGAATTCAGGTCTATGAATTGGTTTCGGAGGGCATGTCGGACGGTCAGCACGGACGATATGAGGAGTCGGTTGAAAAGCTCACGACAGCTCTCAAGACCGAGCCCGACTCTGTTCCCGTACACTACCTGCTCGGCATTGACTACTACCGCCTGAAGAACTACGAAGGAGCGGCCGAGCAGTTTCAGAAAGTGTTGAAACTCAGCCCGGACTATGCGCTCGCAGTATTTCAATTAGGTCTCTCGTATGCGCGCGCGGGGCGAGCCGACGATGCCATTGCGACGCTCAAGCGAACCCTAGAGCTGGACTCGACCAACTTCAGTGCCGCTTACGACTTGGGTATGGTCTATATGCAGAAACAAATGACCGCGGAGGCGCTAGAAGCATTCCAGCGTTCGGTGACAATTTCTCCCGAGTACATACCTGGCCATGTGGCGCTTGGGCAACTCTTACTTGCAGAAGGGCAGACCGACACAGCCATTACAGAATTGCGTAGGGCGGTAACGCTCGCGCCCGATCAATCTCAAATTCACGTCCTATTGGCCAAGGCACTCGAGGCCAAGGGACTCAGGGATGAAGCCAAGCAGGAGCTGCGCAAGGCTGAAGAGGTTGCCCCTAGATAAATGTGCTTAGCAGGTCGAACGGTACGCCTTGCGTTGCTAGTGATGATTGCGGCGGGAGGGTGGTCTGTCGCAAGTGACCAGCCTTCGCGCGCGCCAAATGCTGCCCGGCCAAACGTAATCTTCATCACGGTTGATACCGTGCGCGCCGATCATCTCGGTTGTTATGGCGCCAAACAGGTAAAGACCCCAGTCCTCGACGCACTGGCTCAAGACGGTGTTCTGTTCGAGCGTGCGATTTCCCAGGTTCCGCTGACGTGGCCGTCGCATGCTGCCATGCTCACCGGAACGTATCCCTTCAAAAACGGTGTTCAGGACTTTACAGGTCATCCTCTCGCGCCACAGTTCCGCTCGGTGGCGCAAGCATTCAGGGATGCTGGTTACAGGACGGGGGCGGTGGTGAGTTCATTCGTGTTGGACCGAAGTTGGGGACTAGCACGCGGTTTCGAACATTATGATGACGTCTTTGCCGGGAATCTGTTTGTAACTTCGGACATCGGCTTAGTCGAGCGCAAGGCGAACGAAAGTGTTGATCACAGCCTGAGTTGGCTGAAGCATCGCACCGCGAAGCCGTTTTTTTTCTGGTTGCACCTGTACGATCCGCATAGTCCGTACAATCCGCCCGAGCCCTACCGAACCGAGTACAAAGAAAATCTATATGACGGGGAAATTGCGTACACCGATGCACAACTGGGACGGGTGATTGCCTGGCTGAAAGAGAATCGGCTGTACGACAAGACGGCGATCGTGGTCGTGAGCGACCATGGCGAATCGCTGGGCGAGCACGACGAAAGAGAGCACGGATTTTTTATTTACAACTCGACCTTGCACGTGCCGCTCATCATCAAGCCCGCGGGGAAGTCGATTGGCGGCCGACGCGTCGGTGACGTGGTGGAGATAACGGCGGTAGCACCCACTCTGCTCAGGCTGGCAAGGGTCAGCGATCGCATTCAGAGTCAGTTCGATACGATGTCGTTGCTGCCGAAACCGGCCCCCGGCGCGGCTTATAGTGAGACGTTCTATCCCTTCAGTTCGTTCGGCTGGAGTCCACTGCACAGTTTGCAGAATGGTGACTATCAGTATGTTGAGGCACCGCGGCCGGAGTTGTACAACCTGCGAGAGGATCCGACCGAACTACACGACGTCATCGCGGAGCACCCGGCAATAGCGGCTGCGCTCAAACAGAAGCTGAAGGAGCAAGTGTCGCAGCAGCCAAAGGTGCAAGCGACATCCGGCCCAGCCGCCGATGATGTCGTTGCGCAGAAGCTGCGCGCACTGGGATACCTCGCATACCGGTCACCAGTGCCTGCGTCCGCGCTCACGAACTCGCTGCCCGATCCTAAAGATAAGATCGGCGAATTAGAGAGCATTCTGGCCGCTTCCGACGCCTTTCGCGCCGGCAATTTCGAGGAAGGAAAGCGAATCCTCAATCCCGTGATGGAGCAGGATCCGACACTGTACGTGGTTCCTTACATGATTGGCGAGGAGGCACTCGCGCGGAAGGACTGGACGGAGGCAGTCGCACAACTGCAGAAATCGCTGCAGCTGAATCCTGACTTCGACCAGGCTATGACGGCGGTGGCTCGCGCGTTACACCAGCAAGGGCGCGATGATGAGGCTGAGAAGTGGGCCAGGAAAGCCATCGATACCAATCCCAAGAATTTTCGCGCGTGGTTCGAGCTGGGATGGATACAGGCGCAGCACCAGCCTGATGAAGCCATGAAGTCGCTGCGTAAGTCCCTCGAGATTCAGCCAAATTTTGCGCTGTCGGTGCGCGAAATGGGCATGCTGGAATTCGAATCGAAGGCATACGGCGAGGCGTCGCAACATCTGCAGCAGGCCGTTGACCTGGGGCTCTCTGGTCCGTATTTGTTTAACTACTTGGGAATCGCATACAGCCGCATTGGCCAGCTTAAAAAGGCAGTGAACAGCTATCGGGAAGCTCTGCGGCAGAAGCCGGACATGGCCGATGCCCATCTGAATCTGGGATTTGCGTATGAGCGGCTGAAACAGCGGTCGCGGGCGGCACAGGAATATGATGCCGCATGCCGTCTGGACCAAAATCTCTGCGGAAAAATTCAGCAGCACTCAACAGCGCATAAACCCGCCGATTAAGGTTGCGACTCCTTGCTGCTGGCGCGTTTCAGCCTGTCGAGGACTTCGCGGGCTTTTGGGGCCAGCGGGTCCTTGGGCGCAACCTGCAAGAAATTGTGTAACTCAGCCATGGCCTGCGTCGACCGCTGTTCGCGCAAGTAGAGGTTCACGAGTTCCAAATGCGGCCTCGGCATTTTGGGATCCAACTGCAGAGCCCGCTGTAGCGAGGCTTCGGCTTCGGGGAGTTTGCCGGCGCGCTCGAGAACCGTCCCTTGGACGAAGAAGCCGAAGGCGGAATCAGGTTGCCGGAAGAATCCTTGTCTCAGGTATTCGCCGGCTTCGCCCAGGTTCCTGGTAAGCAGCATCAGGTTAGCCATGTTGAAGTAGGCGCTCCCATCAGAGTGATCCAGGCGAATGGCTTCGGCAAGCTCCTTCTGGGCATTCACAAAATCGGACCTGCTCACGTAGGCAGCACCGAGGCTGTTATGGGCCATAGCGAAAGTGGGAGCGATCTTAAGCGCCTTCTTGAAGTGCTGAATTGCATCTTCGGTCTTGCCTTCGGATTGTTTCGCAGTTCCGCGGTCGAACTCCTTCACTGCCTCCTTGGGATATTTCTTGGTGAGATCCTGGGCGCTGACCGTGAAAGTTTTCGACTTCACGGCGGCAGGGGATTCGCGCGGTACGAGGTTGATCTGCATGATATACACCGGCTGGATGTCCGGCTTTAGCTCCACCTTCTCGTCCACCGGTTGGTAACGCTCGTCATTGATGACGACGTGGTACACGTTTGTGTATATGGCGTTAAAACCGAAGCGACCCTCCCCATCGGTGTAGGTGCTCTGAATGGTGCCGCCGCGAGCTTGCAGGTTGACGAGGAGCTGTTCAGGAAAACCACCGCGGAGAATACGAACGTCACCCACAATTGAACCCATTTGCTGGCAGCATGCAAGAGGGGCCACGGTGCAGAACAATGTCAGGAGCGTAAGTCGGATTGAGGAGCATTTCCGCATTCGGGGAACCGCGCTAGGCATGCGGGATCGGAAGGAGAACACAGACCACCGGCAAAAGAAAAAAGGGCTTGCCCCTTTCGAGGCAAGCCCTTCGAAGCAAGGTTTAGAAGCTTAACTTCACACCCAGCTGCACTTCGCGGGGGGCCAAGGTTGCACCGGCTTGACCAAAATTGGCCTGCGCGATGTTGTTGTGTGGACCCGTGGCACCGGAAGCGGTACTGGCGAGAATGAAGTTGGTGTGGTTGAACACGTTGAACCCTTCGAAGCGGAACTGCAAGCCGACTCTCTCAGTAACTTTGAAGTTCTTGATGAGAGACATGTCGGCCTGGAACTGACTCGGTCCCACGAACTGGTTGCGCCCAAGATTGCCAACGCAAGCCAGACAGGGGGCGGAGAACACACTCGATACGAATGTGCTTCCGTATCCGTTGGCCCACATATCGTGAGTCGCACCGTTGTAGCTCGAGAGGGTGGAGTTCGGACGGGCGTTTCTATCCGTTGAGCCGATAGAGCTCAGCATGTAATCGCCGCCAGCATTGACGCAAGTGCCGCCGTTGACATCAGCAGCGGTACATGGAAGCGGTGCCCCGGTTGAGTCGAAATTCACGGTGGACAGCAAGTCGGAACGGCCCTTGTTGAATGGAGACCAGTGCGCGCCTGTCTGGAAGGACCAGATGCCGTTGTACTCCCAGCCGTTAAGCACCGCGCCGAGGAAGCCGCTGTGGTGACCGAGGGGCAGATCCCATACGTAGTTCACAACCAGGCGATGCCGGATATCGAAGATCGAGTTTCCGTAATCGAGACCCGGATGCATCCATTCGGTGGTATAGCCATCGCCTGCGGCAGCGCCGTTGGCAGTGGTAGCTCCGCTGTGCCAACTCGATCCGTCGTCCAAGCTGTGGCTCCAGGTGTAGTTGACGTTGAACAGGATGCCGTGGCTCATTTGCTTTTTCACAGCAACCTGCAACGCGTTGTAGTTCGACTGGACCTGATTCAACCAGTTACGCAGTGTGCCGTAATCCTGATTGATGACGTGTCCAGGGTATCCACACAGGGTCTGTCCCAGGTTGTCGTGAACGCAGGAGCCCACCGGCAAGCGAGAGCCGGGGAGGCGGTTCATGTTGTCGGCGCGGAACAGGTCGACACCCTTTG
>JBPYEW010000156.1:0-3014 GCA_051984555.1 Terriglobales bacterium | reverse complement strand
TCGGGCAGCAAATTTCGCTTGCGGGCGTCGCGCATCAGAACGGCACAATCCGATTTGGTCACGATCCGACGACTTCCGCGTTGGATGTCAACTGCAGAACCCATGACGTCGACAATCTTTACGTCGTTGACTCCAGCTTCTTTCCATCTTCTGGCGCGGTGAACCCGGGACTAACGATCATGGCAAATGCGTTGCGGGTGGGCGATCACCTGGTTCAGAGACTTGGCTAGCGATGTTCGCTGCAACGACGAGTGCGCCTGACGACTGACAGCCCAGGAAGGGTTTCATGAAAGAGAGACAGAGACTCAAAGAGGCAGGCGGTGGCGGAGCGCCATGGCGGCGCTGGGGTCCGTATCTGAGCGAGCGCCAATGGGGAACCGTGCGCGAAGATTACAGCCCAACAGGCACAGCGTGGGATTATCTCAGTCACGATCAGGCTCGAAGCCGCGCCTATCGGTGGGGCGAAGATGGGATTGCCGGCGTGAGCGACGATCACCAGCGTCTCTGCTTGGCTTTAGCTCTCTGGAACGGTTGTGACCCGATTTTGAAGGAACGTCTGTTCGGCCTGACAAACAGCGAAGGCAACCACGGCGAGGACGTCAAAGAAGTCTACTATTACCTGGACGCGACCCCGACGCATTCTTACCTGAAGATGCTCTACAAGTATCCGCAACGGGAGTTTCCGTACGGCTGGTTGGTGGAAGAGAATCGCCGGCGGAGCAAGCACGATGCAGAATTTGAGCTGGTCGACACCAATGCTTTCGATGAAGACCGATATTTTGACGTCTTTGTCGAATACGCCAAGGCCTCTCCGGAAGACATTCTGATGCTGATCACGGTTTGTAACCGCGGCCCAGAAGAGGCCGTGATTCACGTGCTGCCCCAGCTCTGGTTCAGAAACACCTGGTCGTGGGGATACGATACCAGGAGGCCAATCCTCCAGGCGCTTGCTGACGGCTCCGTTGCGGCGCTGCATCCTGTGCTCGGCCAGTACAACATTTACGTGGATAGGAGCCCGTCGCTGCTGTTTTGTGATAACGAGACCAATTTCCGACGTCTCTATGGGATACAGGACGCAGAGGGGTATTTTAAGGATGGCTTCCACGAATTTCTAATTCATGGAGATGCAAGGGCGGTGAACCCCGCTCGGGCCGGTACCAAGTGCGCCGCGCTCGTCAAGTCGACCATTCCGGCCGGAGAAGAGAGCCAGGTGCGATTGCGACTATCGCGGCCATTAGAAGGTTCGCCCTTTGACGAGTTCAAGGAGATACTCACGCTTCGGTGCCGAGAGGCGGACGAATTCTATGCCGAGTTGCAAAGCGATTTGCCGGATGAAGGGGCCAGGGACGTGCAACGTCAGGCGTTAGCGGGGATGATCTGGAACAAGCAATACTTCTACTACGACGTTCCGCTGTGGTTGAAAGGTGACCCAGGTTACCCGGCTCCGCCAGCGGAGCGCAGACGCGGCCGCAACTGCGAGTGGACCCACGTGAACAGTGCGGACGTCATCTCCATGCCCGACAAATGGGAATATCCCTGGTTTGCCGCTTGGGATCTTGCCTTTCATACGATCACTCTTGCCCTCATCGATCCAGAGTTCGCGAAGCAGCAACTCATCTTAATTACACGCGAGTGGTACATGCATCCGAATGGCCAAATGCCCGCCTATGAGTGGGCATTTGGCGATGTGAATCCTCCAGTGCATGCGTGGGCCGCTTGGCGCGTTTTTCAGATGGACCGGAAACATCGACGACGCGAACGGCGCAATGACCCGGGTGATCTGCCCTTTCTTGAACGTGTCTTCCACAAGCTGATGCTGAACTTCACCTGGTGGGTGAATCGCAAAGACGCCGCAGGGCGTAACATCTTTCAGGGCGGATTTCTCGGACTCGACAACATCGGGGTGTTTGACCGCAGCTCTCCGCTTCCTACCGGTGGCTTTATCAATCAATCGGACGGGACAAGTTGGATGGCCATGTACAGCCTCAATCTGATGCGTATCGCGCTCGAGTTGGCTCGCCACGACCACGTGTACGAGGACATAGCGACGAAATTCTTTGAGCATTTTTTGCAAATCGCCAAGGCCATGACCAATATCGGCGACGAGGGTGTTGGGTTGTGGGACGAAGAGGATGGATTCTTCTATGATATGTTGAATCTGCCAAACGGGCAGATGATTCCACTCAAGGTTCGCTCGATGGTAGGGTTAATCCCGTTGTTCGCGGTCGAAACGCTCGAGCCGGAATTGTTGAAACAGGTGCCAGAATTCGCGAAGCGGCTGGAGTGGTTCCTGAATCATCGTTCGGACCTTGCGCAGTTAGTTTCTCGCTGGCACTTACCACGAGCGGGCGAGCGACGGCTGCTCTCCCTGTTGCGAGGACACCGCATGAAGCTGCTGCTCCGGCGGATGTTGGATGAGTCCGAGTTCCTTTCCGACTACGGCGTGAGAGCGATCTCCCGGTATCACCAGAACCATCCTTACACGTTTCAATGGAACGGCCACGCAATGACGGTCGAGTATCAACCCGCTGAATCGACTTCCGGTTTATTCGGCGGCAACTCAAACTGGCGAGGGCCGATCTGGTTCCCTGTGAACTATCTGATTATTGAGTCTCTTCAGAAGTTTCACCACTACTACGGAGACGAATTCAAGATCGAGTGCCCAACTGGGTCTGGTCATTTCGTCACGATCAATGAAGTGGCCGCCGAGTTAGGGCGGCGCCTGATGCGGCTGTTCGTGCGAAACGAGAAAGGTGTGCGGCCCGTCTTCGGCGAGTATGAGCTTTTCCAGCGCGATCCGCACTTTTGCGACCATCTGCACTTCTACGAGTACTTTCACGCCGACACCGGTCGCGGTGTCGGATCCTCGCATCAGACCGGATGGACCGGCCTGATCGCTAAGATCCTTCAACCCCGCGTCATTTCGATAGACGGTTAACAAGCTGCTCGAACTTTGCCACCGAAACTAAGCCAGGATTTTAAGCTATGTCTCCAGTCGCATCTCTTTCTGACTC
>JBPYEW010000155.1:0-4607 GCA_051984555.1 Terriglobales bacterium | reverse complement strand
GCGACATCTCCATGGCAGCTTTCGCATGCTTGCCCAGCGGAAAGGTGAGTTCGATGACTCCAGTAGACAAACCCGGGAAGCGAATAAATGCGAACCCAGGGAATCGGTTTCTTGCTCCGTGCGAATTCGCTGAGTTTGACGATCTGCGGTTGATTAGACGCGATCGTCTGGTGGCAGGCCATACATATGTCCGCATCCGGAATAGACATCGTCTCCCCGGGGTCGGGATTGCTGTGACAAGAGGAACAGGTCAGGCCCTTCGCGGAATGCAGCTTGTGATCGAAGGCAATCGGCTGCATGGGATCTTTGCCGGCTGTCTTCGCTGCGTCTGTCGCGTTCTGAGCGGCCGCAAGTGATAAACCAATCGCCATGAAGAAAACCGGCAGGCAACCCAGGATTAAAGTTCTCCAAGCATCGCGATTCGGAAATCGCACGATCCATGCTCCGTTCTACGTGAGGTGCTGGTACACGAGCAGTTCCTGTACAGCGCGATTTGCTTCATCGATGGCTTGATTGGTAAATGCGGCGGCACCCGCGTCCGAGTTCGCAATCGTAATTCGGCCAAATCGCCTCCTGCCCAGAATGTGTGGGCGCTGCTCAGGCGGAATGTCCGGATCGGAAAGAGTGTCGTAGGTGTAAGCGTAGCCAAACGGCCACCGATTCACCGTGATGGCGGCAATGTCGTTGGCGGCGTCGAATCCGCCGCTGCGCAGAATACGATCGAGCTGATTTCTGATTTCCTTTTCGAATTGTTCAAAGGTCGTCGTGAGCAATTCCTTCTGACCGGTTCGGTGCTGCTCTTTGCGCGGAAGCCCTGGTTTATTGGGATGGCGAACCATGTGCACGAGGATCGGTTCCTCGGGTGAACTCACTCCCGAGTAGCCTCCCACCGTGCTTCCGGGGTCAAGAGATACATGCGTGTAATACATCCCCGGCGCATTGATCTGGGAGACACCGAGCTTCTGAAACGCGGTCCATCGCCGGATTAGGACATTGGTGTACATCATCGGAACCTTAACCGGGTATGTCAGCGCATCCTTCTGCTCCGCGGGCAATTCCGGAATGAGACTCGGAATCAGACGGTTGTAGCAGGCGAGAATGCAGTGCTTGCCGCGAACTGTTCGCAACCTGTCGTTCTGACGGTATGAAACTTTTACGAAATTGCTTAGATCCGGTTCCGCATCATGCTGGACGCGAACGACGGTGCTGTTGAGACGAACCCGAACACCGGTCCCCTCTTGATCGAGCCGCGAGTAGTCCAGCGCAGCGGCGACAATCGACTCCATGGATGGCTTTGTGGCAAACGCATCAGGCACAAGTCGGCTGACGAGCAGTCGCGCAATCGAAGCGTTGCCATCCGGGAAGTGGAAGAAGAACGAGCCTTCGTTGAATTCACGAGGCAAGCTGAGTCCCAAGCCGTTGAACCCGATTGCGCCGTGCTCGGCTGCCTCCAGCGCCGGCAGGGTATCAACCCGCTTGTTGTTTCGTGCACCCTCGCCAAGAAAAACTACCAGCGCATCGGGGCTGATCTTCGCCACCTTGAGGAGAAACTCCTGGTAGCTCATTTTCGCCAGTTGCGCTTTCTTCTCCTGGTCGGTGAGTCCCGGCATGTAGTCTGGATTTTTGCCGTGCAGTCGAACCAGATCGCGTTGTGCCTGCTCTGGAAGCGGCGTCCGAGCGAAGAAATCCGGCCACGGTAAGCGGCCATAGCCGGTTACGAGCCGGTCTTCTCCGCAGTGCTCCTTATCGAAAAACATGCCTGAACGCAGGTTGAACTTGGTTTCAAGGTCATGATTGATGAAGGTGGAGTAGCGCTCGACTTCGATGCCGAGATCCTTAATCAGTGCTTTCGCCGTGTAGCTGTATGGAAAAGGCGTGGAGATTGCGAATGTGCCGCCGAAACCGATAAACGTTTTCCCAGCGTAATGAAATTCATTTCGCTTGGCGTGCCCGCCGAAATCGTCGTGGTTGTCGAGCAGAAGTATCTTCTGCTTGGGTCCAAGGGCGGCACGGTTGAGATACGCCGCCGCAAGACCCGAGATCCCAGCGCCAACTATCACCAAGTCATAATCTTCGCCGGTTTCGGCTGCTGGAACGTCGTGGTACTGACCCTGCTCGATGCGATCAAAATCGGCGATAGCCGCCGGATAGTTCCCACGAAGTCCGCTCCGCAGAGGTGGAAACGAATCAACCGAGGTCTGCGGTTTCGCGCCAGGCGGGTCGTCGAAGGTCGCGCCCGCAGCGTGAGAGAGAAAAGCGTAGGTCCCGGTTAAGGCGACGGCCATTCCATTGAGAAAATCACGGCGTGGAATCGGTTGGGACAGCGGAAGTTTTTCGGATTCTTTGCAACGGTCCAATCGCTTCGCTCCTCGAGATTGCTATTCGCTCGTGTATCTCTGTCTGCTCTCGATCGCGGCGGGATTATAACAATGGCGACCTAGGCCGCCATCGCTCAATTGGTTGTGCATTGGGTTTCGGCGATTTTCGACGCTTGACACGTCTCTTGCTCGGGTCTACGCTGCCGGACCATCAACGTGTCCGGATTTGATCTTGATTTGTGTCCAATGGTCAGCCCGCGGCACGGTTTCTTCGTGTCGTCGACCGTTCTCATACTGGCTTCTTCTTGAGCTGATGTCACTGTCAGACAAGTTTCCGTAGTCCGTGAAGCACTACGATACCGCCCGTTTTCAGGATTGAAGGATCTGGTTCGATGCATTTGTCTGTGCGTCGAAGCCGGACCTCGCGAACTCGTGGCAAGGAGTCGAAAATGAAGTGCGTCCCAACGCGTGCTCTCTGGTCGATGATGGTTCTGTGTCTGGCCTTCACTCCTCTGTTCGGGCAGGTTTCCTCCACGTCCCTGCAAGGGACTGTCACGGATCCCAGCGGCAGCGCAATTGCCGGAGCGGTGGTCGTCTTAATCAACCCGGAATCAAAGACGGAACGCAATGCCGCAACCGATAATGCCGGCGAGTACCGCTTTCTGGCAGTGCCCCCTGGGACGTACGTCTTGACGGTCAATGCCTCCGGTTTTGCGGGACACAGGCAAACCGGCCTTCAGTTGCTGGTCAGTACTCCCGCTACTGCCAACATTCAGCTGAAAGTTGGCTCTGCCACTGAAACGATAACGGTACAGAGCGAAGCGCCCATTCTGAACCTGGTCGATGCTTCGATCGGTGACAGTTTCGGAGAGACACAGGTTCGACAGATTCCACTTGAGGGCAGAAACGTTCCCGATCTGCTTAGCCTCCAGGCGGGCGTCGCATACACGGGGAATCGCCCCGACGTGGACAAAGAACAGGACACGCGTAATGGCGCGGTCAATGGCGCCCGCAGTGATCAGAGCAACATCAGCTTGGATGGCGTGGATGTCAACGATCAGTCCAGCGGGTATGCATTCACTTCGGTTCTACCGGTGACGCTCGATTCCGTGCAGGAATTCCGCGTTACCACGGCGAATTACAACGCCGACCAGGGGCAAGGTTCAGGCGCTCAGGTGGCCTTGATCACTAAAAGCGGGACGAACACGTTCCACGGCTCGTTATATGAGTACCATCGCAACACCTTGACCAGCGCGAACGACTACTTCATCAAGCAATCGCAGTTAGCCACGGGTGAGCCAAATAAACCCCTCAAGCTGATTCGTAACATCTTTGGCGGTTCGCTGGGCGGACCCCTGAAGAAAGACAGGAGCTTCTTCTTCTTCAACTATGAAGGTACTCGGCGGCGGGAGGACGTTCCCGCGGTTCGATCGATACCTACGCCCTCCATGTGCCAGGGCATCATCCAATACCTGGACACAAGCGGTGGGATCACCACCCTGCATCCCAATGACATTCAGGCGTTGGATCCGAGCGGTTTGGGGATCAACCCCGCGATCCTGGACCTTACTGGGCACACTGGCTATTTTGACAAGACTTTCTGTACCGGGAAATATCCCACGAATGACACCAGCGTGGGCGACGGACTCAACTACGCTGGATTCCGGTTCAAAGCCCCTGTCAGTTTTGACGAGAATGCACTGATCGCTCGCATTGATCATCGGATCGACTCGGCTGGAAAGCATTCGATCTTCTGGCGCGGTGCTATGCGAAGCGTCAAGAATCCCGGCGAGCCGTTTCTTCCCGGCACCGCCCCCATCCAGACCCTTGGCGATCACAGCAAAGGCATGGCACTTGGCTACACAGCCGTTATCACTCCCGCCATGATCAACAGCTTCCATTGGGGGTTCACTCGGCAAAGCGTTGGGATTGTCGGCAACACCAACCAACCTTGGAATACATTCAACGGGTTAGATCAGGGATTTGCTTACAGCCACAACTTGCAGATGCCCGTTCACAACTTTGTCGACGACCTGTCTTGGACGAAAGGCGGGCATACCTTACAGTTCGGCGCGAACCTGGGAACCGCACGTAATCCGCGCGTCAGCTTCCTGCATTCTTTCAGCCAGGCAGTCGGAACAACCAGCTGGATGTCGCCGACGGGGTTTGCTTCTACTGGTGGGCAGCTGGACCCGGCGAATGGAGGCTTCCTGGAGCCGGCATCGACCATTGCCTACGACTATCCGATGCTTGCAATGCTGGGGATGGTGTCGCAGATGGTCGGGAACT